>NZ_JBWKCI010000011.1:0-344459 GCF_056436565.1 Streptomyces sp. NPDC043726
CCAAAAAAAACACTCTTCCCCCCCCCCCCCCTCTTCCTATCTCGCCGTGGGGGAACTCCCGGCACTGGGGGGCGGCAGCCGCCAGGGGGGGGCGGGGGCGGCGCCCCGGACCCCCCATCCCCCGATCGGTCCCCTGGTAAGGGAACGGTAAAGCGGCCCCGCTCGTTCAATGGGGCATGACAGCTATGACCCCCGGCTCGAACATCCCTCTCTCCACCGCGCGCGTGACGGTGGACGTCGCCGCCCCGGTGCGGCTCGACGTATCGGGCCTGCTGCTCACCGCCGACGGCAAGGTGCGCTCGGACGACGACTTCATCTTCTACAACCAGCCGAACGGCCCGGGTGTCACCTACCGCTCGGGCGGCGGCTCCGCCCCCGACGCGATCATGGTCGACACCACCACCGTGCCCCCCGGCATCGAGAAGATCGTCGTCACCGCCAGCCCGGACGCCCCCGGCCAGACCTTCCAGGGCATCGAACCCACGGCGACCATTCGCAACGCCGACGACAACAGCGTCCTGGCCACCTTCACCCCGCCCCAGCTCGGCACCGAGACCGCCCTGGTCATCGTCGAGATCTACCTCCGCAACGGCGCCTGGAAGGCCCGAGCGGTCGGCCAGGGCTACGCCAACGGCCTCGCCGGCATCGCCACCGACTTCGGCGTGACGGTCGAGGAGCCGGCCCCGGCCCCGGCGAGCGCCCCCGTCGCCCCGCCCCAGCCCACCATGCAGCCCCCGGTCGCCCCGCCCGCCCAGCCCGCCCCGCAGATGGCGACCCCGCCGCCCCCGGCCGCGCCCCCCGCTCCCGCCCCGGGCGCCGGAAAGATCAACCTCGACAAGGGCCGGGTCAGCCTCCAGAAGAACCAGACGGTCTCCCTCATCAAGGGCGGCCGCCCGCTGCTCTCCTCGGTCAAGATGGGTCTCGGCTGGGAGCCGGCGTACCGCGGCAAGGACATCGACCTGGACGCGTCGGTCATCGCCTACGGCCCGCAGCGCAACCACATCGACAGCTGCTACTTCGGCAAGCTGCAGATCGTGAACGGCGCGATCCGGCACTCCGGCGACAACCTCACCGGCGAGGGCGGCGGCGACGACGAGGTCATCACCGTGGACCTGGGCCGCCTCCCGCAGGACGTCACCGGCCTGGTCTTCACCGTGAACTCCTTCTCCGGCCAGAAGTTCACCGAGGTCGCCAAGGCCTACTGCCGCCTCATGGACGGCACGACCGGCGAGGAGCTGGTCCGCTTCGACCTCACCTCCGCCGAACCCCAGACCGGCGTCATGATGGCCAAGCTCATCCGCCAGTTCTCCGGCGAGTGGGAGATGACGGCCATGGGCGACTTCGTGAAGTCCCGCACGGTCCGCGGCATGGTCAAGCCCGCGGCCCAGGCGCTCTAGCGACCTTCCGGGCGCCCCTCGGCAGCGGGGGCGCCCGGCACCGGGGCGCCCGGCGCCTGTGTCAGAACAGCGCGCTGTACGCGTTCAGGGCCGGCTGCCCTCCCAAGTGGGCGTACAGCACCGTCGCGTCGCGCCCGATCTCGCCGCGCTCGACCATGTCGATCAGCCCGGCCATCGACTTCCCCTCGTACACCGGATCCGTGACCATCCCCTCGGTCCGTGCCGCGAGCCGCATCGCCGCCAGGGTCGTCTCGTCGGGGATGCCGTACGTGCCCGCGTGATACCGCTCGTCCAGTTCGACGTCCGCCAGGGCCGGTTCCTCGCGTACGCCGATCAGGCGGCCGGTGCCCTGGGCGATCCGCGCGATCTGCTCCCGGGTCCGGGCGGGCGCGGCCGAGGCGTCCACGCCGATGACGCGCCGGGTCCGTCCACCGGCCTCCTCCAGCGCGCGGAACCCGGCGATCATGCCGGCCTGGGTCGACCCGGTGACCGAGCACACCACCACGGTGTCGAAGAAAACCCCCAACTCGCGCTCCTGCTCGGCGACTTCGTAGGCCCAGCCCGCGAAGCCGAGACCGCCGAGCGGATGGTCGGAGGCGCCGGCGGGAATGGCGTACGGCCTGCCGCCCGTCTCCTCGACCTCCTTCAGCGCCAGCTCCCAGCTCTCCTTGAAGCCGATCCCGAATCCGGCCCGCACCAGGCGCACCTCGGCTCCGGCCAGCCGGCTGAGCAGGATGTTGCCGACCTTGTCGTAGACCGAGTCCGGCCAGTCCACCCAACTCTCCTGCACCAGGACGCACTTGAGCCCGGCGCGGGCCGCCACCGCGGCGACCTGGCGGGTGTGGTTGGACTGCACTCCGCCGATCGAGACGAGGGTGTCGCAGCCCTTGGCCAGCGCGTCGGCGACCAGGTACTCCAGCTTCCGCGTCTTGTTCCCGCCGTACGCGATCCCGGAGTTGCAGTCCTCCCGCTTGGCCCACAGCGAGGCACCGCCGAGGTGGGCGGTGAGGCGCTCCAGCGGGTGCACCGGTGAGGGTCCGAAGAGCAGGGGGTAGCGCTCGTAGGAAGCAAGGGACATAGGGTCCTCCCTGATCGACTCAGTCGGCGGCCAGCTCCTCCAGCCCCCGCCAGATCTCCGCCGTGACCCGGACCGCCCGGTCCACGTCGCCGGCGGCACACGCCTCGATCAGCCGCTCGTGCAGTCCCGCCGAGCGGCAGCTCCCGCCCTCACCGAAGCGCTGCCGTTCCAGACGGCGGATGAGCGGGGTGTAGCGGGCGACGGTGGCGGCGGCCGCGCGATTGCCGCTCACCCGCACCAGCACGTCGTGCAGCGCGTCGTCGGACCGCAGGGCGAGGTCCACGTCCCCCACCGTGACGGCGGTGGCGAAGCGGGCGTTGGCGGCGCGCATGACCTCCACGTCCGCGGCCGTCAGCCGGGGCACGGCGACCCGCGTCACCAGCTCGTGCATGGCCCCCACGACGGCCGCCGCGTCCCGTACGTCGGCGGCGACGACCGGGGTCACCCGGGTGTAGCTCTGCGGCTTGCTCTCCAGCAGCCCCTCGTCCACCAGCCGCGCGAAGGCCTCCCGGACCGGCGCGCGGGACAGCCCGAGGCGCTCGGCCAGCTCCGCGTCCCGCACCACCGCGCCCGGCTCGATCTCGCCGGTCACGATGGCGTCCCTGATGGCTGCGTAGGCGCGGTCCCTGAGCAGGGTGCGGCCCACCGGTCGGATGGCCTCCACGAACTGAAATGTTAGATGTCAGTTCTGCCGATGAACAGAGTGCGGGCCACTTGGGAGACAGCGAAGTGGCCCGCACCCCCGTGAAGTGCGGGCCACGCTCATGCGGCTCGGGGCTCAGGCAGCCCAGGGCCAGTCCGCGTCCCGGGCGGCCTCGAGCAGCGGCACCATCCGGAAGCCGGCGTCCGAGAGGCCGCCGAACGTGTGCCGGTTCCCCTCGCCCGACGGGCCGTGGCCCGCGCGGTAGCCGGCGAGGTTCCAGGTGTAGACCGGGATGTGCGCCGGTACCTGCTCGGTCGGGCCGCCGTGGCGGTTGTGCGCGTACTGCTCGTCCGTGACGATCAGCACCCGGTCGTGCTTGCGGTAGTGCCGGCGCACCGCGTCCGTGGTGTCGGTGCCGCCCAGGTCCCCGAAGCGCTCCAGGATCTTCAGCACGGACTCGCCCTTGCGGTACTTCACCCGGTTGCTCGACGTACCGAACTCGACGAGATCCGCGTCCGCCGCCCGCAGAGCGAGCGCCGTGCCGAAGATCGCCGCCGCGTCGGCCCGGTTGAGCTCGGAGCGGTCCGAGAGCCGCGAGTAGAACATCGAGCCCGAGCGGTCGACGAGTACCAGGGTCCGCCCGGCCAGCGCGGGCACCTGGGCCAGCGAGTGGCCGAGCGCCTGCTCCAGCGGGTACGACCAGCGCAGCGACGGCGCGTGCCGGTACGCGGCGAGGTAGCGGAAGGGGAACTGCCGCGACCGTACGACCTCCGCCGGGTCGCTGATCCGGGCGGCGACCCGGGCCGCCACCTCGTCCGAGACACCGGCCTCGTCGAAGTTGCGCAGGTTCCGCACCAGCGCCATCGGGCCCATCGACGGGATGACGGCCTCCCAGGCCGCCTTGTCCATCGGGCCCTGGAGCCAGCCGGCCAGCGCCTCCCACGTCATCCCGGCCGCCGCGAGCCGCTCGGCGCCGCCGTCCGAGGTCAGGACCGCGCGCCGGTCCGCCACGGGCAGCGCCATCAGCTCGCGGTGCGCGACCAGCGTCCGGCTGGACGCGGGCGGCACCGCGGTGTCGGGGTTGTGCCGGCGGTCGAGGGCGTACTGGAACAGCTCGCCCTGCCACGCCTTCGCCGGGTCCGGCGCCGCGTGCACGAGGTTGAGGATGTCGCCGAAGCGGTAACCCCTGGACGCGGTGTCGTACTTCAGCAGCGACTTGCCGCTGTACAGACGTCGTACGGCGTCGGCGATGCCCCGCTTCACGGGCTTGGGGACGTTGCGGCCGTACCGTGCCGTCCAGTACGCGAGCAGCTCGCCGGGCTCGTCGGGCCGCTGCAGCACCGAGTCGACGACCTGCCGGTTCGAGGGTCCCTCGGTCGCGCCGGCCTCCAGGCGTGCCTTCACGTACTCGGCGGCGCCCACGACGGCGGCGGTGCGGAGGTTGCCCTCGCCGCGCAGCCAGCCGAGCAGGCCCGCCGTCCACTCCGGGTCGGTGACGGCCAGCTCCCGGACCAGGGTCTGGAACCGGTCGTCGCGGTCGGCGCCGGACTCGTAGAAGGTCTGCTGCGAGACGAAGTTGGAGACAGCGAGCAGGAAGAGCTCGGAGCGCGCGTCGCGCTCCCGGCCGCGGCCGCCCTCGTACGTCCGCAGCACGCGGCCGGTCGAGGTCACTCGCGAAATCGGCTGAGCCTTCGCGGTCCGGATGTTGAAGCGGGACATGCTGAAATCCCCCCGAATTCATGTCTGTTGTTTCGGAGGAAGGCACAGCGAATGGTGGATGCCCGAGATCAGAAGTCGGCGACGGAACAGTCAGATGCTCTACCCGATTGAGCTACATCGACCCGAAGTCGATGACGGGACTCGAACCCGCAACCCTCCGATCCCATGAAGTAACCGTTGCCTGCGCACCGGGCACCCACCATGAGCTGCGCCTCCCGAGATCAAGTCGGCGGCGGCATGGATTCTTTGAGAGAGAAGTAGCCGCTGCCATCGCACCGGGAGGTGCGTGACGTCGTGATCTCACTGTAGGAGGGGCAGCTTCGGTGGGGCGAGCCATTTAATTCCGGGGAATTACCGTCCCTGGCGCTTCCACGGACCCGTGATGGCGAGCATGATGCCCGGGTCCTGGATGTTGGCGTACAGGGTGCGGCCCTTGGGCGAGAAGGTGACGCCGGTGAACTCGCTGTACTCGGGCTCCTCCTCGGTGCCGATGTTCAGCTCGTTGCGGGCGATCGGGTAGGTGCGGCCGCGGTCGGTGGCGCCGAAGAGGTGCTGGACGCCCTCGCCGTCCTCGGCGATGATCAGGCCGCCGTACGGGGAGACGGTGATGTTGTCCGGGCCGTCGAAGGCGCCGTCCTCGCCCGGGTCGGCGTTCACGCCGAGGAGGACCTTCAGGGTCAGGGTGCGGCGCTTGGGGTCGTAGAACCAGACCTGGCCGTCGTGCGGCCGGCCGGGGCTCTCGGACCGGGCGTAGGAGGAGACGATGTACGCGCCGCCGTCGCCCCACCACATGCCCTCGAGCTTGCGGCAGCGGGTGATCTGGCCGGCGGTGAACTGCTTGCGCACGGACGTGGTCCTCGCGTCACGGTCCGGGACGTCGATCCAGTCCACGCCGTAGACCGTGCCGATCTTGGTGGCGCGGGAGAGGTCGTCCACGAACTGGCCGCCGGAGTCGAAGCACTTGAAGGCCTGGAGCTTGCCCGCGTCGTCGGCGAGGGTGCGGAACCTGCCGCGGCCGTGCTCGTAACCCGCGGGCGGGGTCCAGCGGAACAGCAGGCCGTTGGGGTTGGAGGCGTCCTCGGTCAGATAGGCGTGGCCGCGCTTGGGGTCGATGACGACGGCCTCGTGGGCGTAGCGGCCGAGTGCCTTGATCGGCTTGGGGTTCTTGTTGGCGCGCCGGTCGATCGGGTCGACCTCGAAGACGTAGCCGTGGTCCTTGGTCATGCCCCGGGTGCCGGCCTTGTCCTCGGTCTCCTCGCAGGTGAGCCAGGTGTCCCAAGGGGTGCTGCCGCCGGCGCAGTTGGTGGAGGTGCCGGCGATGCCCACCCATTCGGCGACCTTGCCGCCGGGGCGCACCTCGACGACCGTGCAGCCGCCCGCGGCGGCCGGGTCGTAGACCAGGCCCTCGGCGAGCGGGACGGGGTGGTCCGCGTCGGCGTAGGCGCCACCGATCTCGTGGTTGTTGACCAGCAGGGTGGTGCCGCGCGGGCCCGCGAAGGCGGCGGTGCCGTCGTGGTTGGAGGGCGTGGACTCGCCCGACTCCAGCGTCGTCCTGCCGGTGTGGGTGATGACGCGGTACGAGAACCCGGCGGGCAGCGCGAGGATGCCGTCCGGGTCGGGGAGCAGGGGCCCGTACCCGATGCCGATGTGCCGGCTCGCCTCGTCCGCGCCCTCGGTGACAGGCTCGGTGGAGGCGAGGGCGTTCGGGGCGGTGGCGAGGGCGCCGACACTGCCCGCCAGTGCCACACCGGCTCCGGTGATCGCGGATGTTCTGGCGAAGTCCCTGCGGGTGAGCGACATGCTGTCTCCTGTGACGGTGGGTGTGCCGTGGAGGGTGGCGGACCTCGGTTCGGCGTCACCGTCCCGCCCCCAGCTGAACGGCAGTTGAACTCCGGGCGGCCGCACCGGACCGGGTTCCTGCCATCCGGCCGGAGCCGCACCGCAGCCGACGACCGCTGCCTCACATGCCCAGCACCGCCACCGCGACCCCGCAGCACAGCATCACGCCCGTCCAGGGCATGGCCCGCAGCAGATGGCGGTTCTTGGCGTGCGCGATGACGCCCAGCAGGCGTGCCATGTCCCAGAGTTGGGCGCACAGCTCGTGCGGGTCGGCGGCCGGCGGGATGTCCAGGCCCATGAAGCCGAACGGGCTGAGCGGCAGCGGCACGCGCAGCCGGGGCCGCATGGCCCGGGCGAGGTGGTAGCCGGAGACCACGAAGGTGACGGCGAACAGGGCCAGGGCGGCGTCCGTCAGGGGCCCTTGCCGGTGCCGGTCGCCGTTGCCGAGCGTGGTCACCACGGCGACCACACCCCCGGTGTGCACCACCAGCATGCTGTTGATCTTCGCGTCGGCCTCCTGGACGTAGCCCTGGAAGGCCGACAGCGCCCCCAGACCCGCGGCCACGGCGATCTCCATCGCCCGCCCACCCCCGTACTCCGACATCGACGCCCCCTGCCCGGCTTCCGTGTCACCAGGGTGCGGCGCCCGGGATGGTGAAGCGGTGTCGCCCGTCAGGTGACGGGGAGGCTCCGGGGCGCGGGGGTGGACAGAGGCGCGCGTTCGGGAGCGGCCTGGGGGCTGGTCACCGTGCCGTCCACTCCTGTATCCGGTCCCCCGGCCGGCAGGCCGCCGGCACCGGCGCACCGCCCTCGACGCCGGCCGTGAGGCAGTCGTCCGGCCGTGCCCCGTTGTGGAGCCGGAAGGAGCCCTCGCCGCCGGGCACGGGTACGGCCCACCACTCCTGGGCGGCCACGTCCGCGTACGCGCCGAGCGACACGCGCCCGGTGGCCGGGTCGAGGGTGAGCGCCTGCTCGTCGCCCGTGGTCAGCCGCAGCCGTCCGCCGCCCACCGGGCTCCACCGCCAGTTCCGCCCGGCGCCGTCCCGGTCGTCCACCAGCCTCACCCCCGTGGCATCGGCGGCGAGGACACCGCCGTGACCCACATTGCCGACGACCCCCCGCTCGTCCTCGGCGGCCGTGGACGGCACCGGCAGTGCGGGCCGCCCGATCTCCGAGCGGGAGGTCGCGGGGCCAGGACGGTCGGGAGTGGGCGACGCCGTCTCCGCCGCCCAGACCGAGGCGTCGACGGTCCCGGAATCGCCGGGCGGCCGGCTGAAGGACAGCGTGCCGACGAGCGCGGCCACCGTGAGGGCCGCCATGGCCGGGGCGACCAGGGAGGTCAGCACCAGCCTCGGCGTCCACTTGACGGCCCGCAGGATGCGGCGGCTCCGGGGTGCAACGGTTCTGCCGACCCGGCGCCGCAACCTGGCGAACAGTGAGGAGTTGACCGCCCGGCGCACCTCTTCCGCGGTGCGGCCGGGGGCGGTGATGTAGGCGTTCCGCTTCTTCTTGTGCTTGTCGAGCACCTCGACGGGCTGAAAGCCGGCCGGATCGACACCGGCCGCCCAGCCTCCGCCCACGGTCTGGTCGTACACGTACTGACTGACGATGACGACGAGCTGCTGTTCGGCGAACTCCCGCTGGATCCACTTGGCCTGCCGGCTGTCGACCAGCCGCTTCGTCTCGACCGCCCCCTCCCCCGCGGTGCCGAGCGCGCTGTCCGCCGCGAGGGCGGTGGCGACCGCCAGGCGGACCCGGAGCAGCATCGCGGGTTCCCGGCCGACGTTCTGCTTGGCCAGGGTGTCCTGGAAGGCCGCGACGAACTTGGAGACCACGAGGCTCATCCGCCGGCTGGGCCACAGGACCAGGAAACCGTCTCCGTCCTTCTGGAAGCCTTTCCACTCCGCGCGCAGCACATCGGGCATCTGTGCGAGCGCCTCCACGTACGCCCCGTAGAGCGCCGCCTGCGCCTTGACCATCTCTGGGCCGGCGAAGCTGCTGTAGTCGCCCAGATCGGCGCGTACGAATACGGCATCGAAGACATCGTCGCCGTCTGGATCTGACCCGAATCCGTCACCGGAACCGGACGCGTTGCCTTGCAAGTGCGTGTGACCTCTCCTGACGGAGGACGAAGTCCCATGAGGTGGTGACAGCAGGTGAATATCACACCCGAACGAAGGGTCGCCACCTGCTTCCCGCCCCCCTCACACCCCTGCCTTCACTCCTCTTCGGCCACCGCCCGAAGCCCCGTCAGATCCGTGACGATCAGGCGCCGGTGGTGAGCGTCCACGAGATCACGCAGCTCCCGCAGGGCCCGGTACGCGGTGCTCTCCGAGACCCCGATCAGCTCGCCCCACTCCATGTGCTTGAGGTCCATCGGAAGGATTACCTCACGACCGCGCACCGACTGCCCGAAGTCGTCGGCCATCTCCACCAGGACCCGGGCGAGCCGGACCGTGGGACTACGGCGGTGGAAGTCGACCCGTCGCCGGGTCGCGGCGGCCAGCTTCCGGCTGACGGACTCCTGCAGCCGCAGCAGCACCTCGGGGTGCTCGGCCTTGACCCGTTCGAAGTCCGCCCACCCGAGCCGAAGCGCGGTGACGGGCTCACTCCCGCAAGCGATGACGGAGGCACTGCGGGGCGCCCCGCTCATCCCGGCGAGTTCCCCCACCAGATCCCCGGACATCCGTACGGCGACGAGGGTCCACCCTCCGCCGGCGAGGGAGGCGATGACCTTGACGTAGGAGGAGAGCAGGGCGAAGACGTCGGATCCTGGTTCGCCCTCGGCGACAAGAAGGGAGCCACGGGGAAAGGTGAGGACCTCCCCCCGCTCGGCAAGGGCCCGTCGGGCCGCGGGAGTCAGTCCCCCGAGGAAACTGGAGGCCCGCACTCCGACTCCCTGAAGGGTCGCGGGGCTGTATCGATCTGCGGCTCCGCCGCGTGGGCGCGACCAGCCTCAAACAACCCGCAGCCGCCAACGCACCCCACACCCCACCCCCTCAGCCCTGCGACCGGGCCTTGAAGGCCGCCTTCCGCGCCTCCTTGGCGATCCGCTTGTCCGGATGCAGCCGCCCCATCGCCTCCAACACCTCCGCGGTGGCCGGATGTTCGACCCGCCAAGCGGCCGCGAAGAACCCACTGTGCTGCTGAGCCAGCCCCTCCACAAGGGCCTGGAGCTCGTCGGAGTTGCCCTCGGCCGCGAGCTGCGCGGCAACCGTGTCGATGGTCAGCCAGAACACCATCGCCTCGGACGGCGTGGGCACGTCCGAGAACCCGCGCTCGGTCAGCCACACCCGGGCGAGCCCGCCCAACTCGGCGTCGTCGAGCACCTCCCGCAGCGCGGGTTCGGCCTCCGCCCCGACCAGCGACAGAGCCTGCTGACACCGCAGCCTGCGCAGCGGCCCCCCGGCATCGGAGCCCCGGGCGGCGGCCAGCAACTCCCGTGCCGCGGGCAGGGACTGGCGTGCCGTCAGCCACTGTTCCGTCTCGGCCTGCGCGGCACCCGGCGGATAGGAGGCCGTGCCGTCCAGCAACGCGTCGGCCCCCTTGTCCGCGAGCTCACCGACGGCGGGCGCCGCGAACCCCGCCTCCAGCAGCCGCGCCCGCAGGCCGTACAGGCCGAGCGGGGTCAGCCGCACCATGCCGTACCGGGACACGTCCGTCTCGTCGACCGGCGCGGCGGGTTCCTCGTCGGCGTCCGCCATCAGCGCCTCGTCGACCGGCTGGTACTCGACGAGACCGACCGGCGCCAGCATCCGGAACTGGTCGTCCAGACGCATCATCGCGTCGGAGACCTGCTCCAGGACGTCGTTGGTGGGCTCCCCCATGTCGCTGGGCACGATCACCGAGGCGGCGAGCGCGGGCAGCGGCACCGGGGCCGCGCCGGGCCCGTCCTCGCCGACGGTCAGCAGGTACAGGTTCCCGAGCACGCCGTCGAGGAAGTCCGCCTCGGCCTCGGGGTCCCAGTCGAGCTGGGAGAGATCGATCTCGCCGCCTTCGCCCATGGCGTCGACGAGGTCGTCGAGGTCGGGTACGGAGGCGTCCGCGAGCACCGTCTCCAGGGCCGACAGCCACACCGCGAGCACGTCGTGCGGGGCGCCACCGGTGAGCACGGCCAGGTCCTCGCCCGCGGTGACGGTGCCCTCCTCCTCGTCGGCGATCTCGACGAGCCCCGCGTCGACGGCGACCCGCCAGGCCTCGCTCGCGTGGGCGGCGGCCTCGTCCCCGGTCAGGCCGAGGAGTTCGGCGGCCGCGGGGAGCTGTTCCTCCGCGAGCCCGCCGCCGGCGTCGACCCGGGTGTCGGGTCCGGCCCAGCGGGCGAGCCGGGCGGCCCGGGAGAGCAGGGGCGTGGACAGCGCGTCCCGCGCCAGCTCCGCTTCGGGATGCAGCCGCACGGGCGGCAGGGAGGAGCTGTCTGACATGGGCTGGTTCTCCTAGGGCGCGTCGTACCACTCAGCCGCTCAGCCTAGACCGCTTTGGCCCCATGCCGCCCGGTTCATCTACCCGTTGGCCTGTGTACATGGCCGAAACCTTGACAAGTGGCCTGACCAGGCAGGAGATTACGCGCGTAGAAATTCATAGGACACCTGTTCACCGAATCTCTACGCGCGTCGCACCAGCCCCATCGGTCGCGGCGCGTTCCGTGTGCCACGGCGGCCCCACCGGTCGCGGCGCCCGGAGTGCCGCAGCGCCCCACCGCGCCCACACGTTCAGCGTCACCGCACCACCGCACCACCCTCGTCCCGGCACCCACGCATGTCCCCGGAGGGATCCCGTTGCCGAGCAAGTCGTCCACGCGCCTCGCCGCGCTCACCGTCGCCGCTGTCTGTTCCGCGGCGTCCACCATCGCCCTGACCACCCCGGCGCACGCCGACTCGGTGCGCATCCATGACATCCAGGGCAGCACCCGCATATCCCCGTACGCCGGCCAGCAGGTCACCGACGTGACCGGCATCGTCACCGGTGTGCGCACCTACGGCTCCTCCCGCGGCTTCTGGATCCAGGACCCGAACCCGGACGCCGACGCGGCCACCAGTGAGGGCGTCTTCGTCTTCACCAGCTCCACGCCCAAGGGCGTCGCCGTCGGCGACCTGGTCACGGTCTCGGGCACGGTCTCCGAGTACGTCCCGGGCGGCACCTCCTCCGGGAACCAGGCGCTGACCGAGATCACCAAGCCGACGACCACCGTCCTCTCCAGCGGCAACGCCGTCCCTGCCGCGACCGTCATCGACGCCAAGTCGGTGCCGAGCGCCTACGTCCCGGCGGGCGACAGCGCCGCGGGGAACTCGGTCAACGGCCTGACCCTGCAGCCGTCGAAGTACGCCCTGGACCTGTACGAGTCCCTGGAGGGCATGAACGTCCAGGTCTCCGACACCCGCGTCGTCGGCGCCACCGACCCCTACACCGAGCTGTGGGTCACGGTGAAGCCGTGGGAGCACCGCAACCGCCGCGGCGGCACGGTGTACGGCTCCTACGCGTCGCAGAACACCGGCCGGCTGCAGATCCAGTCCCTCGGAGCGGTCGCGGACTTCCCGAAGGCGAACGTCGGTGACACCCTCGCCGGTACGACCGCGGGCCCGCTGGACTACAACCAGTTCGGCGGCTACACCCTGGTCGCCGGCCGGCTGGGCACCCTGGAGAGCGCCGGGCTCGAGCGGGAGACCACCGAGAAGCAGAAGAACGGCGAGCTGGCGGTCGCCACGTACAACGTCGAGAACCTCGACCCGGCCGACGCCACGTTCGAGGAGCACGCCTCCGCGATCGTGAACAACCTGAAGTCGCCCGACATCGTGTCCCTGGAGGAGATCCAGGACAACAACGGCGCGAAGAACGACGGCACGGTCGCCGCCGACCAGACGATGCAGAAGCTGATCGACGCGATCGTCGCGGCGGGCGGTCCCCGCTACGACTGGCGCTCGATCGACCCGGCGAACAACACCGACGGCGGCGAGCCGGGCGGCAACATCCGCCAGGCCTTCCTGTTCAACCCGGAGCGGGTCTCCTTCACGGACCGCGCGGGCGGCGACGCCACGACGGCCGTCGGGGTCACCGAGGTGCGGGGCAAGGCCGCGCTGACGGTCTCGCCCGGCCGTATCGACCCGGCGAACTCGGCGTTCGCCAACAGCCGCAAGCCGCTGGCGGGCGAGTTCGTCTTCCGTGGCCGCACGGTCATCGTGATCGCCAACCACTTCAACTCCAAGGGTGGCGACCAGGGTCTGACCTCGCAGTACCAGCCGGTCCCGCGCAGCTCGGAGACCCAGCGGCACCAGCAGGCGACCGTGGTGAACGCCTTCGTCAAGGACATCCTCGACACCCAGAAGAACGCGGACGTCGTCACGCTGGGCGACATCAACGACTTCGAGTTCTCCGAGACCACCAAGATCCTGGAGGACGACGGCGCCCTGTGGTCGGCGGTCAAGTCGCTGCCGCGCGGCGAGCGTTACTCCTACGTCTACCAGGGCAACAGCCAGGTCCTGGACCAGATCCTGGTGAGCCCGTCGATCCGGCGCGGCTGTGACTTCGAGTACGACAGCGTGCACATCAACGCGGAGTTCAACGACCAGATCAGCGACCACGACCCGCAGGTGCTGCGCTTCAAGCCGTAACTCCGGCTCGGTCAGGGCTGGTTGAACACGCCGTTCAGCCAGCCCTGCCACTCGCTCTCGCACTGCGCGATCTCGGCCTCCGCGCCCTGCGCGAAGTTGTGCAGGGAGATGCCGACCGGGTAGCCCCAGTGGTTGCGCCCGAAGATCCGGGTGAGCGCGCGGTCCGTGCGCAGCCCGATGAAGTAGGGGTTGCGGAAGTCGACGACGGCGTCGAAGGTGTCGGGCCCGTGGACCGTCACCTCGGCGCCGGCGGTGACGCCCTCCTCCAGCCCCAGCGCCCGGGCGACGACTTCCAGCGCGTCGGCGGCCTTGGACGCCTTCGGCCCGTCGAAGGTGGCGAAGGCGGCCTGGCGGGGCGCGAAGTGGGTCAGGTACTCGCGCAGGGTGTGCAGGTAGAAGTCGGTGTGCTTGGCGGCGCCGTCGTACTGGTTGTCCCAGTCGTCGACGAAGATCCCGCTGTGCACGTACCGCACCCAGGCCCGCTTGCCGTCGTCGCGCGGCTCGACGGTGTAGTCGAGCTGGTTGACGGTCTGCTCGGAAATGCCCTCGACGTCCTCGACGCGGTTGGTGTAGCGGTGCGGCGGGTCCCAGGCGGTGACCGTGGACCCGAAGGGCCCCTTGCCGCCCTCCCGGGGCTCCGGCGGCTCCATGGGCCACAGGTACCCGCTGGTCCCGGCCGTGACCGCGGTCCACACCTCCGCCGGGGTGGCGTCGACCTCGAACTCCCGGACGATCTCGAATTCCTTGGACATGATCTACTCCAACTCGGTCCGCTTGAGGGTGGGGTGGACGGCCACGACGATCCGGTGGTCCCGGCCGCCCTCGGCGTCCGACGCGTCGTACTTCTGGATCAGGCCGGTGACACCGGCCGTCAGCTCCTCGACGAACGCGGCCCGGTCGGCGGCCGAGGCGAAGCGCACCTCGCCGTCCAGCGCGTACGTGGCGAGCCGCTTGCGCGCCTTCGTCGCACCGGTGATCAGCGCGCCGACGTCACGCACCAGCCGGGCACCGAGCGCCAGCAGCCAGCGCGCCGACAGCTGGTCCCGGAACCGCTCCGGGTCCGGCTGCACGGCGGCCAGGGCGAGCGGCGAGATGACGTACGACGCGGCGGTCGCGCGCATCAGCCGCTCGGTGACATTGCCCTTGCGGCGCTCCCCGGCCAGCTCGACCAGGCCGTGCCGCTCCAGCGTCTTCAGGTGGTAGTTCACCTTCTGCCGCGGCAGCCCGACCTTCCCGGCCAGCATGGCGGCCGAGGCAGGCCCAGCCGCCAGCTCGGCCAGCAGCCGGGCCCGTACGGGGTCCAGGGAGACGGCCGCCGCCTCGGGGTCCTCGATCACGGTCACGTCCAACATGTCTCCACCCTCCCACCGAAAACTTTTTTTGTCGAGGAGGGTGGAGTTGTCGGTGGGCCGGGGTCAGGGCACCAGCCCCAGAGCGTGCCGGTACCGGCTGCCGGTGAACCCCTTGATCCCCGGGTAAGTCCGCACGCGGGCCCACTCCGGGGTCTCCGGGGCCTCGATGGCGGCGTCGTAGGACTGATCGTTCTCCCACTCGGCGTAGTTGAGGACGTGGCTGCCGTCGGTGCTGAGGTGGAAATGGGCGGAGATGAGGCCGGGGTCGCCGATGGGGCCGCCCAGGGCGGTGAGGACGGTGTCGACCCAGTCGCCCCGCTTGTCGGCGGCTTCGGGCTCGAAGTCGATCCGGACGGTGACGATCAGACCGGGCACACGGGTGTCACCGGCGGCGCGGAGGCGGCTGCGGTGGAGCCGGTACCGGTCCAGGCGCACCCGCTCGATCCCGGGCACGGCGGTGTCGATCTCGTCGTTGCGCTCCTGCCGGCGCGTCTTGAAGAAAGCCTCGTAGCCCTGCTCGTCGCGCCACTGGGAGTAGTGCATGAGCGTGCTGCCGTCGTGCCCGGCGTAGACGTGGTAGCCGAGCAGGTCGGGGCTGCCCCAGGGCCGCCGCTCCCAGGTGCCTGCGATGGCCTCGACGGTCCGCTCCTGGCGCTCGGGGGTTCCCACCCGCCAGGTGCTGAAGAAGGGCGCCCCGGCCTCGGGCCGGGCGGGGTCGGGGTGGACATCGGTACGGCGGGTCATGGCCGGCCTCCAGTACGTCGGTGATCGGTACGGGGACCAGCCTCCGACCTCAAGCTTGGTTGAGGTCAAGTGGCGCAAACGCGGGGCATGTTGGGCCGCGCACGACGACGGGCGGCGCGGCTCCGGTCACCCCCGGAACCGCGCCGCCCGTACTCCGCCTCAGTGCCTGCCGCGGCGCCTCATCGCCTGTACGGCGATCACCGCGCCCACCACCGCGCCGGCCACCAGGACCGGCCGCGGGTGCCGCAGTCCGTTCTGCACCGCGCTCCGGACAGGAAGGGGCACCCGGTGCTCCACGGCGTGCCCCGCCCGGGTCGCCTGGTCGTGCACGGTGTGCCCGGCCCGGGTCGCCGTGTCCTGTGCGCTGTGCCCGGCCTGGACGGCGCTGCTGCGCAGCTGCACCGTCAGCGCGCCGGCCCGGTCCCTCAGGTCGGCGGCGCGGGCCTTGGCGCGGCCCTTCACGTCCGCCTTCTCGGCCAGCTCCTGGACGGTGCCGCCGAGTTGCTTCCTGGTCTGCTGTATCTGCCGGCGCAGCTCGTCGGGGCCCTTGGCCCCGGTCACGTCCGGTACTGACTTGTCCGTCATCGGTGTGCCCTTTCCCTGATCTCCTCGACATCGGCCCTGACGCTGTCGAGGGTCTCCTCGGGCGTGGGCGGTGCGGCGCGCCTGAGCTGGGTACGACCGGTCGCGCCCAGCACGCCCGCGACGGCGAACAGCACCGCCGTCACGATCAGCGCCGCCGCCCAGACGGACAGCGTCAGCGAGAGAGCGGCGACGGCCGTACCCGCCAGGGCGAGCACGCCGGCGTAGGCGACGGCGCCGGCCGCGCCCAGCAGTCCGCTCCCGCGCCCGGCGCGCCGGGCCTTCTCGGCCAGCTCCTCCTTGGCGAGGGCCATTTCCTGTCGTACGAGCAGGGACAGCTGCTCGGTCGCCTGCCCGACGAGTTCACCCACGGAGTGCCGCTCGTCGCGTGCGGGCCCGGGGGCCGTGGTCCCGGTCACGGTGTCCGCCTCCTCTCGGCTCGGAACACGCGGGTACCCCGAACGGCCTCCGCTATCCCTGTCCTTCGCCACCCCGCCCGCGCTCACCGAGCGCCGCCAGCTGCGTCTGGAACCAGTCGAGGCGGGCCTGCCACAGGGCGGCCTCGGCGGCCAGTTCGGGCACACCGAGGTCAGCCCCGGAGGAGAGTTCGGGCACCTGGGGTCCCGCCACCGCGGCCCCCGCCCCGGCGATCACCCGCACCCCCTCCCCGGCGAGCCGGGCGAACGAGGCGAGCGAGACCGACGTACGGCCGCGCAGGCAGCCCGCGCAGGAGGGCCCGAGCCCTCGCCAACCGGGCCGCCCCCACCCCGCGTCGGCCAGCGCCACGGCGACCGCGCCGCAGCCGCACGGCCCCACCGTCACCACGCGCACCCGCTGCCGGGCGTAGCGGAAGCCCAACTCGAAGCGGAGGTACCGCCCCAGCACCGAGACCTCCAGCAACACGGCCGCCCGATGCTCGGCCGTGCACAGCAGCGCCTCGGCGGCCGTGCGGTCGTGCACACAGTGGAAGCCGCAGTCGCACCGCCGGTGCGGCGAGCGGTGCCGGAAGCCGTACACGCAGGACGCGTCGGCCAGCACCCCGTACGGCAGCGCCCCACCGAGCGACACCCCGGTGAAGCCGGCCCGGGAACCGTCGTGCGCCAGGACCGCGTGGGCGATCTTGTATCCGGTCGGCGGCTCCGCAGGGCGTTCCTCCGGAAGCCGCAGCCTCATCGGGCGGCCGGGACCTCTTCGGGGGCCCGCGCTTCCTTGATCTCCTCGATCGTCTCGGGCTGTTCGAGCTCTTCCTCGTGGACCCGGGGCCGCTCCTCCGCGACTCCGGTGGCGAGTGCCTTGCCGAGCTTCATGACGCCTCCAGGACCAGGGGTCGTTGACCGTCCGGCCCATAGTGACCCATGGCACCCCACTTTGGACATAGGGCCTTTCCACAGCCCAGACCTCACAGCAACGCTTAGCGATATCTCGTAGGAAATTTAAGTGGAGCTTCAGAGTGGCCCTGTCGAGACTACTGTCATGACGACCACGCGCTCCCCCTTCGGCCGCGCCCTCTGCGCCATGATCACGCCCTTCACCGAGGAGGGCGCGCTCGATCTCGACGGCGCGCAGCGGCTCGCGGACCGGCTGGTGTCCGACGGCTGCGAGGGCCTGGTGCTCTCCGGCACCACGGGCGAGTCGCCGACCACCACGGACGAGGAGAAGGCCCGCCTCGTCCAGGCGGTGAAGGAGGCGGTCGGCGCGCGGGCGTCGGTGCTCGCCGGAGTCGGCACCTTCGACACCCGGCACACCGTCGAACTGTCGCTGGCGGCCGAAAAGGCGGGCGCGGACGGCCTGTTGGTGGTGGCGCCCTACTACAGCAGGCCGCCACAGGACGCGCTGGAGGCGCACTTCCGCGAGATCGCCGACGCCTCGGGCCTGCCGATCGCGGTCTACGACATCCCGGGCCGCACCGGTGTCCGCATCGAGGCCGACACCATGCTCCGGCTCGCCGAACACCCGAGGATCGTGGCGGTGAAGGACTGCTCCTACGACTTCCTCGCCGCCCAGAAGGTCATCGGAGCCACGGAGTTGGCGTACTACGCGGGCTGCGACGAACACAACCTCGCGCTGTACGCGGTCGGCGGCGCGGGATACATCAGCACGGTGTCCAACGCGGCCGCGGCCCCCCTGCGCGCGGTCCTCGACGCGTTCGACGCGGGCGACACGGCGCGGGCGGCCCGCATTCAGCGGCGGGCCACCCCGCTCATCGAGGCGATGATGTCGGCGGGCCTGCCCGGCACGGTCACCGCCAAGGCCCTGCTGAACGAACTCGGCCTGCCCGCGGGCCCGGTCCGCGCACCGCTGCGGCCCGCCGGCCGCGAGGCGACCGACGGGCTGCTGAGGGCGTACAACACCCTGGCGGAGAACTGATCAGCGCCGGGCGAAGACCGGCTCCCAGCTCCACTGGACGTCGTTCCCCTGCACCCGTGGCCCGCTCAGCCAGCGCACCTTGTCGCTGCCGAGGGTGACCAGCGCGAGCCGCGGCTCGTAGGCCTCCCGGCCCGCGGTCCGCTCCCAGGCGATGAGCCGCCGGTCGTCCGCCCAGGCGATCAGCTCGGCGCCGCGCACCTTGGTGATCTCCTCGCCGGTACGGGGATCACGGATCGAGGAGTACGACGTGTCCGGCCGCTCCTTGCTCAGACCCCAGGCGGCGAGCGTGCCGTCCGGGGAGAGCCGGGCGTCGACGTCGGAGCGCAGGTGCCGCTCGTCCGCGGGTGCGGCGACCTTCCGGCCCGTCAGATCGTGGAACTGCTGCATCCCGGCGCGCCCGCCGACGATCTGGGAGTACACCAGCCGTCCGTCGCGGCTGAACTCGAAGTCCGCGCGCGCACTGACCCGCCGGTCACCAGGGGCACTCCCCCAGGTCCCCGGGCTCTCCACGGCCGGGTCCAGGACGAGGAACCCGGTCCGGCTGGACTCCCCGGCACCCACGCCCCAGGACACCTCGCCGTCCTCGCCGACGGCCCGATGCTTCGCCAGATCGGGATTCTCGTCGTACGTCGTCGCGACGAGCTTTGTCCCGTCCGCCGAGTACGCGAGCGCGCCCACCCCACGTCCGACCGGGATCCACCGCTCGACCTCCCCCGTCGCGAGGTCGAGCAGCCCGATCCGCCGGGCGGGCAGCGAACGCTCCAGCACGGCGGCGGTCCGCAGCCCGGGAGCGACGGCGACGTAGGACCACCGGTCGTCCTTCTCGTACCTGCCGCTCTCCGGATCGAGCAGCCAGTACGTCCGCACGAGCAGCCCGTGATCGCCCTCGTCCCGCACCTTGAGGGTGTAGTAGGCGGCCATCGCGACCTCGCCCGCCGCGATCAGCTCGCGCGGCGGCGACTGGTTCGGATGCGCGTGGGTCCCTCCGCCGTCGAGCAGGCCCGCGGGCCGGACGTCGTCCCCGCCCGAGTCGAGCTGCGGCACACCCACCGCGAGCGCCACGACCGCGACGGTGGCCGCCACGGCGGCGGCGATCCTACGGCCGCGTCGGCGCCGGCGTACGGCCAGCACCCGGTCGGCGAGACCGGGCCGCGCCGGTCCCTGCGCCTCGGCGGTCTCCCGCAGGGCGTCACGCACGAGTTCCTCGACGTTCACGGACGTACCTCCACGGGGGTCAGCTCGTTCAGTCGCTCCGGAACCCTGAGCCCGGCCAGCTCGGGCGCGAGGGCGCGCAGCCGGGCGAGGGAGCGATGGGTGGTGGACCGCACGGTCCCGACGGAACAGCCGAGGATCCGGGCCACTTCGGCCTCGGGCAGGTCCTCGAAGTAGCGCAGCACGAGCACGGTGCGCTGGCGCGGGGTGAGCCGGGCGAGGGCGCCGCGGATGAGCAGCCGCAGCTCCGCGGCGGCGGAGTCGTCGGGCCGGGCGCCGACGTCGGGCGGCTCGGCGACGCTGACCTCCCTCCGCCGCCACTTCAGCCGCCAGCGGCTGACCTGCTGCCGGTACAGCACCTGCCGTACGTAGGCCTCGGGTTCGTCGATCCGGTGCCACCGCCCGGCCGCCTTGAGCAGCGCGCTCTGCAGCAGGTCCTCACCGGCGTGCCGGTCCCCGCCGCTGAGCAGCACGGCGGTCCTCAGCAGCGCGGACGACCGGTTCTCCACGAACCGGCGGAAACTGTCCTGCGCCTCGCCATCCATCGTCACCTTCGCTTCCCCGGACGGACCCCCTGTCCGCCCCCTCCACGGGGAATGACGCGCGCGCCCACGCCTGGCTATGCCGACGGCTCAGAAATATTTCCGGACTCGCCCCCGCCCGCTCCCGTACGGTGACGCCGTGACCCGCCCCCTGCTGTTCCTGGACGTCGACGGCCCCCTGAACCCCTGGGCCGCCCAGCCCGAACGCCGCCCCGAGGGCTGCACGACGATCAGAGTGGCCCTGCACCCCGGCAGGCCCCTCCGCGTCTGGCTGAACCCCTCCCACGGCGAGGCCCTGCTGTCCCTCGGCTACGAGCTCTGCTGGGCCACGACCTGGATGGACGCCGCGAACCGCTGGATCGCCCCGGTCATCGGACTCCCCCAACTCCCCTACGTCGACTTCGGCGAGGGCCTGTTCGCGGAACGCCCCGACGGCGTCCACTGGAAGACGGCGGCGATCGTGGAGTACGCGGCAGGCCGCCCGTTCGCCTGGGTGGACGACGAACAGAGCGAGGCGGACGGGAGGTATGTGCGGGAACACCATCCGGCCCCCGCACTGCTGCACCACGTGAACCCGAGGATCGGTTTGCGGGACCCGGATTTCAGAGCACTGAAGAAGTTCGCGGCAAGTTTCGCTACTTAGGGGCGCGGGGCTGTGTCGACATGCGGCTCCGCCGCGTGTGCGCGACAAGCCCCCACCGGCCCGCAGCTCCCACCTACCCAACCGCCCCTTCAGCGCAGCTAGTTGTGGCTGTGCAGAATCTCGTTCAGCCCGCCCCACACCGCGTTGTTCGGCCGAGCCTCCACCGTGCCGGTGACCGAGTTCCGCCGGAACAGGATGTTCGACGCGCCCGACAGCTCACGAGCCTTCACGATCTGCCCGTCCGGCATCGTGACGCGCGTACCCGCGGTGACGTACAGCCCCGCCTCCACCACGCACTCGTCGCCCAGCGCGATGCCCACACCGGCCTCCGCGCCGATCAGGCACCGCTCGCCGACCGAGATGATCACGTTGCCGCCACCGGACAGCGTGCCCATGGTCGACGCGCCGCCACCGATGTCCGAGCCGTCGCCGATGACGACACCCGCGGAGATCCGGCCCTCGACCATCGACGTACCGAGCGTGCCGGCGTTGAAGTTGACGAAGCCCTCGTGCATGACCGTCGTGCCCTCGGCGAGGTGCGCACCGAGGCGGACCCGGTCGGCGTCGGCGATGCGCACACCCTTCGGCGCCACGTAGTCCGTCATGCGCGGGAACTTGTCGATCGAGGTCACCTGGAGGTGCAGGCCCTCCGCGCGGGCGTTGAGGCGGACCTTCTCGATGTCGTCGACCGCGACCGGGCCGAGCGAGGTCCAGGCGACGTTGGCGAGGAAGCCGAACATGCCCTCCAGGCTCTGGCCGTGCGGCTTGACCAGGCGGTGGGAGAGAAGGTGCAGGCGCAGGTAGACGTCGTGGGCGTCGATCGGCTTCCCGTCGAGGGCGGAGATGACCGTGCGCACCGCCACCACCTCCACGCCCCGGCGGGCGTCCGGGCCGATCGCCTTCGCGGCGCCCTCACCGAGCAGCTCCACGGCACGCTCGGCGGACAGCCGCTCCGTGCCGGACGGGCCGGGCTCGGCGGACAGCTCGGGCGCGGGGAACCAGGTGTCGAGGACGGTGCCGTCGGCGGCGATCGTGGCGAGGCCGGCGGCAACGGCGCCGGTGGTGCGAGGTGCAGTCGTGTCGGTCATGAGGGCAACCTAACTTCTCAGGGCCCGCCGGAGCGAACCGATGCGCCCGGCATCTCACGTGCCGGGCGCATCGGAGGCCAGGTCAGGGCCGCTCGTCCCGCTGGTCCACGACCGCCGTCCGCAGCAGGGCGAGGCTGATGACGGCGTCGCCCTTCTTCCACTCCGTGTCGTCCTTGCCGCTCACCCAGCGGTGCCCGCTGTAGAGGTGGGTGGCCGGGTCGATGAGCGTCTCGTCCCGGTCCTGGCCCGGGCGGGAGCTCTTGAGGTACAGGGCGATCGCGTCCCGCCCGGCCGCGTCCTCGACGTTCGCGGCCCGTACCCCGGGGATCGTGGCCAGCGCCCGGTAGACCTTGGCGAGGTCCTCGGGTTCGTAGACGTACGCGCGGCTGATGAGCGCGGTGAGCGCCCGGTACTCGTGCTCGACGCGGCTCTCGTAGTCGTCGGTGGCGGAGTAGAAGGCGCGCGCCTTGGACCGTACCCGTGCCGGGTCGTCCGGCAGGCTCCTGAGGAACTCGGCCTGCTCCCTGGGCGAGTGGTCGTCGCCCGCCTTGCCGTCCTCCATGGCCGGATCGGCGTACTTCGTCCAGCGTTCCTCGGTCCGCGGACCGGGCCGTTCGTCGTCGGACAGGTTGGTCTCGACGGTCTTCGTGTAGATCCACTGACCGTCGTGGGCACTGACCCCACCGCCCGCGGCAATCGCGTCCGCCGCGTCGTCGAGCAGGTCCTTCGCGCTGCCCAGCTCGACGGTGTAGCCCGGCCGGCTGCCCGGCTGCGTCTCCCCGGAGCCGCCCGCCACCTGTGTGCCGACCACCGCGGCCACGGTGATCGCGGCCGCCGCGCCGACCGCCGCCAGCCGCCAGTCGGCCCGCAGCCGGCGCACCCGGCCGCCGCGGCCGGCCTCGGCCAGCAGCTTGTCCCGGCCGGTGATCAGGTCGGCCCGCCGCGCCCGGGGCGCCTCGGCCCGCAGCTCGCGGACCGCCGTCATCTCGTCCATCGTCAGACCACCTCCGTGGCGTCGAGCGTGAATGCGGGATCGGCGCCGAGCGCCGTACGGACCTTGCGGCGGGCGCGGTTGAGCCGGGAGCGGACGGTGCCGACGGGGATGCCGAGTGCCTCGGCGACCTCCTGATAGGTCAGGTCGGCCCAGGCGACGAGCAGCAGCACATGCCGGTCGCCGGCGGAGAGCCCTGCCAGCGCTCCGGCGAGCGGGGCGTTCGCGGACTGTGCGGCGAGCCGGTCGTCGGCCCGTTCGGACCAGGACTCGGCCACCGGGTCGTGGCCGGTGCGGGCCAGCGCGCGCAGGGCCCGCACCTCGGTACGGCGCTGCCTGCCGACGAGGTTGCCCGCGATGCCGTAGAGCCAGGGGCGGGCGTTGGGCCGAGCGGTGTCGTAGCGGGACCGGGTGCGGAACGCGATGAGGAAGGTCTCGGCGGTGATGTCGTCCGCCGCGCCGCTGCCGAGGCGACGGGCGACGTAACGGTGGATGTCGGGGGCGTATCTGTCGTAGAGCCGGGCGAAGAGTTCCGGCTCCTCCAGAGACTGGAGAACGACCTCGGCGTCCTCGCGCGGTGGTGGCGGTCCGGTCACGGGCCCTCCGGGGCAGGGGATCTGGCTGAGCATGACACCCGCTGTTACCCGCAGGGGCGGTGAGGGTTCACGCCTTTGCCGGACGTCCGCCGCCGGCGGGCGGCTCAGGCGCCGATGACCCGGCCCAGCATCTCGCGCGCGTAACTCTCCTCGTACGGCGCCCCGGTGAGCAGCACCTGGAGGCAGATCCCGTCCATCAGGGCCACCAGCGCCCGGGCCGTGACCGGATCCGTGCGGCGGCCGAGCAGCTCCGCCAGATCCTCCGCCCACTCGGCGGCGACCGGACGCAGGGCGGGGCGGCGCAGTGCGGCCAGGTACAGCTCGTACTCCAGTTCCACACCCGTGCGGTCGCCCGCGAGCCACTCGCCCATCCAGCCGGCCAGTTCGTCCGCGAGGTCGGCCGTCGGGTCGGACAGGGCCCCGCGCGCCGCGATGACCTTGGCGAAGCCCTCGTTCGCCTGGCGCAGGGCGGCGACCATCAGCTCGTCCAGGGTCGCGAAGTGGTACGTCGTCGAGCCGAGCGGGACATCGGCCTCGGCCGCGGCCGAACGGTGGGTCAGCCCGGCGAGCCCTTTCGCGCCCACGACCCTGATCGCCGCGTCGATGATCCGCTGCCGTCGCTCCGGGTCGTAGCGCCGGGCCATCAGTGCGCCCCTCCCAGGTTCAGGACCACGACCCCCGCGACGATCAGCAGGATCCCCGTGACCTTGGTGAGGGTCAGCGCCTCGCCGAAGGCCACGAGGCCGATGACGGCGATGCTCGCGGTGCCTACGCCGGCCCAGATCGCGTAGGCGGCGCCGATGCCGACGGTCTTCAGGGTCTGGGCGAGCAGGGTGAAGGAGACGACGTACCCGAGTGCCGTCAGCAGCGACGGCCAGAGCCTGCTGAAGCCGTCGCTGTACTTCATGGCGGTGGTCGCGGCCACCTCGGCGGCGATGGCGCCGGCGAGCGTCAGGTATCCCATGTGTACAAGCGTACACAGCGATGCGTACGCGCGTACACAAGAGCTGACGCACAGCGGACCGGCGCGGGCCGCAGTGCGGAAAGCGCTCACTTCGATGTGGTGAAACGCCCGCCCCCACCGCCACACGCTCCACTACTGTTTCAGCGTTCACACAACGGGCCATCGCACACCGCGGCCGTGACCCCACAGCGCCGCCGAAGGAAAGCGCATGCCACACGACAAGTCCCGGCCCCCTCAGGAGCGTTCCTGGGAGAGCGGCTGGGCACCCGACACCTCCCGGACTCCGGGCACTCGCCGCCTCTGGCTGGCCGGAGCCCTGGCGCTGGCCACCGTCGCCGCGTGCGTGACGGCGACAGCCATGACCCGCAGGGCGCCTGACGAACCGTCACGCGCCGCGACGGAGTCGACGAGCGCCGCCCCACCGGGCCTGATCTCCTTCGCCGACCCGTCCGCCGGCGATACGCCGACCAAGCCACCGCCGGCGAAGGCCGCGAAGCGCCCCTCCGCGCACCCGGCGAAGACCGGCGCGACCCCAACGGCCACCCCTGAGCAGACAGCGTCCGCGTCACCGAGCCCCACGCAGCCGCCCGTCACCCCTTGGCGCTCGGTCCGCTCGGTCAACTACCCGGACCGCCACTGGCAGGTGGACGACGGCCTGGTCGTCCTCGGCGCCCATCCCACGCCCCTGAAGCCGCTCAAGGGCCTGGCCGAGCCGTCCTGTTACTCCTTCGCCACGGCGGACGGCCGCTATCTCCGCCACCGCGACTTCGTCCTGCGCGCCGAACCGCACGACGGTTCCCCGCTCTTCGCCCAGGACGCCACCTTCTGCCCCCGCACCGCGTCCCACCCCGGCGCGATCATGCTGGAGTCGGTGAACTACCCGGGCCGCTATCTGCGGCACGAGAACTTCCGCCTCCGCCTGGACCCGCTCCAGTCGAGCGAGCTCTACCGCGCGGACTCGGCGTTCCGGCTGGTGACCTGAAGGGGCTGAGAAACGCCGGAAGCGGCGACGCCCTCAGGGCGTCGCCGCTTCCACGGGCTGCGGGTACGTCTCAGACGTTGAACCCGAGCGCCCGAAGCTGCTCGCGGCCGTCGTCCGTGATCTTGTCCGGACCCCACGGCGGCATCCAGACCCAGTTGATGCGCAGCTCGCTGACGAGGCCGTCCGTGGCGGACTTGGCCTGGTCCTCGATGACATCGGTCAGCGGACAGGCCGCCGAGGTCAGCGTCATGTCGATGGTCGCGATGTTCGCGTCGTCGATGTGGATGCCGTAGATCAGGCCGAGGTTGACGACGTCGATGCCCAGCTCGGGGTCGACGACGTCGTACAGCGCCTCGCGGATCTCCTCTTCCGAGGCGGGCTTCATCTCAACGGTCTCGCTCATGCGGTCTTCCTTTCGGCGTCGGCTCCGCCCAGGGCCTGGGCCGTCGCGTCCTTCCACGCCATCCAGCTCAGGAGAGCGCACTTCACCCGCGCCGGGTACTTGGAGACTCCCGCGAACGCGACCGCGTCCTCCAGGACCTCCTCCATGGCGTCGTCGGGCTCGATCCTGCCCTTGGACTGCATCAGCTCCAGGAAGGTCTCCTGGACCTTCTGCGCGTCGGCCAGCTCCTTGCCGACCAGCAGCTCGTTCAGCACGGAGGCCGAGGCCTGGCTGATCGAGCAGCCCTGGCCCTCGTAGCTGACGTCCTTGATCGTCGTGCCGTCGTACTTCACCCGGAGGGTGATCTCGTCACCGCACGTCGGGTTGACGTGGTGCACCTCGGCGTCGCCATCCCGCAAGCCCCGACCGTGCGGGTTCTTGTAGTGGTCCAGGATGACTTCCTGGTACATCGAGTCAAGCTTCATGCGATCGCTCGCCAACCCCTCAGCCGAAGAAGTTCCGGACGTGCTCCAGGCCGTCCACCAGTGCGTCGATCTCGGCCGGCGTGGAGTACAGATAGAACGACGCTCGCGTGGTCGCAGGAATTCCGTACCGCAGGCAGACCGGACGGGCGCAGTGGTGGCCCACCCGGACCGCGATGCCCTGCTCGTCCAGCACCTGGCCGACATCGTGCGGGTGGATGTCGCCGAGCGTGAAGGAGATCGCCGCGCCCCGGTCCTCGGCCGTGGTGGGGCCGATGATCCGCAGGTCAGGGACCTCCTGGAGGCGCCGCACGGCGTACTCGGTGAGCGCGTGCTCATGGGCGAGGATCTTGTCCATGCCGATCGAGTTCAGGTAGTCGATCGCCGCGCCCAGACCGACCGCCTGCGCGATCGGCGGGGTGCCCGCCTCGAACTTGTGCGGGGCGGGGGCGTACGTCGACGAGTGCATCGACACCGTCTCGATCATCTCGCCGCCGCCGAGGAACGGAGGCAGGTCCTCCAGCAGCTCCTGGCGGCCCCAGAGGACGCCGATGCCGGTCGGACCGCACATCTTGTGGCCGGTGAAGGCCACGAAGTCGGCCTGCAGGGCCTGCACGTCCAGCGGCATGTGCGGGGCGGCCTGGGAGGCGTCGATGCAGACGAGCGCACCGACCTCCTGGGCCCGGCGGATGATCGTCTCGACCGGGTTGACCGTGCCGAGGATGTTCGACACCAGCACGAAGGAGACGATCTTCGTCTTCTCGGTGATGATCTCGTCGATGTTCGACAGGTCGAGACGGCCGTCGTCGGTGAGACCGAACCACTTCAGCTTCGCGCCCGTGCGCTGCGCGAGCAGCTGCCACGGCACGATGTTGGAGTGGTGCTCCATCTCGGTGATGACTATCTCGGTCTCGTGGTCCACGCGGTAGGGCTCATCGGCCCAGCCCAGCATGTTGGCCACGAGGTTGAGGGACTCCGAGGCGTTCTTGGTGAAGATCACCTCGTCGCGGCTGGGCGCGTTGATGAACTCCGCGACCTTGTCCCGCGCGCCCTCGTACAGCGCCGTGGCCTCCTCGGCGAGCACATGCACACCGCGGTGGACGTTGGCGTTGTAGCGCTCGTAGTACTCGCTCAGGGCGTCCAGCACCTGGCGCGGCTTCTGCGAGGTCGCCGCGTTGTCCAGGTACACGAGCTTCTTGCCGTCGTGGAGCACCCGATCGAGGATCGGGAAGTCCTTGCGGAGCGCCTCTGCGTCGAGGAGGCCCGGCAGCTGTGTCACTCGGATGCGCCACCCTTCGTGTAAGCCTCGTAGCCCTCGTTCTCCAGCTTGTCGGCGAGCTCGGCGCCGCCGGACTCGACGATGCGGCCGCCGGAGAAGACGTGGACGTGGTCCGGCTTGATGTAGCGCAGGATGCGCGTGTAGTGCGTGATCAGCAGCGTGCCGACCTCACCGGTCTCGCGGACGCGGTTGACGCCCTCGGAGACGATGCGCAGGGCGTCGACGTCCAGACCGGAGTCGGTCTCGTCGAGGATCGCGACCTTCGGCTTGAGCAGCTCCAGCTGAAGGATCTCGTGGCGCTTCTTCTCACCGCCGGAGAAGCCCTCGTTGACGTTGCGCTCGGCGAAGGAGGGGTCCATGTTGAGGCGCTCCATGGCCTCCTTGACCTCCTTCACCCAGGTGCGCAGCTTGGGGGCCTCGCCGCGGATCGCGGTGGCGGAGGTGCGCAGGAAGTTCGACACGGAGACACCGGGGACCTCGACCGGGTACTGCATCGCCAGGAACAGGCCGGCGCGGGCCCGCTCGTCGACGGACATCTCCAGGACGTCCTCGCCGTCGAGGGTGACGGTGCCGCCGGTGATCGTGTACTTCGGGTGACCGGCGAGGGAGTAGGCGAGGGTCGACTTGCCGGAGCCGTTGGGGCCCATGATGGCGTGCGTCTCGCCCTGCTTCACGGTGAGGTCGACGCCCTTGAGGATCTCCTTCTCGGCGTTGTCGGCCTCGACGGTGACGCGCAGGTCTCGGATTTCAAGCGTAGCCATGGGTGCCTCAGGACTCCTGGTTGAGGGAGACGAGCACGTCGTCCCCTTCGATCTTTACGGGGTATACGGGGACGGGGCGCGTCGCGGGAAGGCCGGACGGCTTGCCGGTGCGGAGGTCGAACGCGGAGCCGTGCAGCCAGCACTCGATCTGGCAGTCCTCCACCTCGCCCTCGGAGAGCGAGACGTTCGCGTGGGAGCAGATGTCGTGGATGGCGAACACCTCCCCCTCGGTACGGACGACCGAGACCGGCGTGCCGTCGAGTTCCACCCGCTTCGGGGTGTCCTCCTCCAGCTCGCTCAGCCCACAGGCGCGTACGAAGGTGGTCATGCGACCGAAGCCTCCAGCTCCTCCTCGATCTTCGCGATGAGCCGCTCCTCGATGTCGTCGACACCGATCTGCTGGACCAGCTCGGCGAAGAAGCCGCGGACGACGAGGCGGCGGGCCTCGTGCTCCGGGATGCCGCGGGCCATCAGGTAGAAGAGCTGCTCGTCGTCGAAGCGGCCGGTGGCCGAGGCGTGGCCGGCGCCGACGATCTCGCCGGTCTCGATCTCCAGGTTCGGCACCGAGTCGACGCGGGCGCCGTCGGTGAGGACCAGGTTGCGGTTCATCTCGTAGGTGTCGGTGCCCTCGGCCTTGGCCTCGATGAGCACGTCACCGATCCACACCGCGTGCGCCTGCTCGCCCTGGAGCGCGCCCTTGTAGACGACGTTGGACTTGCAGTGCGGGGTGTTGTGGTCGACGAGGAGACGGTGCTCCTGGTGCTGACCGGCGTCGGTGAAGTACAGACCGAGCAGTTCGGCCTCGCCGCCGGTGCCCGCGTAGTTCACGCGCGGGTGCAGCCGCACGACGTCGCCGCCGAAGGTGACGACCACGGACTTGAAGCTCGCGTCCCGGCCGACCAGGGCGTTGTGCTGGGCGACGTGCACGGCCTTCTCGTCCCAGTCCTGGACGGAGACGACGGTCAGCTTGGCGCCGTCGCCCAGGAGGTAGTCGACGTTGGCGGCGAGCACCGCGTCACCGGTGTGGTCGATGACCACGACGGCCTCGGCGAAGGCGCCGAGCTCGATGACCTGGTGGCCGAAGGCGGTACCGCCCTCGCCGTGCACCGCGATGCGGATCGGCTCGGCGAGCACGGTCTCCTTCGGCACGGTCACGACCGAGGCCTTCTCGAAGGCGGAGTACGCCTGGGCCGCGATGCGGTCCACCGGGGTGCCCGCCTTGCCGAGCCGCGCGTCGTCGCGGCCGACGGTCTCGACGACGACACCCTCGGGCGCCTCGACGGTGACCTTCACGCCGTCGCCGGTGGCGGCGGCGGTGCCGTCGTGCAGGCCGCGCAGGCGCTCCAGCGGGGTGAACCGCCACTCCTCCTCACGGCCGTGCGGGACCGGGAAGTCCGCCACGTCGAAGGAGGGGGGCGCGCTCATGCGCGTGGCGACGGTGGACTCGGCGGCCACCGCGATGGCGCCTGCGGTGGTGCTGCTGCCCACCGGGGTGTTCTGAGCCTCAGCCATGGCTGTCGGTCTGCTCTCTTCCTACGTCAGGTTTCGCTGGCTGCTGGTACGGGCGCCGGTGTTAACCGACCGCGCCTTCCATCTGCAGCTCGATCAGCCGGTTGAGCTCGAGGGCGTACTCCATGGGCAGCTCCTTGGCGATCGGCTCGACGAAGCCGCGCACGATCATCGCCATCGCCTCGAACTCGCTGAGCCCGCGGCTCATCAGGTAGAAGAGCTGGTCCTCGGAGACCTTGGAGACGGTCGCCTCGTGACCCATGGACACGTCGTCCTCGCGGACGTCGACGTACGGGTAGGTGTCGGAGCGGGAGATGGTGTCCACGAGCAGCGCGTCGCACAGCACGTTGGACTTCGATCCGGCCGCGCCCTCGCCGATCTCGACCAGACCGCGGTAGGAGGTACGGCCGCCACCACGCGCCACGGACTTCGACACGATGTTGGAGGAGGTGTTCGGCGCCATGTGGACCATCTTGGAACCGGCGTCCTGGTGCTGGCCCTCGCCCGCGAAGGCGATCGACAGGGTCTCGCCCTTGGCGTGCTCGCCCATCAGGTAGACGGCCGGGTACTTCATCGTCACCTTGGAGCCGATGTTGCCGTCGATCCACTCCATGGTCGCGCCCTCGTACGCCACAGCGCGCTTGGTGACCAGGTTGTAGACGTTGTTCGACCAGTTCTGGATGGTCGTGTAACGGCAGCGGGCGTTCTTCTTGACGATGATCTCGACGACCGCGGAGTGCAGCGAGTCCGACTTGTAGATCGGGGCGGTGCAGCCCTCGACGTAGTGCACGTAGGCACCCTCGTCGACGATGATCAGGGTCCGCTCGAACTGGCCCATGTTCTCCGTGTTGATACGGAAGTAGGCCTGGAGCGGGATCTCCACGTGCACGCCCGGCGGGACGTAGATGAAGGAGCCGCCCGACCACACGGCGGTGTTCAGCGAGGCGAACTTGTTGTCGCCGACCGGGATGACGGTGCCGAAGTACTCCTTGAAGAGCTCCGGGTGCTCCTTCAGAGCCGTGTCGGTGTCGAGGAAGATGACGCCCTGCTCCTCCAGGTCCTCGCGGATCTGGTGGTAGACGACCTCGGACTCGTACTGGGCCGCGACACCGGCGACGAGGCGCTGCTTCTCCGCCTCCGGGATGCCGAGCTTGTCGTACGTGTTCTTGATGTCCTCGGGCAGGTCCTCCCAGGACTCCGCCTGCTTCTCCGTGGAGCGTACGAAGTACTTGATGTTGTCGAAGTCGATGCCCGAGAGGTCCGAGCCCCAGTTCGGCATGGGCTTCTTGTCGAACAGGCGCAGGCCCTTGAGGCGGAGCTTGGTCATCCACTCCGGCTCGGACTTCTTCGCGGAGATGTCCCGGACGACGTCCTCGTTCAGACCGCGCTTGGCAGAGGCGCCGGCCTCGTCGGAGTCGGCCCAGCCGTATTCGTACTTGCCCAGGCCCTCGAGTTCGGGGTGAGCAGTCTCCGTAGGGAGAGTCATGCGGGGTTCCTCCCGGCCGTGCTTGCAGATGCGTTGTGGGAAATCTTGGGGATGAACGTCGTGCAGACGCCGTCGCCGTGCGCGATGGTCGCCAGTCGCTGCACGTGGGTTCCGAGCAGCTGGGAGAAGATCTCGGTCTCCGCCTCGCAGAGCTGCGGGAACTTTTCCGCGACATGGGCGACAGGGCAGTGGTGCTGGCACAGCTGTTCGCCGACCGGTGCGCTCCGCGCGGTAGCAGCGTACCCGTCCGCGCTCAAGGCCTTGGCCAGGGCTTCGGTGCGCTCCTCGGGGGCTGCGGCCTCGATGGCCTCGCGGTACGCGGCGGCCTGTTCGGCGATCCGCGCGCGGGCGAACTCGACGACGGCCTCGTCCCCGCCGAACCGCTCCTGGATGAAACGCAGGGCGTCCGCGGCGAGCTTGTCGTACGACTGATCGAAGGCGTCGCGTCCGCAGTCGGTGAGCGCGAAGACCTTGGCGGGCCGCCCGCGCGTCCGCGCGCCGTACACCCGCTGCTCCCGCGCCTCCACCACCTCGTCGGCGACGAGCGCGTCCAGATGCCGTCGTACGGCGGCCTGGGTGAGCCCCAGCCGTCCGGCCAGCTCGGCGACGGTCGACGGGCCGTGATCCAGGATGGACCGCGCGACCCGGTTGCGGGTGGACCGCTCACCGGTCGCGAGCTCCTCATGGGCCTCGCCGACGTTTTTCACAACGCCATTGTTGCGTAATTCCTCAGAGTCGGGCAAGCGCCGTCCGAACCCATGGACGGTGCCCTGCGTCACTTAGGTATACCTAATCTGACCTGCGCAAACGATCTTTGATCGATCAAACGCCGGCACAAATCGCTGGCGCCGCGGGAGCCGGTCCGGGAGACTCCCGAGGCATGTCGACACCCCCTCCGACCGGCCCACTTGTCACTCGGACGACCCTCGCCGAGGGCCTTCGCGAGCTGGGTGTCAAACCCGGCGAAATCCTCCTCGCGCACTCCTCGCTCAGCTCACTCGGCTGGGTCTGCGGAGGGGCCGTGGCGGTCGTCCAAGGTCTTCTCGACGCACTGGGCCAAGAGGGCACCCTCGTGGTTCCCACGCAGTCGGGCGACCTCTCCGACCCGGCCGTCTGGGGAAACCCGCCCGTCCCCGAGGAGTGGTGGGAACCGATCCGGGCGACGATGCCCGCCTACGACCCCCGGGTGACCCCCACGCGCGGGGTCGGCGTGATCCCGGAGACCGTACGGACCTGGCCCGGAGCCCTGCGCAGCGCCCATCCGCAGACCTCCTTCGCCGCCGTCGGCCCGCGCGCGGCGGACATCGTCGACGCTCACGCCACCGACTGCCGGCTCGGCGAGCACAGCCCGCTGGCCCGCCTGGAGGCGCTCCACGCGCGCGTGCTGCTCCTCGGGGCCGGCTACGACGCCTGCACCAGCTTCCACCTCGCCGAGTACCGCATCCCCTCTCCCCTGGTGAAGGTGGGCCGCCCCGGCCCCCTGGGCTGGGAGACCGTCACCGAGGTGTCGATCAGCTCGGACCGATTCGACGAGCTGGGGCACGACTTCGAGCGGGACCGTCCCGTCGTACGAGGGAAGGTGGGCGCCGCCGACGTGCGGCTGTTCCCCGTCGCGGACGCGGTGGCCTACGCGCGGCGGTGGCTGGAGATCCACCGCCCCTCGGCGGAGGAGATCTGAACCCGCCGCTTCGGGTGGACGGGCCGCTACCTAGACTCTTGAGCCATGCGAACTGAGCCCGTGGTCCAAGTGCAGGCCCTGGTGAAGCGGTACGGCACGAAGACCGCGGTGGACGGCCTCGACCTGGTGGCCCGGGCGGGTGTGACCGCCGTACTCGGACCCAACGGCGCGGGCAAGACGACCACGATCGAGACCTGCGAGGGGTACCGCGAGCCCGACTCCGGCACCGTGCGCGTCCTGGGCCTCGACCCGGTGCGCCAGTCCGGTGAGCTGCGGCCCCGGATCGGCGTGATGCTCCAGTCCGGCGGCGTCTACTCGGGCGCCCGGGCCGAGGAGATGCTCCGCCACGTGGCCAGGCTGCACGCCCACCCCCTCGACGTGGACGCCCTCATCGAGCGCCTGGGCCTCGGCGGCTGCGGCCGGACCAGCTACCGGCGCCTCTCCGGCGGCCAGCAGCAGCGGCTCGCGCTCGCCATGGCCGTCGTAGGACGCCCGGAGCTGGTGTTCCTGGACGAGCCGACGGCCGGCCTCGACCCGCAGGCGCGCCGCGCGACCTGGGACCTGGTGCGCGACCTGCGCACGGACGGCGTCTCGGTGATCCTCACCACCCACTACATGGACGAGGCCGAGCAGCTCGCCGACGACGTGGCGATCATCGACGCGGGCCGGGTCATCGCCCAGGGCTCCCCCGAGGAGCTGTGCCGCGGCGGCGCCGAGAACACCCTGCGCTTCACCGGCCGCCCGGGCCTCGACGTCGGTTCCCTGCTCAAGGCCCTCCCCGCGGACTGCACGGCGGCGGAACTGACCCCGGGCTCGTACCGGGTGGCCGGCAAGGTCGACCCGCAACTCCTCGCGACGGTCACCTCCTGGTGCGCCCAGCACGGGGTGATGCCGGAGAGGATCTCGGTGGAACGGCACACCCTCGAAGACGTCTTTCTGGAGCTGACCGGCAAGGAGCTGCGCTCATGACCGTGGGTACGTACGCCCCGAAGCCCGGGGCCGCCCCGCTCCCCCGCATGATCATGGCTCAGGCGGCGCTGGAGACGAAGATGCTCCTGCGCAACGGCGAGCAGCTGCTGCTCACCGTGATCATCCCGACCCTGCTGCTGGTCCTGTTCAGCACGGTGGACGTCGTGGACACCGGCGAAGGCGAGGCCGTCGACTTCCTCGCCCCCGGCATCCTCGCGCTCTCGGTGATGTCCACGGCGTTCACGGGCCAGGCCATCGCCACGGGCTTCGAGCGCCGCTACGGCGTCCTCAAGCGCCTCGCCTCCTCCCCGCTCCCCCGCTGGGGCCTGATGACGGCGAAGACCCTGTCGGTCCTGGTCACCGAGGTTCTCCAGGTGCTGCTGGTGACCGTCATCGCCTTCGCGCTCGGCTGGGACCCGCAGGGCAACCCGCTGGCCGTGGTGCTGCTGCTGGTCCTCGGCACGGCCGCCTTCTCCGGCCTCGGCCTGCTCATGGCGGGCACCCTGAAGGCCGAGGCCACGCTCGCCGCCGCCAACCTGGTCTTCCTGCTGCTGCTGGTGGGCGGCGGGGTCATCGTGCCGCTGGACAAGTTCCCGGACGCGGCACAGGACGTGCTCGGGCTGCTGCCGATCGCCGCGCTGTCGGACGGACTGCGGGACGTGCTGCGCGACGGGGCCGGGATGCCCTGGGCCGACCTGGGGATTCTCGCGGTGTGGTCGGCGGCCGGGCTAGCCGCGGCGGGGAAGTTCTTCCGCTGGGAGTAGCCCCCTCGTGAAAGCGTGCACAAGGTCGGGCCTACGATAGGGCGCGTGCCAAAAGTGACCCTCGCCGACGCCGTAGCGGCCGTGCGCAACCCGCTCGCCTTCATCGCCGCACGCTGGACCCCGGATCCGAAGACGGTCCAGCGCGCGGCCCTCGCCGCCCTCGTCATGTCGGTGGTCATCGTGGTCACCGGCGGCGCCGTGCGGCTCACCGGCTCCGGGCTCGGCTGCCCGACCTGGCCGAAGTGCACCGAGGACTCGATCCACAACACCGCCGCGATGGGCATCCACGGCTACATCGAGTTCGGCAACCGCCTGCTGACGTACGTGCTGTGCGCCGCGGTCGGCTGGGCGATCATCGCCGCGCGCTCCGAGAAGCCGTACCGGCGCAGCCTGACCCGGCTGGGCTGGGCGCAGTTCTGGGTGGTGATGGGCAACGCGATCCTCGGCGGGATCGTCGTGCTGGTCGGTCTGAACCCCTACACGGTCGCCGCGCACTTCCTGCTCTCCTCGGCGCTGATCGCGGTCGCCACGGTGATGTGGCAGCGCACCCGCGAGGGCGACGAGGCGCCGCGCCCACTGGTCGGCACGTCGGTTCAGCAGCTGGTCCGGGTCCTGGTCGCGGCCACGGTCCTCCTGATCGCGGTCGGCACCGTCGTCACCGGCGCGGGCCCGCACGCGGGCGACTCCAGTGAGGTCGAGCGGATGCCGCTGGACTGGGAGAACGTCAGCAAGCTGCACGCGGTCCTGGCCTGGATCGTGGTAACCCTGACCTTCGCCCTGTGGTTCGTCCTCAAGGCGGTCGACGCCCCGCCCGGCCCCCTCTCGCGCACCCGCGACCTGTTCCTGATCCTCCTCGGCCAGGGCGTCATCGGGTACGTCCAGTACTTCACCGACCTCCCCGAGATCCTGGTCGGAGTCCACATGTTCGGCTCCTGCCTGGTGTGGATCGGCACCTTGCGAGTGCTGCTGGCGCTGCGGGAACGGCCGACGGAGGAGGTCGCGGTGCCGGGACCGGCGGCCGAGGCGGCGCTCAGCAAGGCCTGAGCCCGGCTCAGTCCAGCCCGTACACCCGCCGGGCGTTCCCCGCCGCGATCAGGCCGGCCACCCGTTGGGCGTCCGCCAGGGACCACGCGCTCTCCGCGACCCAGGTGCCGAGGACGCGGCCGAGGGCCTCGCGGAAGAGGCGGGCGCCCACGACGTGGAGTTCCGGGAGTTCCTGGCCGCCGCTGGAGAAGAGGATCTTGCCGAAGGGGGCGAGTTCCATGATCTCGGCGAGGACCGTCGCCGCGCGGGCGCCGGTGCGGACCAGGGCGGCGCCGGAGTCGGCGTAGACGTGGGGGAAGACGCCGGCCAGGTGGGCGGCGTGCCGGTGGTACGGATAGCCGTGCAGCAGGATCAGGTCGGTGCCGAGTCCCGCCGTGGCGCGGACGAAGTCGGTCAGCAGGACCGGGTCCGTACGGTCGATGCGCAGTCCCGGCTCCCCGAGTCCCGCGTGCAGTTGGAGCGGCAGCCCCGAGGCGACCGCGCTCCACAGCAGATGCCGCAGCAGCACCGGATCGGTCAGCTCCCCGCCCACCCGTCGCCCGGCGAGCCAGCGCCCGGCCGCGCCGCGCACCTCGCCCGGACCCGGCGGTTCGGGTGCCAGCGCCAGCCCGTGCCGCACGCCCGCGACCGAGGTGAAGGCGACCGCGTGCGTGGCGGCGCCGTGGACCGACTCGGCGAGGTTGGCCAGGAAGGACTCGACGGTTCCGGAGGTGTCGGCGACCTGTTCCGCGAGGAGTTCCAGGCGCACGATCTCATGCGCGTCCGCGGCTCCGGCGCAGGCCAGTTCCTCGGGTCCGGTGAGGTCGCCGGGCAGTCCGGTGTCGACCAGATACGTCGTGATGCCGCTGCCGCGCAGCAGCCGCCGGCCCGCCTCCAGTACGCCGAGTTCCCGGCGCCGGGCGAGATAGCGGGCGGGCGGGCAGTGCGGTTCCAGCCCCAGCAGCGGGGGGCACCAGCGGCGTACGGCGAAACCCGTCTGCGTGTCGAAGAGGGTCGTGCCGGGAGCGGGCGGCCCCTCGGTCCGGGCGAGCCGGGCCTCGAACGTGCCGAGGCCCAGCTCGGTGCGGAGCACTCCGTGGCAGTACTGGTCCACGAGGGACGGCGTTTCGATCATCCGGACTCCCCGCGCTCGCCTTTATGGGGCTTAACGGGTGAACCGGGGTGAGGGGTGCGGGCGGAACGCCTCAGCCGTTCTTCGGGCCGCCGACCTGAATTCCGGCCATCCGCGACCACTCGTACGGCCCGGTCTTCACCTTCGCCGCGAACTCGCCGTCGAACTCTTCGTGAACAGTGATGCCCGCCTTCGCCACCGCCTGTTCGGCGATCCGGTAGGTCGGGGCCACCAGGTCGCCCCAGCCGCCGTCCTCTCCGACGAGGACGATCCGGGCACCGCGCTCGCCGATGTAGGCCACCTGACCCTCGGCGCCGCCGTGTGCCTTGGAGAAGGCGCTGATCTGCTTGGCCAGCTTGGCCACCCGGCGCTCGGCCTTCGCGTCAACCGCTTGCGTGTCTGCCATGGTCAGGATGCTACTCACCGGTAGATCGACTGGCGAGGCCAGGGCACTGTGACGTACGTCAGGCGCACGTCACGCGTACGTCAGCGCAGGAAGGGGTCCACCGCGACCGCGACGAACAGCAGCGAGACATAGGTGATGGACCAGTGGAACAGCCGCATCTCCTTCAGCTTCGCGCCCGTCACCTCGGCCTTCGCCCGGTTCTGCAGGGCGTGCGCCTCCCACAGCCACCAGCCACCGGCCACCAGGGCGACCAGCGTGTAGAACCAGCCCGTGTAGCCGAGCGGGGTCAGCAGCAGCGAGACCGCGACCATGACCCAGCTGTAGAGCACGATCTGCTTGGCGACGACCTTGTTGGAGGCGACGACCGGGAGCATCGGCACGCCCACGCGCGCGTAGTCCTCCCTGACCTTCATGGACAGCGGCCAGTAGTGCGGCGGCGTCCAGAAGAACATGACCAGGAAGAGGATGACGGGCGCCCACGACAGCGAGTTCGTGACCGCGGACCAGCCGATCAGCACCGGCATGCAGCCCGCGATGCCGCCCCAGACGATGTTCTGGGAGGTACGGCGCTTGAGGATCATCGTGTAGACGACGACGTAGAAGAGGAGCGCGCCGAGCGCCAGCCAGGCGCTCAGCCAGTTGACGGTCAGGCCGAACAGCAGCGTCGAGACCACCGCGAGGGTAATGCCGAAGGCCAGGCACTCGCGCGGGCTCACCATGCCGGTGACCAGCGGGCGCTGCGAGGTGCGGTCCATCAGCGCGTCGATGTCGCGGTCGATGTACATGTTCAGCGCGTTGGCGCCGCCCGCGGAGAGGTAGCCGCCGAGGCAGGTCAGCAGCACGAGCCGCAGGTCGGGCACGCCCTGCTGCGCCAGGAACATCACCGGAACGGTGGTGATCAGCAGCAGTTCGATGATCCGCGGCTTGGTCAGCGCCACGAACGCCTTGACCCGGGCCCCGATCGGCCGCCGGCTCGGGCTCTGGCTCGTCCCGATAATCCCCGCTGGACGGGATTCAACGGCCGTCACGCACACCCCTGACAGAGACATCCCAGCGAGCCCGAACCGTGTGAAGTCCCGGTAAAGGCTCGCGCGTACCACGCCACTCTAGACGTTGCCCAGACCCGGACATTCGCGGGGGTGGCCTCGTGTTGGACACCGCCGCTGGAAGAGCCGATCGACACTCGATTGAGCACTCGTTCGAGCGGCTTCGTATTCACTTGCCGAGCGCGGTACGGACCAGTCGGGAGGCGGATCCCGACGACTCCCGGCAGTCTGGAATGACTCGAAAAAACGCACGTACATACGGGGGTAGGCTCGACAACGGCCGGGGCGCTCCGTGCACCGGCGATTCGACATGCGTGACATGTGGAGAGGAGCCCTGACCCAGGGTGAGCACCAAGCCGACCACCACAGACCTCGAGTGGACCGAACTGGACCAGCGGGCCGTGGACACCGCCCGCGTCCTGGCCGCCGACGCCGTACAGAAGGTCGGCAACGGCCATCCCGGTACGGCGATGAGCCTTGCGCCCGCCGCGTACACCCTCTTCCAGAAGGTGATGCGGCACGACCCGGCCGATGCCGACTGGGTCGCCCGGGACCGCTTCGTGCTGTCCGCGGGCCACTCGTCCCTGACCCTCTACACCCAGCTGTACCTGGCCGGCTTCGGCCTGGAGCTGGACGACCTGAAGTCGTTCCGCACCTGGGGCTCGAAGACCCCCGGTCACCCGGAGTACGGCCACACCACGGGCGTGGAGACCACCACGGGCCCGCTCGGCCAGGGTGTCGCCAACGCGGTGGGCATGGCGATGGCCGCCCGCTACGAGCGCGGTCTGTTCGACCCGGAGGCTCCCGCGGGCGAGTCGCCGTTCGACCACCACGTCTTCTGCATCGCCGGTGACGGCTGCCTCCAGGAGGGCATCTCCGCCGAGGCCTCCTCCCTGGCGGGCCACCAGAAGCTCGGCAACCTGCTCCTGCTGTGGGACGACAACCACATCTCGATCGAGGGCGACACCGAGACGGCCGTCTCCGAAGAGGTCACCAAGCGGTACGAGGCGTACGGCTGGCATGTGCAGCGCGTCGAGCCCCAGGCCAACGGCGACCTCGACCCGGCCGCCCTCTACGAGGCGATCCAGAAGGCCAAGGCCGTCACGGACAAGCCGTCGTTCATCGCGATGCGCTCGATCATCGCCTGGCCGGCCCCGAACGCCCAGAACACCGAGGCCGCGCACGGCTCGGCGCTCGGCGACGACGAGGTCGCGGCCACCAAGCGCGTCCTCGGCTTCGACCCGGAGCAGAGCTTCGAGGTCGCCGACGAGGTCATCGCCCACACCCGCCAGGCGCTGGAGCGCGGCCGTCAGGCCAAGGCGGAGTGGGAGAAGTCCTTCCAGGAGTGGCGCAACAACAACCCGGAGCGCGCCGCCGAGTTCGACCGCATCAGCAAGGGCGAGCTGCCCGCGGGCTGGGAGTCGGCGATCCCGGTGTTCGAGCCCGGCAAGGGTGTCGCCACCCGTGCCGCGTCCGGCAAGGTGCTCCAGGCGCTCGGCCCGGTCGTCCCGGAGCTGTGGGGCGGCTCGGCCGACCTCGCCGGCTCCAACAACACGACGATCGACAAGACCTCCTCGTTCCTCCCGGCGGAGAACCCGCTGCCCGAGGCGAACCCGTACGGCCGCACGATCCACTTCGGCATCCGCGAGCACTCCATGGCCGCGGAGATGAACGGCATCACGCTGCACGGCAACACCCGCGTCTACGGCGGCACCTTCCTGGTGTTCTCCGACTACATGCGCAACGCCGTCCGTCTGTCGGCGCTGATGCACCTGCCGGTGACGTACGTGTGGACGCACGACTCCATCGGTCTGGGTGAGGACGGCCCGACGCACCAGCCGGTCGAGCACCTCGCCTCGCTGCGCGCCATCCCGGGTCTGAACGTGGTCCGCCCGGCGGACGCCAACGAGACCGCCATCGCCTGGCGAGAGATCCTCAAGCGGTACACGAAGGTCTTCGGCAAGGGTCAGCCGCACGGCCTGGCGCTGACCCGTCAGGGCGTGCCGACGTACGAGCCCAACGAGGACGCCGCCAAGGGCGGTTACGTCCTCTTCGAGGCGTCGGGCGGCTCCCCCGAGGTGATCCTGATCGCCACCGGTTCCGAGGTGCACGTCGCCGTCGCCGCCCGCGAGCAGCTCGAGGCGGACGGGGTGCCCACGCGCGTCGTGTCCATGCCGTCGGTGGAGTGGTTCGAGGAGCAGGACCAGGGGTACCGGGACAGCGTCCTGCCGCCCGCGGTCAAGGCGCGCGTCGCCGTGGAGGCGGGCATCGGGCTCACCTGGCACAAGTACGTCGGGGACGCCGGCCGCATCGTTTCGCTGGAGCACTTCGGCGCTTCGGCCGACGGCAAGGTGCTTTTCCAGGAGTACGGCTTCACCGCGGAGAACGTGGCCGCGAAGGCGCGGGAATCCCTCGCCGCCGCCCAGCGCTGACGCTCACATACGACACGTAGGAGATGTAATTCCATGACAGACGCACTCAAGCGCCTCTCCGAGGAAGGCGTCGCGATCTGGCTGGACGACCTGTCGCGCAAGCGGATCACGTCCGGCAACCTCGCCGAGCTGATCGACCAGCAGCACGTCGTGGGCGTCACCACCAACCCGACCATCTTCCAGAAGGCGATCTCGTCGGGCGACGGTTACGAGCAGCAGCTCTCCGACCTCGCCGCCCGCAAGGTCACCGTCGAAGAGGCGGTCCGCATGATCACCACGGCGGACGTCCGCGACGCCGCCGACATCCTGCACCCGGTCTTCGAGGCCACCGGCGGCCAGGACGGCCGCGTGTCGATCGAGGTCGACCCGCGCCTGGCCCACAACACCAAGGCGACCGTCGCCGAGGCCAAGCAGCTGGCCTGGCTGGTCGACCGTCCCAACACGCTGATCAAGATCCCGGCCACCAAGGCGGGCCTGCCGGCCATCACCGAGGTGATCGGCAACGGCATCAGCGTCAACGTCACGCTGATCTTCTCCCTCGAGCGCTACCGCGAGGTCATGGACGCCTACCAGGCGGGCCTGGAGAAGGCCAAGGAGAAGGGCCTCGACCTCTCTCTGATCCACTCCGTGGCGTCCTTCTTCGTGTCCCGGGTGGACACCGAGATCGACAAGCGGATCGACGCGCTCGGCACCGACGAGGCCAAGGCCGCCCGCGGCAAGGCCGGCGTCGCCAACGCCCGCCTCGCCTACCAGGCGTACGAGGAGGTCTTCGGCACCGACCGCTGGGCCGCGCTGGAGAAGGCGGGCGCCAACAAGCAGCGTCCGCTGTGGGCCTCCACCGGCGTGAAGGACCCGGCCTACAAGCCGACCCTGTACGTCGACGAGCTGGTCGCGCCGAACACGGTGAACACCATGCCGGAGGCCACCCTGCAGGCCACCGAGGAGGGTGGCGAGATCCGCGGCAACGCCGTCGCCGGCACCTACGAGCAGGCGCGCGCCGAGCTCGACGCCGTCGAGAAGCTCGGCATCTCGTACGACGACGTCGTACAGCTGCTGGAGGAAGAGGGCGTCGAGAAGTTCGAGGCGTCCTGGAACGACCTGCTCAAGTCGACCGAGGCGGAGCTGGAGCGCCTCGCACCCTCGGAGGGCTAAACCTTGTCGAGCAGCAATCCGCTGCGTGACCCCGCCGACCGACGGCTCCCGCGTATCGCGGGGCCGTCGGGCCTGGTCATCTTCGGCGTCACGGGCGATTTGTCACGAAAGAAGCTCATGCCCGCCGTGTACGACCTCGCGAACCGGGGTCTGCTGCCGCCGGGTTTCTCGCTGGTCGGCTTCGCCCGGCGTGAGTGGCAGAACGAGGACTTCGCGCAAGAGGTCCACGACGCGGTCAAGGAGCACGCCCGGACCCCCTTCCGCGAGGAGGTCTGGCACCAGCTCATCCAGGGCATGCGGTTCGTCCAGGGCACCTTCGACGACGACGAGGCCTTCGAGCGGCTGCGCGACACCATCGAGGAGCTGGACAAGGCACAGGGCACGGGCGGCAACTTCGCCTTCTACCTGTCCGTGCCGCCGCGCTCCTTCCCGGTGGTCATCCAGCAGCTGAAGAAGCACGGCCTCGCCGACCAGACGGGCGGCTCCTGGCGGCGCGCGGTCATCGAGAAGCCCTTCGGCCACGACCTGAAGTCGGCCGAGGAGCTCAACAAGGTCGTGCACGAGGTCTTCGCCCCGGACCAGGTCTTCCGCATCGACCACTACCTGGGCAAGGAGACCGTCCAGAACATCCTGGCGCTGCGCTTCGCCAACACGATGTTCGAACCGATCTGGAACCGGTCCTTCGTGGACCACGTCCAGATCACGATGGCCGAGGACATCGGCATCGGCGGCCGGGCCGGCTACTACGACGGCATCGGCGCCGCCCGTGACGTCATCCAGAACCACCTCCTCCAGCTGATGGCGCTGACGGCCATGGAGGAACCCGCCTCCTTCGACGCGGACGCGCTGGCCGCGGAGAAGACCAAGGTGCTCGGTGCCGTACGGCTGCCGAAGGACCTGGGCCGGGACACCGTGTTCGCGCAGTACGCGGCCGGCTGGCAGGGCGGCGAGAAGGCGGTCGGCTACCTCCAGGAGGAGGGCATCGACCCCCAGTCGAAGACCGACACCTACGCCGCGATCAAGCTGTCGGTGGACAACCGCCGCTGGGCGGGCGTCCCCTTCTACCTGCGTACCGGAAAGCGGCTCGGCCGCCGGGTCACCGAGATCGCGGTGGTCCTGCAGCGGGCGCCGCACTCCCCCTTCGACCACACGGCGACGGAGGAGCTGGGCAAGAACGCGATCGTGATCCGCGTCCAGCCGGACGAGGGCGTCACGGTCCGCTTCGGCTCCAAGGTGCCCGGCACCTCCATGGAGATCCGGGACGTGTCCATGGACTTCGCCTACGGCGAGTCCTTCACGGAGTCCAGCCCGGAGGCGTACGAGCGCCTCATCCTGGACGTCCTGCTCGGCGACTCGAACCTCTTCCCGCGCACCGAGGAGGTCGAGCTGTCCTGGAAGATCCTCGACCCGATCGAGGTGTACTGGGACAAGCACGGCACACCGGCGCAGTACCCGGCCGGTACCTGGGGTCCCGTCGAGGCGGACGACATGCTCGAGCGAGACGGACGGAGCTGGCGCCGGCCATGAAGACAGACCTCACGGACACCACGGCCAGCAAGATAAACAAGGCCCTCGTCCAGGGGCGCCGGGCGATCGGCACCCCTGCCGTGGGCATGGTGCTCACGCTGGTCATCGTGACGGACGAGGAGAACGCGTACGACGCGCTCAAGGCCGCGAACGACGCCTCGCGCGAGCACCCCTCGCGCACGCTCGTGGTCATCAAGCGCGTCTCGCGCTCCCCCCGCGACCGCACGAAGTCCCGCCTCGACGCCGAGGTGCGGGTGGGCGCGGACGCGGGCACGGGCGAGACGATCGTGCTGCGGCTGTACGGCGATGTCGTCGACCACGCCCAGTCGGTCGTCCTCCCGCTGCTGCTGCCGGACGCGCCGGTCGTGGTCTGGTGGCCGGTGAACGCGCCGCTGGACCCGGCGAGCGACCCGCTGGGCGCCCTCGCCCAGCGCCGGGTGACGGACACCTACGCCGCCGAGCAGCCGGTACGGGAGCTGTCGGCCCGCGCCGACACCTACACCCCCGGCGACACGGACCTGTCCTGGACCCGGATCACGCCGTGGCGCTCGATGCTGGCGGCGGCTCTGGACCAGGTGGTCTGCGAGGTGCGGGGCGTCGAGGTGGAGGGCGAGGAGTTCAACCCGAGCTGTGAGCTGCTGGCGATGTGGCTCGCGGACCGGCTCGACGTCCCCGTGAAGCGGTCGCTGTCGTCGGGCCCCGGTCTGACGGCGGTACGGATGACCACCGACTGCGGCCCGATCGTCCTGGACCGGGCGGACGGATCGCTGGCGACCCTGTCCATCGAGGGCCAGCCCGACCGCGCGGTGGCGCTCAAGCGCCGCGAGACGGCCGAGCTGATCGCGGAGGAACTGCGCCGCCTCGACCCGGACGACACCTACGCCTCGGCGCTGCGGTTCGGCGTGGAGCGGCTGAACCCGGTCGTCGAGGAGCCGGCGGCCGAGGAGGAGGCCGTCGCCGTGGCGACTCCGGTCGAGGAGGCCGCCAAGGCCCCAGCGAAGAAGGCCGCCAAAAAGGCCCCGGCGAAGAAGGCGGCGGCCAAGTGAGCACTCCGCAGCTGGTCGTCCACCGGGACAAGGAGCTGATGGCGCAGGCCGCGGCGGCCCGGCTGATCACGAAGATCGTGGACGCGCAGGCCTCCCGGGGCGCCGCGTCCGTGGTCCTCACCGGCGGCCGCAACGGCAACGGCCTGCTGGCCGCGCTGGCCGCCGCACCGGCCCGGGACGCCGTCGACTGGGGGCGCCTGGATTTGTGGTGGGGCGACGAGCGGTTCCTGCCCGAGGGTGACCCGGAGCGCAATGTCACGCAGGCCCGCGAGGCCCTGCTGGACGCGGTGCCCCTGGACCCCAAGCGGGTGCACGCCATGCCCGCGTCGGACGGCCCGCTCGGCGCCGACGCGGACGCGGCCGCTGCCGCCTACGCCGAGGAGCTGGCCCTCGCGGCCGGCCCCGAGAACCACGGCGCGGTGCCGACCTTCGACGTCCTGATGCTGGGCGTCGGCCCGGACACCCATGTGGCGTCCCTCTTCCCGGAGTTGCCGGCGGTACGCGAGACGGAACGGACGGTGGTGGGCGTCCACGGCGCCCCCAAGCCGCCGCCCACCCGGATCACCCTGACCCTCCCGGCGATCCGGGCGGCCAGGGAGGTCTGGCTCCTGGCCGCGGGCGAGGACAAGGCCCAGGCGGCGGCCATCGCCCTGTCCGGCGCGGGCGAGATCCAGGCCCCGGCGGCGGGCGCCCGGGGCCGACAGCGCACCCTGTGGCTCCTGGACGCGGCGGCGGCCTCCCAACTGCCCCGCTCGCTGTATCCGCCGGCGTCGGCGTAACGCCTTCGGGCTTCACTGGATCCCCCGTGGATCCAGTGAAGCCCCGCGCTTGTTCCGCCCCTACTTGACCGACCCCGCCATCACCCCCTGCACGAAGTGCCGCTGGAAGGCGAAGAAGACGGCCACCGGCACGATGAGGGAGACGAAGGCGCCGGGCGCCAGGACGTCGATGTTGCTGCCGAACTGTCGTATCTGGGACTGGAGTTCCACGGTCAGGGGCTGGGACGTGCTGTCCGCGAAGAGGAGGGCGACCAGCATGTCGTTCCAGACCCAGAGGAACTGGAAGATGGCCAGCGACGCGATCGCGGGGCGGCCCACCGGCAGGATCAGCCGGGTGAAGATCCGCCACTCCCCGCCGCCGTCCATCCGTGCCGCCTCCAGCATCTCCTTCGGCAGTTCGGCGAAGTAGTTGCGCAGCAGGAACACCGCGAACGGCAGTCCGTACGCGACGTGGAACAGCACCACGCCCGGGATCGTGCCGAACAGCCCCAGCTGGCCGAAGAGTTTGGCCACCGGGAGCAGCCCGACCTGGATCGGGACCACCAGCAGCGCCACGACGACCAGGAAGATCGCGTCCCGGCCGGGGAACTCCAGCCAGGCGAAGGCGTATCCGGCCAGCGCCGCCAGGACGACGACCAGCACGGTCGTCGGTACCGAGATCAGCACCGTGTTCCAGAACGCCTGGGTGATCCCCGCGTTCTGCAGCAGCGCCGAGTAGTTGTCGAACGACAGCTGGCCTGGGCTGGTGAACACCGTCCACCAGCCGCCCCGCGCGGTGTCCTCGGCCGACCGCAGCGAGGACATGAGCAGTCCGGCCAGCGGCGTCAGCCACACCAGCCCGACGACGACGAGGAACGCCTGCACGAACCCGTTGCCCAATTGACGCCTGACGGCCTTCATCGCTGACTCCTCTTGAAACGCCGGACGTTGAAGACCATCGCCGGGATGACCAGCAGCAGGAGCAGGACCCCTAGCGCGCTGCCGAGCCCCTGGTTGTTGCCGCCGCCGAACGACACGAGCCACATCTGGGTCGCGAGCACGGTGGCGTCCTCCTGCACCGGACCCGGCGCGATGATGTAGACGAGGTCGAAGACCTTCATCACGTTGATCACGAGCGTCACGAACACCACCGTCAGCACCGGCGCCAGCAGCGGCACCGTGATCTTCCGGAAGATCTGCCACTCGTTCGCGCCGTCCATCCGCGCCGCCTCCAGCGCGTCCCGCGGCAGGGTGGCGAGCCCGGCGCCGATCAGCACCATCGCGAACCCGGTCCAGATCCACAGGTAGGCCCCGATGATCGCCGGCGTCACCAGCACCGGCCCGAGCCACGAGATCCCCTCGTAGGGCGCGGCGAAGTTCGACGCGGGCAGCCGTAGGCCGTAGGCGCCTTCGTCCAGGTCGCGGAAGCTGAAGGAGCCGTCGGCGGCCGTGGTCGTGGTGGCCGCCGTACGCCCGTCGCGCACCGCCTCCACCGTGATCTCCGGCAGTCCGCTCTCGCGCCGGTCGACCTTGCCCTGCTCCCCTCCCCCACCGGGGGTGAAGTCCAGGTAGACGACTCCGCGCAGTTCACCGGGGGCGGCCTCGCGGGCGGCGGCCGGGTAGGCGGGTCCGGCATCCGCGGGCAGTTCCTTGGCCGGGACGCCGACCAGGCCGAGCGCCACGGAGTCACCCGGCGAGGCGCTCGCGCTGGTCCGGTACGAGCCGTCCGGCTCCTTGCCGAGCCCCTGGCCGTCACGGGCCCGGGCGGTGGGGTACGCCGAGGTGCCCTTGACGGCGTCGTGCACCGCGACCGCGGCCGCGTTCAGGACGCCCTTGTCCGGGTCCTCGTCGTAGGCGAGCCGGAAGATGATGCCCGCGGCGAGGAAGGACACCGCCATCGGCATGAACAGCAGCAGCTTGAACGCGGTGGCCCAGCGGACCTTCTCCACCAGCACGGCCAGGATCAGGCCGAGCCCGGTCAGCAGGGCCGGGGCCACCACCACCCAGATCGCGGTGTTGCGAACGGCCTTGAGGGTGGCCGGGTCGCGGAACATCTCGGAGTAGTTCTCGCCGCCGACGAACCGGGTGCCGGAGGCGTCGAAGAAGCTGCGGCCGACGGAGAACAGCACCGGGTAGACGACGAGCGCGCCGAGCAGCAGCAGCGCGGGGAGGACGAAGAGGAGGGCGACGAGCCGCCCGCGCCGCCGCATGCGCCGGGCCCGCTCGGGCAGCGGCACGGGCGGCGGGGGGCTCGTCTCCTTCACGAGGGTCGCGGTCATGGCGCGTCAGCCCTTGTACGCCTTGGCCGCGGCGGCCTCCAGCTTCGCCGCGGTCGCCTTCGGGTCGGCGGGGTCGCGCAGGAAGTCCTGGAGGATCTTCCACTCGCCGGTGCCCTTGGTGCCGCCGAAGGCCGCGGGCGCCTGGTCGGACATGTCGAAGCGGACCGAATCCCCGGCGGCGATCAGGGACTTGGCGGTGGCGCGGGTGACGCCGTCGCTGTAGGCGGCGGGGTCGACCTTCTTGTTCGGGGACAGGAACCCGCCCGCCTCGGCCCACACCGCGGCGGCCTCCGGCGTCGCCAGGAACTCCACGAGCGCCTGCGCGGCCTTCTGGTTCTTCCCGTCCTTCAGTACGACGGCGGCGTCACCACCGCTGACGACGGGCGCGGTGCCGCCGTCGACCGCCGGGAAGGGGAAGAAGTTGGCGTCGTCGCCGATCGACCGGCCGAACTGGTCCTTGGCGACCCCGGCCACGAAGTCCCCCTCGTAGACCATGCCGGCCTCCGCCTCGGGCCCGAAGACCTTCTCCACCGAGCCGGGGAAGTCGGTGTTCAGGGCGCCGTCCCGGCCGCCCGCTATGAGCTGCTCGTCCTCGAAGAGCGTGCCGAGCGTGGTGAGCGCCTCGACGACGCTGGCGTCGGTCCACTTCAGCTCGTGCGCGGCGAGGGCGTCGTACTTCTCGGGTCCGGCCTGGGAGAGATAGACGTTCTCGAACCAGTCGGTGAGCGTCCAGCCGTCCTGTCCGGCCACGGAGAAGGCGGCGAGCCCGGAGTCGGAGACCGTCCGGCCGGCCTTCAGCATCGCGTCGAAGGTGCGCGGCGGCTCCACCCCGGCCTGTTCGAGCGCCTCGGGGCTGTACCAGACGGTCGACTTGTGGGCGGCCTTGAAGTAGAGGCCGTAGAAGGTGCCGTCGACGCTGCCGTACGTCTTCCAGACCTCGGCGAAGTCGGCGTCGACGGACTCCTCGGTGGTCTTGGACAGCGGCTTGAGCCAGCCCTGTTCGGCGAACTGCTTGAGCACGCCGACCTGAGGGACCATGACGACGTCGGGGGCGTTGCCGCCCTCGATCTTGCTGCTGACGACGGTGGAGACGTTGTCGCCGGTGGAGACGAACTGCGTCTTGGCGCCGGTCTTCTCGGTGAAGGCGTCCAGCACCTTCTGGAAGTTCTTCTGTTCGCTGCCGGACCAGACTCCGGCCACGGTGACCGTCTGGCCGCCGAGCGCCTGGTCGCCGCCGCCGGCCGAGACCGGGCCGCCGCCGCAGGCGGTGGCGCCGAGCGCGAGGGCGAGGGCGGTGCAGCTCATGAGCAGGGTGGAGCGTCGTCGCATCATCGTTGATGTCCCTTCAGAGGTGGGGAATTGACGGAGGTTCAGAGCCACCAGGCGGCCGTCGCGCCGGGCAGTACCCCGGCCGGACAGGGGCCGCTGGAGAGGAGCGGGGCACCGGCGACCGGCGCGGGCGCCGGTGCCGTACCGAAGTTCACGGCGCAGACGAGGCCGTCGCCGCGGGTGAAGGCGAGGACGTCGGGCGTGCTGTCCAGCCAGCGCAGCTCGCCCTCGCCCAACTGGGGCAGCGAGGCGCGTAGTTGGAGGCCGTCGCGGTACAGGTGCCAGAAGGAGCGGGTGTCGGCGAGGGCCCGGTCGGTGGCGTGCTCGGCGAACCAGTCCGGCTGCGGCAGCCAGGGCTTGGCGCCCTCGACCCCGGAGGTGAAGCCGAACGGCGAGGCCTGCCCCGACCAGGGCAGCGGCACCCGGCAGCCGTCCCGGATCCGGGCCCGGCTGCCGGTGCGCCGGAAGATCGGGTCGGTGAGCACGTCGTCGGGGAGGTCCACGACCTCGGCCAGCCCCAGCTCCTCGCCCTGGTAGATGTACGCGGCCCCGGGCAGCGCCAGCATCAGCAGCGCGGCGGCACGGGCGCGGGCGGCGCCGAGGCCACTGCCCTCGGTGGCGGGTTCGCCGTAGCGGGTGACCGTGCGGACCTGGTCGTGGTTGTTGAGGACCCAGGTGACCGTCGAACCCGTGCCGGCTATGTCCTGCATGGCCTCGGAGATGACCTTGCGGAAGGCGTCGGCGGCCCAGGGGGCGCCGAGCAGGTCGAAGAAGAAGGCCTGGTGGAGTTCGTCGGGGCGGACGTAGAGGGCGTGTTCGCGGGCGGTCGGCACGGAGACCTCGCCGACGAGGAGCCGTTCGCGGCCGTCGCGTGCGGTGTACTCCTCGCAGGTCGCGCGCCACGCGCGCCACACCTCGTGCACCTCGGGCTGGTTCCAGGCGAGCGGGTTGACCGAGTCGCGGGTGCGGGCGTCGGCCTCCGGGTCGTCGGAGTCGGGCAGCTCCGGGTGCTTGTAGAGCCCGGCGGCGACGTCGATGCGGAAGCCGTCGACGCCCCGGTCGAGCCAGAAGCGGAGCGTGCGGTCGAAGTCGGCGCCGACCGACGGGTCCCGCCAGTTCCAGTCGGGCTGCTCGGGCGTGAACATGTGCAGGTACCACTGGCCGTCCTCGACCCGGCTCCAGGCCGGGCCGCCGAACATGGCGTGCCAGTTGTTGGGCGGCTCGGCGCCCTCGGGCCCCCGGCCGTCGGCGAAGTGGAAGCGCGCGCGGGCCGCGCTGCCGGGCGCCGCGGCGAGCGCCTCGCGGAACGCCGGGTGCTCGCTGGAGCAGTGGTTCGGGACGATGTCCAGCAGGACCTTGACGCCGAGCCGCCGGGCGGCCGCCATCAGCAGGTCGAACTCGGCGAGGTCGCCGAAGAGGGGGTCGACGTCGCGGTAGTCGGCGACGTCGTACCCGTGATCGTGCTGGGGCGAGGGGTAGAAGGGGCTCAGCCAGATCCCGTCGACCCCGAGCTTCTTCAGATACGGCAACCCGGCGCGCACGCCCGCGAGATCGCCGACGCCGTCCCCGGTGCTGTCCAGGAAGCTGCGGACGTACACCTGGTAGATCACCGCGTCCCGCCACCAGCGGTACTTACTCAACATGTATGCATGTTAGGTATCGAGCCCGGAGAGGTGTCAACGAAAAAGGGCCCCGTAGGGCCCGAATGAGATGTGCGCGTTACCTAACAAGTAACTATCGAGAAACCTCTGCCAGCTCGCGTGCCAGTCGCCGTACCGCCGCCGCGGGCGTCGTGCGCCCGGTCATCGCGTCCCGGACGACGGCCTGCACCACCAGGCTGACCTGGTCGTAGCGCGGGCTCTTGGGGCGCGGGGCGGCCGTCAGCACGCTCTCGCGCAGGGTCGGGAGGTAGGGGAACTCCCTGATGAGCCCGGGATCCTCGTAGAGATCGGCCCGCACCGGCGGCAGCGCGCCCCGCGTGAGGACCAGGCGCTGGACGCGCTCACTGGTCAGGTACGCCATCAGACGCGCGGCGGAGTCGGGGTGCCGGGCGTGCGTGGAGACCGCCAGGTTGGAGCCGCCGAGCACACTGGTCCCCGGCCCGTCCGGGCCCGGCAGCGGCACCGCGCCTATCCTCCCGGCGACCGGCGACCCCTCGGCGGAGGCGACGGCATAGGCGTAGGGCCAGTTGCGCAGGAACAGCAGGCGGCCGTCCTGGAAGGCCTGCTTGGACTCCTCCTCCTTGTAGGCCAGCGCCCGTTCGGGGATCCACCCCTCGCGCACCCCGCGCGCCAGGAACCCGATGCCCTCGCGCGCGGCGGCCGAGTCGACGGTGACGCGCTCGCCCTCGCCGCCGAGGATGGAACCGCCCGCCGAGTACACGGCCTCGGCCGCGTTGACGGTCAGCCCCTCGTACGGCAGGAACTGGCCCGCGTATCCGTCGAGCCCGTGCTTCGGCGCGACGGTCTTCGCCAGGTGCTCCAACTCGGCCCAGGTGCGCGGCGGTTCGACGCCCTCCTCGGCGAGGACGTCCTTGCGGTAGAGGAGCAGACCGGCGTTGGTGACGTACGGGACGGCGTACAGCCGACCGTCGTAGGTCGCCGTGTCGACGACCGGGCGCAGGAAGGAGTCCAGCGGGAAGCGGTCGCGTGGCAGCGGCCGTATCCAGCCGGCGGCCGCGAACTCGGAGGTCCAGTTGACGTCGATGTTGAGGAGGTCGAACCGGCCGCGGTCGTCGCCCCGCAGGTCGGTCGCCATCTGGGCGTGCGTCTCGTCCGCGGAGTCCGGCAGTTCGACGAGGGTGACCCGCTCGCCGGGATGCGTACGGTTCCAGCCCTCCAGCAGGGGGCCGAGATAGCCGGTGAGGTCACCGGCGGTGGCGAGGGTGAGCGGACCGCGGTCCGGCGCCCGCCCCTCTCCGACCCCCGAGGCCGCGTATCCGGTCAGGACGATCAACAGAACGAGGAGTCCCCTACCGGCGGCGTGTATCCACCGCATAGGTTCCTCCCTGTACACCGGCACGGGCGTCGTCGCCCGGGTCAGAGGCCATGTATACCTGTTAGGTATGCGCGATACTAGGGTCTGTCGCACATTACGCCACCCGCACCTGGCGAGGACCCGAGGAGGACAGCACGAGTGCGCCTGCCCCTCCTGGCACTCCTCGCGCGCGGCCCCGCCCACGGCTACGAGCTCAAGCAGGACCTTGAGCAACTGCTGGGCTCGGCGTACCCTCAGCCGAACGTCGGCCAGATCTATGTCACCCTCGGCCGCCTCGAGAAGACGGGACTGATCGAGGGCGAGGACGTCGAGCAGTCGAGCCGGCCCAACAAGAAGGTCTACCACCTCACCGAGGCCGGGCGAGAGGCGCTGAGCGTCTGGTTCGAGGACACCGAGGACGAGCCCCGGGTGCGGGACGAGTTCTTCATGAAGCTGGCCCTCGCCCCCCGGACCGGGCTCGCCGACCAGATCACCCTCATCAACAAACAGCGGCGCCAGTACCTCACCACCATGCGCAACCTCTCGAAGCTGGCCGCCGCCGAAGACCGCGACAACCGCATCGCCCATCTGCTGATCGAGGGCGCGATGCTGCATCTCCAGGCCGACCTCGACTGGCTGGAGCGCTGCCAGGAAGAGCTGGAGGAGCTGGAATGAGCGACGGTCCCGCTCCCGTGCTGCACGCCGAGGGCCTGGTCAAGACGCATCATGGCGAAGGCGCCCCGGCGCATGCCGTGCGCGGGGTCGAGCTGTCCGTCCAGGGCGGTGAGTTCGTCGCGATCACCGGCCCGTCCGGCGCCGGGAAGTCGACGCTGCTGCATCTGCTGGGCGGACTGCAACGGCCCGACGGCGGCAGCATCCGGCTGGACGGCGTGCCCACGGACACCTGGAACGAGGCCCGCTGGGCCGTGGAGCGCAGGAAGCGGATCGGCATCGTCTTCCAGTTCTTCAACCTGGTGTCGAACCTGTCCGTCGCCGACAACGTCGAGCTGCCCGCGCTCCTCGCCGGGATCCCGCCGAAGAAGGCCCGCGCCGAGCGCGTGGAACTGCTGGCCGAGCTGGGTCTCGCGGGCAAGGAGCGCAGCATGCCGGGCGAGCTGTCCGGCGGTGAGCAGCAGCGCGTCGCGCTGGCCCGGGCCCTGGTCAACCATCCGCCGCTGCTGCTCGCCGACGAGCCCGCGGGCAGCCTGGACAGCAAGGGCACCCGCGAGGTGATGCGGCTGCTGTCCCGCTTCCACCAGCGCGGCCAGACGATCCTGCTGGTCACCCACGACGCCCGCCTGGCCTCCGCCGCGGACCGGGTGATCAGCTTCTTCGACGGCCGCATAGCCGACGACGCCACCCTGACCGACACCGCCCCACCGCGCCGCTCGGGCATATCGGGCGTACTGGAGCTCAGGGACTGAGATGGCCGGGTACGGAAGCTGGGGCGCGGGGGCCGGGACAGGCGCGTACGAGAGCCTGCGCTCAGGCACTGAGACGGGCGCGTACGAGAGCCTGCGCTCAGGCACTGAGACGGGCGCGTGCGAAAACCCGCGCTCAGGGGCCGTCCTGCGGATGTACGACGATCTCCGGGGGGCCTGAGCCGTATGCGAGCGACCCTGCGCTGGGCGCAGTCCGATCTGCGCGCGCACCGCGGTGAGGCGCTGTTCCTCGTCCTCGCCACCGCGGGCGTCGTCGTCTCCCTGCTGCTGGCGACGGCCCTGTTCGGCTACGCCACCAACCCCTGGCAGCGCGTCTTCACCCAGTCACGCGGCGCCCACGTCTGGCTGCACACCTCCGAGAGCACCGACGCCGGGAAGCTGACCTCGCTGGACGGCGTCACCTCCGTCGCCGGGCCCTACCCCACCGCCTCCGCCACCCTCGCCTCCCGTGGCGCCCGCGCCGCCGTCGAACTGCGCGGCACCCCCGAGCAGCCCGCCGTCGGCCGCCCGCTGCTCACCTCGGGACACTGGCTGGACCCGGCGACCCCCGACGGCGTCGTCCTGGAATCCCGCCTCGCCCACACCCTGCTCGCCGCCCCCGGAGACACCCTCACGCTCCCCGGCACGGCCCGCACCCTGACCGTCCTCGGCGTCGCCGACAGCGCCGAACCCCGCTACCGTCCCGGCGGACGCCCCGGCCTCGTCTGGGCCCTGCCCTCCGCCGTGCGCGACCCGTCCGGCCAGGTCACCGGCCTGCGCCTGACCGACCCCGAGGACACCGGCTACGCCGTCCAGCGCGCCGTCACCGTGCTCGGCGCCGGCGCGGTCAGCGAGGTCACCACCTGGCAGCAGGCCCGCGCCGAGGAACAGGGCGACAACCGGCTGCTCGGCCAGGTCCTCGGCCTCTTCGGCCTGGGCGCCCTGGTCGCGGCCGGACTCGCGGTGCACGGCGCGATCGGCACCCGCATCCGCGGCCACCTGCGAGACATCTCGATCCTCAAGGCCATCGGCTTCACGCCGGGCCAGGTCGTCCGCGTCTACCTGCTCCAGCATCTCGCCTACGCCCTCCTGGGCGCCGTCTCCGCCGCCGCGCTCACGGAGGCCCTGGGCAACCGGCTCCCGGGGCGCCTCGGCGACGCGGTCGGGGTGTGGCAGGGGTTGCCCGGGCACGCGGTGGCGCTGTTCGCCGTCCCGGCCTGCGCGGTGCTGTTCATCGCCGCGACCACCGGCCTCGCGGCCTGGCGGGCGGGGCGCGTGCCGCCGGTGCCGGTGCCCCGGCCCACGGCCACGGCGGGCGGCGGCCTGTCGGGGCCGGTCCGGCGGATGCTGGGGGTGCCGCGGATTGGGGGCGTACGGCTGTCCCCCGCACTGGTGCTGGGCTGGCACACCGCGTTCGCCCGCCGCCCGCGCACCCTCGCCACCGTCGCCCGGCTCGCCCTGCCGCTGCTGCTCATCGTCGTCGCGCTCAGCGCCTGGACCACCATCGACCGCTTCCAGAGCAGACCCGAACAGATCGGCCTGCCGACCGCGCTCACCGTCCACACGGACTCCGGCATCGGCGCCCGGGACGCCCGCGCGCTGCTGGAGGACGACCCGCGGGTCGCCGCCGTCTACCCGGGCGTCGAGGTCGCCGCGCTGGTCCCGGGCCAGACCGCCACGATCGCCCTGCGCGGCCTGGGCACCCGCGAGGACCCCTACCCGTACGCCCTGGCCGAGGGCCGCCCGGCGAACGGCCGGGACGAGGCGGTCGCCGGGCAGGGCCTGCTGAACCTGCTGGACGTGCGGGTCGGCGACTGGGTCCGCATGACCGTGGGCGACCAACCGCAGATCCTGCACATCGTCGGCCGCAGCATCGAACCGGAGAACGCCGGCCGGACGATCTCCACGTCCCTGGACACCCTCCGCGAGAACGACCCCGCCCTCACCCCGAGCCGCTACGAACTCCGGCTCGACCCGGGCGCGAACGCCTCCGAGGTGGCGGCCCGGCTGACCGAGGCCGGCCACGGGCACCTGGACATTCACACGGTGCCCAACCCGGCCGACGGCCTCTCTCCCCTGCGCGGAGTGGTGGTCGGCCTGATCACCGTGCTGGCCCTGATCGGCCTGATCGAACTGCTGACGGCGATCGGCGGCCTGGTCCGCGAGGGCGAACGGGACCTGCTGGCCCTGAAGGCGATCGGCCTCTCCCCCCGCCAGATCACCGGCATCACGGTGACGGCGACGGTCTGCACGACGGTCGCGGCGGTGGTGGCGGGCACGGCTCTCGGCGCACCGCTGGGCCGCTGGCTGATCGACGCCCAGGGCGAATCGAGCGGCATCGGAGCGGGCATAGCGCACGGCCCGTCGGCCGCCCTGCTGCTGCTGTTCGGCGCGGCAGCGGTGGCAGGCTCGGCAGCGCTGGCCGCCGTACCGGCGACGAGAGCAGCCAGGCGGAAATTGGCGGACACTCTGAGCGCCGTCGCCTGAAGCCACGTAGGGGGCGCGACCAGCCCCCACGCAGCCGCAGCAAACACTCAACCCATGTACGGATTGCCCTGCGGCGGAACATACGGCGGACAAGCGGGCGGCACAGGCGGAGCCATCGCCGCCGGATGCGCATCCAGCCGTATCCCGTAGTACCGCTTCAACCGCCCCATCTCCAGCAACGCGATGGCCGTGACCGTCACCGGCGCCCCCAGGATGAAGACGATCCCCATCGTCAGACTCATCCCGTGCAGATCGCCGGTGACGAGATCCGGAATGGCCATCAGCCACGTCGTCACCGTGGCGAGCAGCGGCGGCAGACACCGATGCACCGCCGCCGTCCCGAAGAAGTTCCCGGAGACCCTGAACGCCCCCGCTCCCACGAACCCGGTCATCCACAGCGCCGCGAGACCGAGGGGCAGGATCGCGAGCCCCCCGAGCGACGACGACAGCCGAAAGAGCAGCACCGTCGCCACCACCGAGCCGATGAACAGCAACAGCAGCTTCAGCGAGTTCATCAGCGGCTGCCGCACCAGCCGCCAGCTCCCCGCGCGCCGCCAGCGGAAGAGCATCACCCCGACCGTGAGCGGCGTGAGCACCAACAGCACCGCCGAAGCGGTCAGCGCGTTCTCCATGATCTCCTCGAAGGCGAACCCGCCCTCGACGAAGGTGTAGACGCCCACCGCCGCGACCGCCCCGGCGATGATCCTGACGCGCTTGAGGGTCTCCACGGACGTGTCGAGCGACGCCGGTATCCATTGCGGATGGAACATCACCCGCGCCACGCGGTGCGGCTTCAGAAAGTCCCGCGCCGTCAGCGCGCCGCCGGTCCAACTCCCGTGTGGATTAGCCAACTTCCACTCCCCCGAGTGATCGTTTCCCTGATCGCCCGGGGAGTCTACGGGAAGGGGGCACCCGCAGGGGCACCCCCCTGTGTCACCGCCCGCGCAACTCGCGGTACTTGGCAACCAGCGCCTCGGTGGAGGCGTCCAGGCCGGGGACCTCGGCGCCCTCGGTCAGGGCGGGCTCGACCCGCTTGGCGAGGACCTTGCCGAGCTCCACGCCCCACTGGTCGAAGGAGTCGATGTTCCACACGGCGCCCTGCACGAACACCTTGTGCTCGTACAGCGCGATGAGCTGGCCGAGCACCGACGGGGTCAGCTCCCGGGCGAGGATGGTGGTCGTCGGGTGGTCGCCCTTGAACGTCCTGTGGGCGACCAGTTCCTCGGCCACGCCCTCCGCGCGCACCTCGTCCGGCGTCTTGCCGAAGGCCAGCGCCTGCGTCTGGGCGAAGAAGTTCGCCATCAGCAGGTCGTGCTGCGCCTTGAGTTCCTCGCCCAGCTCGGCGACCGGCTCGGCGAAGCCGATGAAGTCCGCCGGGATCAGCTTGGTGCCCTGGTGGATCAACTGGTAGTAGGCGTGCTGCCCGTTGGTACCCGGCGTCCCCCAGACGACCGGCCCGGTCTGCCACTCCACCGGCAGCCCGTCCCGGCCGACGTACTTGCCGTTGGACTCCATGTCCAGCTGCTGGAGGTACGCCGTGAACTTGGACAGGTAGTGGCTGTACGGCAGCACCGCGTGCGACTGGGCGTCGTGGAAGTTGCCGTACCAGATGCCCAGCAGGCCCAGCAGCAGCGGCACATTGGACTCGGCGGGGGCGCTCTTGAAGTGCTCGTCGACGAGCCGGAAGCCGTCGAGCATCTCCCGGAAGCGGTCCGGGCCGATGGCGATCATCAGGGAGAGGCCGATCGCCGAGTCGTAGGAGTAGCGCCCGCCGACCCAGTCCCAGAACTCGAACATGTTGGCGGTGTCGATGCCGAACTCCGCCACCTTCTCGGTGTTCGTCGACAGCGCCACGAAGTGCTGGGCGACAGCCTCCTGACCGGCGCTCAGCTCGCCGAGCAGCCAGTTGCGCGCGGAGGTGGCGTTGGTGATCGTCTCGATGGTGGTGAAGGTCTTGGAGGCGATGATGAACAGCGTCTCCGCCGCGTCCAGGTCGCGGGTGGCCTCGTGCAGGTCGGCGCCGTCGACGTTGGACACGAAGCGGACCGTCAGTTCGCGGTCGGTGAAGGAGCGCAGCACCTCGTAGGCCATGGCGGGGCCGAGGTCGGAGCCGCCGATGCCGATGTTGACGACGTTCCTGATCCGCTTGCCGGTGTGACCGGTCCAGGCGCCGGAGCGGACGCGGTCGGCGAAGTCGCTCATCTTGTCGAGGACGGCGTGCACCCCGGGGACGACGTTCTCGCCGTCCACCTCGACGACCGCCTCGCGCGGGGCGCGCAGCGCGGTGTGCAGCACCGCCCGGTCCTCGGTGGTGTTGATCTTCTCGCCGCGGAACATGGCGTCGCGCAGCCCGAACACGTCGGTGGCGGCGGCCAGCTCGCGCAGCAGGCGCAGCGTCTCGTCGGTGACGAGGTGCTTGGAGTAGTCGACGTACAGGTCGCCGACCTGGAGCGTGTATCCGGTGCCGCGGCCCGGCTCCGCGGCGAACAGCTCGCGCAGCCCGACCGTGCCGAGCTCCTCGCGGTGCTTGGCCAGTGCGGTCCACTCGGGCGTCTGGTTGAGCCTGGTACGGCCGTCTTGGTTCATCTCGGACTTCAGCCTTCTTTCGTACCTGTCCCCGCTGTGCCCAACCTAGTTGATCAGCGGGTGACGTGAGCCGTCGTGCCGTCGTCGTGCGGGTCAACAACAAGTACGTCCACCTTGAGCACAGGTATCAGCGCGGTGACGGACAGGACGAAGAACGCGGCCGCGAGCAGCGCCGGGCTGTTCAGCCCCCAGGCGGTGGCGACGGCCCCGCCGAGCAGCGCGCCCAGCGGCGCCCCGGCGACGCCGAGGGTCCGGAAGGCCGAGCTGACCCGGCCCAGCAGCTCGGCGGGACTGCGCTGCTGCATCAGGGTCGTGGTGTTGACGTTCCACACCATCCCCATGAACCCGAACACCGCCAGGGCGAGGTCCAGCGCCGCGAGATGACGCACCGAGCCCATCACCACCAGCGCGCCGGTCTGCACGCTCCCGGCGAGCAGCACCGCCCGTATCCGTCCGACCCGGGCGACCAGCGCGCCGCCGGCCAGTCCCCCGGCGAGACTGCCGACGGTGTACGCCGTCATGGCCACCGCGTATCCGGTGGTGCCCGCGTCCAGCCAGCCCGTCACCAGGAGGACGAGCGTGGCGATGAGGGCGCCCATGCCGATGTTGCACAGAGCGGTCGCGGCGCACAGGCCGCGCAGGGCCCGGTCCCGCCACAGGGCGCGCAGGCCTTCGGCGATCTCCCGGCGCAGGGTGCTGCCCGCCGGTCTGGGCGCCCGCTCCGCCGGCGCGGTCCGCAGCGAGGCGACCAAGGCGGCGGCCACCAGGAAGGTGACGGCGTCGGCCGCGAAGGGCGCCGCCGCCCCGGCCGCGAGCAGCAGCGGCACGGCCGGAGCGCCCAGCAGGCCGCCCGCGATGCGCTGCCCGGTCATCAGACGGGCGTTGGCGCCGCCCAGCTCGGAGCGGTCGACCAGCGCGGGCAGCAGGGCCGTGGAGGCGTTGTCGAAGAGGGTCTGAAGCGTGGTCAGGGCGAAGGCCAGCACGATCAGCAGGGCGATCGACGCCTGCCCGAGCGCGACGGCCACGGCGAAGCCCGCGACGAGCAGTCCTCGTAGCGCGTCCACCATCCACATCGCGCGCCGCTGGTCCACGCGGTCGGCGACGGCACCGCCCAGCAGTCCGAAGACGATCCAGGGCAGATAGCCGCAGGCGGTCACCGCGGCGATGAGCAGCGGCTCCTTCGTCAGCGTCGCGGCGAGCAGCGGCAGCGCGGCCGTACGCAGGGCGTCGCCGAAGCTGGAGAGCACGGCGGCGCTCCACAACCGCCCGAACCCCCCGCGCCACGCGGGCGCGGGCACCCGCGCCGCCTCCACCGTCGTCACAGCTCCCCCTCGCGGTCCGCCTGTGCACCGAAACCGATACACCGAGACCGATGCACGAAGACCGATGCACGAAGATCGATGCACAAACCGTAGAGGGCACCACTGACAATCGGCCCGGGCACGGGGACCGGCGGGCCGTGAAACAGCTCCGGCCAGACACCGATCGGTGCCTGGCCGGTCCTCAACTTCTAGATCTCGCCCCGCAGTTTGGCGAGCGCCTCGGCGAGGATCGCCTCGCCGTCCGCGTCACTGCGCCGCTCCCGTACGTACGCCAGGTGCGTCTTGTAGGGCTCGGTGCGCGGCGGGTCCGGCGGGTTGTCCCGGTCCTGTCCGGCGGGGAAGCCGCAGCGCGGGCAGTCCCAGGTGTCGGGGACCTGCGCGTCGCTGGCGAAGCTGGGCTGGGTCTCGTGCCCGTTGGAGCACCAGAAGGAGATGCGCAGCCGGGGCGCGGACTCACCGCGCTCGGCCTCACCCATCGGCCCCGCCCCGACCCGGCTTCCTCGGATCGCGTTGCCACTTGCCACGGTCGTAACTCCCTGCGTGATGGTGCCGCGAAGCGAGTCGGCGTGTCGCCTCGTTGCGAGCGCCTCAGTCTACGTAAGGCCCAACGCGCGTCCAGTGATTGGAGTTACAGCCCCCACATCTAGACGCAAGCCCCATGATAGGCCGCGCTCAGCTGCGCGTACCGAACATGGGGCCTTACGTACGGATTGTGCGTGCCGGTCAGTTGTTCACCTTCATCAGAAGGCCGAGCACGACAATGCACGCGAACCAGAGCAGACCGACCACGACGGTGATCCGGTCGAGGTTGCGCTCGGCGACCGAGGAGCCGCCGACGGAGGACTGCATACCGCCACCGAACATGTCGGAGAGGCCGCCGCCCTTGCCCTTGTGCATCAGCACCAGCAGCATCAGCAGCCCGCTGAAGACGATCAGGGCGATCGAGAACCCCATAACCACGGCTGGACCAACTTCCTCGGATCTGGATGGACGACAGGGGCACAGCCAAGGACTGTGCCCCCGCAAGGGTACGACGGATCCCGCCTACCAGGAACTCACTGGTCGCGGAAGCGCACGATCTTGACGAACTCGTCGGCGTCGAGCGACGCGCCGCCCACCAGGGCCCCGTCGATGTCGGCCTGCGCCATGATCTCGGCGACGTTGCCCGACTTCACGGAGCCGCCGTACTGGATGCGGACCTTGTCGGCCAGCTCCTGCGTGTACAGCTCGGCGATCTTGCCACGGATCGCGGCGCAGACCTCCTGGGCGTCCTCGGCGCCGCAGACCTTGCCGGTGCCGATGGCCCAGACGGGCTCGTAGGCGATCACGACGGACTCGGCCTGCTCGGCCGGGAGGTCCTTCAGACCGCCCTCGACCTGGGCGAGGGTGTGGGAGACGTGGTTGCCCGCCTCGCGGACCTCCAGCTCCTCGCCCACGCACAGGATCGGGGTCAGGCCGTGCTTGTAGGCGGCCTTGACCTTGGCGTTGACGATCTCGTCGGTCTCGTTGTGGTACTGGCGGCGCTCGGAGTGGCCGATCGCCACGTACGTGCACTTCAGCTTGGCCAGCATCGGACCGGAGATCTCACCGGTGTAGGCGCCGGAGTCCTGCGCCGAGATGTCCTGGGCGCCGTATTTGATCTTCAGCTTGTCGCCGTCGACCAGGGTCTGCACGGAGCGCAGGTCGGTGAAGGGCGGCAGGACGGCGACCTCGACGGCCTCGTAGTCCTTGTCCGCGAGGGCGAAGGCGAGCTTCTGGACGTGGGCGATGGCCTCGAGGTGGTTGAGGTTCATCTTCCAGTTGCCCGCCATCAGCGGCGTACGGGTGGTCATTGAGGGTCAGTCCTCCAGTGCGGCGAGGCCGGGGAGCGTCTTGCCCTCGAGGTATTCGAGGGAGGCGCCGCCACCGGTCGAGATGTGGCCGAATGCGGTCTCGTCGAAGCCCAGGATGCGCACGGCGGCCGCGGAGTCGCCGCCGCCGACGACCGTGAAGGCCGGGGAGTCGAGGAGTGCCTGGGCGACCGCCTTGGTGCCCTCGGCGTAGTCGGGGTGCTCGAAGACGCCCATGGGGCCGTTCCAGAAGACGGTGGCCGCGTCGGCGAGCTTCGAGGCGTACAGCTTGCGGGTCTCCGGACCGATGTCCAGGCCCTCCTGGTCGGCCGGGATGGCGTCCGCGGCGACGGTCGTGGGGTTGGCCGGGGCCTTGGTCTTCAGGTCCGGGAACTCCGTCGCGACCAGCACGTCGACGGGGAGAACCAGCTCGACGCCGTTCTTCTCCGCGCGCTCCATGTACTCGGTGACGGCCGGGACCTGGTCCTCCTGCAGGAGGGAGATGCCGACCTCGTGGCCCTTGGCCTTGAGGAAGGTGTAGGCCATGCCGCCGCCGATGAGGATGCGGTCGGCCTTGCCGAGCAGCTGGTCGATGACGGCGAGCTTGTCGGACACCTTGGCGCCGCCGAGCGCGACGACGTAGGGGCGCTTGACGTCCTCGGTGAGCTTCTTCAGGACGCCGACCTCGGTGGCGATGAGGTAGCCGGCGTAGTGCGGCAGCCTGGCCGGGAGGTCGTACACGGACGCGTGCTTGCGGTGCACGGCGCCGAAGCCGTCGCCGACGTAGACGTCGGCGAGGCCGGCGAGGCGGTCGGCGAAGGCGGCGCGCTCGGCGTCGTCCTTGGCGGTCTCGCCCGCGTTGAAGCGCAGGTTCTCGATGACCGCGACCTGGCCGTCGGCGAGGGCGGTGACCACGGCCTCGGCGGACTCGCCGACCGTGTCGGTCGCGAAGGCCACGTCGGCGCCGAGGAGTTCACCGAGCCGGGCGGCGGCGGGCGCCAGCGAGAATGCGGGGTCCGGGGCGCCCTTGGGGCGGCCCAGGTGGGAGGCCACGATCACGCGGGCGCCCGCCTCGGCGAGGGCCTTGACGGTGGGCAGGACGGCGCGGATCCGGCCGTCGTCGGTGATCGTGGTGCCGTCCAGCGGCACGTTGAGGTCGGCGCGGACGAAGACCCGCTTGCCGGTGACACCTTGGGCGAGGAGTTCGTCGATCGTCTTCATTGAGAGGGCTCCCGAGAAGTGTGCGTGATGCTCGTGATCCTAAGAGGGCCGGTCCGTACGTGAGTCAGGGCCCGGGCGGCGCGTCCCTGCGCCGCCCGAGCCCTGCTCTCACATCGAGTGCCTGCTCCGAAGGATCAGAGCTGGTTGCCGACGAATTCCGTCAGGTCGACGAGGCGGTTGGAGTAGCCCCACTCGTTGTCGTACCAGCCGAGGATCTTCACCGAGGTGCCCTCCTGGACCATGGTCAGGGAGGCGTCGAAGGTGCAGGACGACGGGTCGCTGACGATGTCCGAGGAGACGATCTCGTCCTCGGTGTAGGTCAGGTAGCCCTGCAGCTCGCCCTCGGCGGCCTTCTTGAACGCGGCGTTGACCTCGTCCTTGGTGACCTCGCGCGAGAGCTCCACGACCAGGTCGGTGGCCGAGCCGGTCGGGACCGGGACGCGCATGGCCATGCCGTCCAGCTTGCCCTTCAGCTGCGGCAGCACCAGGGCGGTGGCCTTGGCGGCACCGGTGGTGGTGGGGATGATGTTCTCGGCGGCGGCACGGGCGCGGCGCAGGTCCTTGTGCGGGAAGTCCAGGATGCGCTGGTCGTTCGTGTACGCGTGCACCGTCGTCATCAGGCCCTTGACGATGCCGAAGTTCTCGTCGAGAACCTTGGCCATCGGCGCCACACAGTTGGTGGTGCAGGAGGCGTTGGAGATGACGTGGTGGTTCGCCGGGTCGTACTTGTCCTGGTTGACGCCCATCACGATGGTGATGTCCTCGTCCTTGGCCGGAGCCGAGATGAGGACCTTCTTGGCGCCGCCGGCGATGTGCTTCTCGGCGTCGGCCTTCTTCGTGAAGATGCCCGTCGACTCGATGACGATGTCGACGCCCAGCTCGCCCCACGGGATGTCGGCGGGGTTGCGCTCGGACAGGACCTTGATGGTGTGACCGTCGACCGTGATCGTGTCGGCGGTGTGGGTGACCTCCTGCTTGAGGCGGCCCAGAATCGTGTCGTACTTCAGCAGGTGAGCGGTGGTCGCGGTGTCACCCAGGTCGTTGACAGCCACGATCTCGATGTCAGCACCCTGCTCCAGCAGTGCGCGGAAGTAGTTGCGACCGATACGACCGAAGCCGTTGATGCCTACGCGGATCGTCACGAACCGATCTCCTCGTTGGTACGCCGGCCATGCGGTGCCGGCGAGCTGTATTTGGGATGTCCCCGACCGCCTACGACCCTACCTCCCTGAGGCCCCCGCGGTGACATCGAGATGCCCCATACACGGGCAGGCGGTCCGTACCCGTCAGTAGGGGTACGGACCGCCCCTTTGTCCTATCTCCCTGTCATCCTTCGATCACCAGGAGTGCCGCGCGGAGTTCAGTCGGAGTCGAGAGAGGTCAGGGCCTTGCCGAGCAGGGCCGCGCGGTCGGCCGGGGCGACGACGTGCTCCAGGCCGAAGCCCAGCAGCACGGTGTCGTCGGTGGTGACCGCGCCGTAGGTCTGGAAGAGCTGACCCGCGCGCGACCAGTCCTTGACCACCGCGGGGCTGCCCGCGGGCGGGCCGGGGGTGGTCCAGGCGCCGAGCGACGTCTCGAAGCCCTCGGTCTCCGCCGCGCTGCCGCCGATCACGACGGAGGCGTTGTCGACCAGGACGCCGCGGCCGCCGGAGCCGGGGTCGGTGATGTAGCCGAGCGAGACCTCGACGGTCCGGCCCGCGTAGGGGGACAGATCGAAGGAGACCTCCTGCCAGCCGGCCGACGCCCCGGTGAAGCTGTTCCAGGCCCCGCTGGTGCCGGACGGAGTGCAGGCCCCGCCGTCGAGGGTCAGGTACCGCTTCAGCGCGGGGTGGGCCGCGATGAAGTACCCGGCCGAGCACTCCTCGGGCACCGCGGTGCTGGTCGCGCCGTCCTTCTCGGGCAGCGTGGTCCAGTCGTCACCGCCCGCCGTACGGGCCTCCAGCACGGCGTGGTCGTAGCCCGGCTCGGTGCTCCACAGCATCCGGGTGCGCAGCGTGGGCGCCTGCGCGGCGGTCACCGAGGTGAGGTCGATGGTGCGGGTCAGGCGGTTCCAGGCGTAGTCGCTGTGGGTCACGGCCGCCATGTAGCTGCCCTCGTACGGCCCGTACGGGTTGACGGTGCCCGGGTAGCGGCCCGCTCCGGCGCTGGCGAACTGCGGGAACCTGTCCGTGGGCAGCGTCTCGGAGGTGACGCTGTAGGACCCGGCCGCGTTGAGCGGGTTGCCCGGCGCCCCGGTCAACGCGCCCTTGGTGCCCGCGAGATCGCCGGCGCCCTCGAAGGCGGTCGCCCCGGGCAGTGACGTACGGGTGTAGGCGCCGAGGTAGTACTGGCTGAAGTCGTTGGACAGGGTGCCGCCGCCGAGGTCGACGTTGCCGCCGGCCTGCTCGCCCGCCTCGATCAGCTTGCCGCCCTCGTTGAGGTAGGCGCGCAGCTGGAGCTGGGTGGCGTTGCCGGGGACACCCGCGCCCGTGTAGTGGACGACGGTGTCGAAGTGGCCCAGCACACCGAGCGCGTGGGGCGCGCCCTGCGTGGCGACGTCCCAGACGGCCGCCCGGTGCCCGTTGGCCTTCAGCGCGTCGACGTAGGTCTGCGCCTGTGCGGCGGCCGCGCCCTCCTCTGCGACGACGAGGACGTCCGCGCGCGGGCGTTCGGCCACGGTGTAGGTGAAGTGCTCGCTGGAGACGGCCTTTCCGCTCCTGGTCTCACCGGTGAACCACACCTCGACCTTGTCGCCCACATCGCCGTCGGCGACCTTGGCGCGGTACTCGTCGAAGTAGAGGTTGTCCTCACCGCCGTAGGTCTCGCCGCCCTTCCAGGGGCGCAGCGCCATGTCGTGCGTACGGCCGCCGTTGACGCGGTACTTGAGCTCCTTGTCGCGCACGGCCTTGCGGGCGACGACGGAGACCTCCTGGTCGGCGCCGCGGGAGTACGAGGTGGTGAAGGGCGCCGGGGTGAAGTCGGCGGCCTTCAGGCCGACCGCGGACTTCGGCTGGTCCGGACGGGCGGCGGACTCGGCGACGGAGAGCGCGAACGGGACGTTCTTGGCGAACTCCTGCTGGATCAGCTTCTCGTCGTCCGGGAAGTTGAAGATCGACTGGCAGTCGCCGGGGAGCCAGGCGTCGTTCGGGTCGACGTTCGAGGCGCTCTGGCAGGTCGACATCTCGGGCGTGAACATCGCCAAACCGTTGACGTTGGAGGCGTGTCCGTCGGCCTCGCCGTTGGTGGTGTACAGCTCCGAGGAGACCTGCGGGTGGTAGCCCGGGATCGCGGAGTTGCCGGGGGTGCCGGCGAGCGCCTCGTACATGACGTCGTCCGGGGTGTCGGTGGCCACCTGCCATCCGACGCCGTAGAGGAGGAGTTCGGCGGCGGAGTGGTAGTTGATGCCGAGGTCGAAGCCGATGCGCTTCTGGAAGGCGTCGATCGCCTTGGTCTCCGGCTCCGAGCCGGGGGCGTCACCGCGATAGGTCTGGCTGGTGGGGTTGGGGGACGAACCCTCGTCGTCGTAGCCCCACTTGTAGGAGAAGTTGCGGTTGAGGTCGACGCCGTCGCCGGTGCTGATGACACCGTCGCCGTTGACGTCCTTCAGGTTCTTGCGCCACAGCCGCTCGTCGGTGCCCTGGAAGCTGTAGTCGTAGCCGTCGGGGTTGGCCGAGATCACGAACCACAGCTCGGTGGTGTCGACGATCTTCTTGATCCGCCGGTCCGTCCGGTAGTTGTCCAGGTAGTGGTGCATCAGCCGGCGGGTCATCTCCGGAGTGATCCACTCACGCGCGTGCTGGTTGGACATGTACAGCACGGAGGGCTTGGTGCCGTCCTTGGACTTGTCGGCGTTCTTGGTGAGCTTCAGCGCCAGGATGTCCTGGCCGTTCACGGTCTTGCCGATGGAGACGACCTTGGTGAGGCCGGGGTTCTCCTGGCCGGTCCGCAGGATCTCCTCCCGCAGTCCACCGCTGCCGCTGTACGGCCGGTAGACGCCGTCCGCGGCCGCCTCGACCCGCTGTTCGGCCTTGGCCGACAGGGTGTGCTCGGTGAGCTCGACGCCCTGTTTCTCCAGCTTGTCGGCCTGCTTGTCGGTGAGGTAGACCTCGATCGTGGCGGTGCCCTTCTCGGGCGCCTGCTCACTGAGTTCATGGCCGTCCTGGCCGGCGGCCAGCAGCAGGGGAATCTGCTTCTTGGTGACTTCCGCGCGGAAGACCTTGACCTCGTCGGAGTCCGTCTCGGAACCGCTGTTCTGTGCCTGGGCGATGGGTGCGATGCTCGCTCCGCCGATCAGGAGCGCGCCGACAGCGAGGATCGATCTCGCTCTGTGTCTCATGAACCCCCCTAGCGTGGGTTCGCCACGTCAGCGAACAGATGCCAGGCTCATGACACTTCATGATCGAGTCAAGGGTGCCTCAAGGACACGAAAACGCCGGTGACCGTCGCCCAAGTGGACGCGATCACCGGCGTTCTGAGCCGACGTCAGCCGACGAGGTTGTCGGCCAGCTCCTCGGTGAGGCTGGACTCGGTGCCCGGGATGCCGAGGTCCTGGGCGCGCTTGTCGGCCATGGCCAGCAGTCGGCGGATCCGGCCGGCGACGGCGTCCTTGGTCAGCGGCGGGTCGGCGAGCGCGCCCAGCTCCTCCAGGGAGGCCTGCTTGTGCTCCATGCGCAGCCGTCCGGCGGCGGCGAGGTGCTCGGGCACCTCCTCGCCGAGGATCTCCAGGGCGCGCTGGACCCGGGCACCGGCGGCGACGGCCGCCCGCGCGGAGCGGCGGAGGTTGGCGTCGTCGAAGTTGGCGAGGCGGTTCGCCGTGGCCCGGACCTCGCGGCGCATCCGCCGCTCCTCCCAGGCCAGCACGGACTCATGGGCGCCGAGGCGGGTGAGCAGCGCGCCGATCGCGTCACCGTCACGGACCACCACGCGGTCCACTCCGCGCACCTCACGGGCCTTGGCGGCGATGGAGAGCCGGCGGGCGGCGCCGACGAGCGCGAGCGCTGCCTCGGGGCCCGGGCAGGTCACCTCCAGGGAGGAGGAGCGGCCGGGCTCGGTGAGCGAGCCGTGCGCCAGGAAAGCGCCGCGCCAGGCGGCCTCGGCGTCACAGGTGGCGCCGGAGACGACCTGTGGGGGCAGGCCGCGGATCGGTCGGCCCCGCCCGTCGACCAGGCCGGTCTGCCGGGCCAGCTGGTCACCGCCGGCGACGACCCGGACGACGTAGCGCGAGCCGCGGCGCAGCCCGCCCGGCGCCATCACGATCAGCTCGGAGCTGTGGCCGAAGATCTCCAGGATGTCCCGCTTGAGCCGGCGGGCCGCCATCGCGGTGTCCAGCTCCGCCTCGATCACGATGCGCCCGCTGACCAGGTGGAGGCCGCCGGCGAACCGCAGAATGGCGGAGACCTCCGCCTTCCTGCAGCAGGTCCGGGTGACGGGGAGCCGGGAGATCTCGTCCTTCACCGCTGCCGTCATCGCCATGGGCCGATCCTTCCATGCATCCGAAAAATACGGTCGTACGCGGCGGCCAGCAGCTCCGGGTCGTGCCGCGGAGATCCGTCCCGCGCGGCGACCGGAGCCAGCTCGACCGCGGCCCCGAGCCGTTTGGCGGCCTCGGTGAGCACCTCGCGGTCGGGCACGGCAGCCTCGTCGGCCAGCACCACGTCCAGGGCGAGTTTAGGGGCGTGTCGTCCCAAAACCTCCAAATGACGCTGCGGGGAGAAGCCTTCGGTTTCTCCGGGTTGCGGCGCGAGGTTCAGCGAGAGTACCCGGCGCGCCTTGGTCTCGGTCAGCGCGTCCAGCAGCTCGGGCACGAGCAGGTGCGGAATGACCGACGAGAACCAGGATCCGGGGCCCAGCACCACCCAGTCGGCGTCCATGACCGCGGCGACGGCCTCCGGCACGGCGGGCGGGTCGTGCGGCACGAGGTGCACGGACTGCACCTCGCCCGGGGTGAGCGCCACGGTGGCCTGTCCGCGCACGGTGTCGACCTCCTCGGGCCGCTCCGGATCGTGCCCCTTGACCAGCGCCTGCAGCTCCAGGGGTACGGCGGACATGGGCAGCACGCGGCCGTGCGCGCCGAGCAGCTTGCCGACCAGGTCCAGGGCCTGCACATGGTCGCCGAGCTGTTCCCACAGGGCGACGATCAGCAGGTTGCCGACCGCGTGGTCGTGCAGGTCGCCCTGGGAGGTGAAGCGGTGCTGGATCACCCGGGACCAGGTCTGGCCCCAGTCGTCGTCGCCGCACAGCGCCGCCAGCGCCTTGCGCAGATCGCCGGGCGGCAGGACACCCAGCTCGTCGCGCAGGCGCCCGCTGGAGCCGCCGTCGTCGGCCACCGTGACGACGGCCGTGAGGTCACCGGTGATCCTTCGCAGCGCGGCGAGCGAGGCGGACAGCCCCATGCCGCCGCCGAGCGCGACGACCTTGGGCTGGGTGCCCCGGCGGCGCGGCCGGCCGCCGCGCGCCTCGACGGGGCGGCCGATCCGGCTCTCCGGCACGACCCGGCCGACCCTGATCAGCCGCGGTGTACGTCCTGTCATTCGCGTCCCATGTCCCGGTGTACGACCACCGTCTCCACACCCTGCGCGGCGAGCCGTGCGGCGAGCTTCTCCGAGGTGGCCACCGAGCGGTGCTTGCCGCCGGTGCAGCCGACCGCGATGGTCACATAGCGCTTGCCCTCACGACGGTAGCCCGCGGCAATCAGCTGCAGCAGCTCGGTGTACCGGTCGAGGAACTCCTTGGCGCCGGGCTGGTTGAAGACGTACGCCGACACCTCCTCGTTCAGGCCGGTGTAGGGGCGCAGCTCCGGAACCCAGTGCGGGTTGGGCAGGAAGCGCATGTCGACCACCAGGTCGGCGTCGACGGGGAGGCCGTACTTGAAGCCGAAGGACATCACGGTGGCCCGCAGCTCGGGCTCCTCCTCGCCCGCGAACTGGGCGTCCATCTTGGCGCGCAGCTCGTGCACGTTGAGGCTGGAGGTGTCGATCACCAGGTCGGCGTCGCCGCGCAGCTCGCGCAGCAGCTCGCGCTCGGCGGCGATGCCGTCGACGATACGGCCGTCGCCCTGGAGGGGGTGCGGCCGGCGCACCGACTCGAAGCGGCGGACCAGGGCCTCGTCGGAGGACTCCAGGAAGACGATGCGCCGGGTGACGCCCCGGGTGTCGAGGTCGGCGAGCGATTCGCGGAGGTTGTCGAAGAAGCGCCGGCCGCGGACGTCGACGACGACCGCGATCCGGGCGACGTTGCCCTGGGAGCGGGCGCCGAGCTCCACCATGGTGGGGATCAGCGCGGGCGGCAGGTTGTCGACGACGAACCAGCCGAGGTCCTCCAGACACTTCGCCGCCGTCGAGCGACCGGCTCCGGACATGCCGGAGATGATCACCAGTTCGGGGATGGTGGCCTCGGGGGCCCCGTTCGGCTCGCCGGCCGTACTCACCTGTGCTCCGTGTTCCTCGGGCGGTTGCTGTCGGCTCTGATCATCGCCCATGTCCTTGTGGGCCTGATCTCGCTCGGCTGTGGGCTGCTTTTCCTGCTCGGTCATGTCTCCTGCCCCCGTCGTTCGTCCGGGGTGCCCGCGGTCACGGGCTCCCCGGGGGTGCCCGCCGTCGTCCCGGGCGCCCCGTCCTCGATGTCTTCCATGATCTCTCCAGTCGCCGTGTTCACGGCGGGCGCGGCCGGGGCCGCCTGGGCGAAGGCCGCGGCAATGGTCTCGGCCGTTTTACGGCCTATGCCCGGAACCTCACAGATCTGGTCGATTGTCGCCGATCGAAGCTTCTTCACCGAACCGAAGTGCTTGATCAACGCCTGCTTGCGGGTGTCGCCGAGACCCGGCACGTCGTCCAGGGGGCTCGACCGGAAGCGCTTGGCGCGCTTGGTGCGCTGATAGGTGATGGCGAAGCGGTGGGCCTCGTCGCGGACCCTCTGGAGCAGATACAGGCCCTCGCTCGAGCGGGGCAGGACGACCGGGTCGTCCTCGCCGGGCACCCAGACCTCCTCCAGGCGCTTGGCGAGCCCGCACACGGCGATGTCGTCGATGCCCAGCTCGTCCAGTGCCTTCTTCGCGGCGGCGACCTGGGGCTGCCCGCCATCGACGACGACGAGCTGGGGCGGGTAGGCGAACTTCCTGGGGCGGCCGTCATCGTCCTTCAGGCCATTGCCGAGGGCGCCGTCGGGGCCGGTCACAGGGCCCTCAGGACCGGTCACAGGGCCGTCGCTGCCGGTCACAGTGCCCTCGAAGGTGGCCTCAGCGGCGTCCTCGATGCCGGTCCCGGCGGTCTCCCGCGGGTTCTCGTCCCCCCACTCGCCGGTCCTCTCCTTCTCGGCGATGTACCGCTTGAAGCGGCGGGAGATCACCTCGTGCATGGACCGGACGTCGTCCTGCCCCGCGAAGCCCTTGATCTGGAAGCGGCGGTACTCGCCCTTGCGCTGGAGGCCGTCCTCGAAGACGACCATGGAGGCCACGACGTCGTCGCCCTGGAGGTGGGAGATGTCGTAGCACTCGATCCGGAGCGGCGCGCTGTCCAGGTCGAGGGCCTCGGCGATCTCCTCCAGGGCCCGCGAACGGGTGGTCAGGTCGGAGGCGCGCTTGGTCTTGTGCAGGCCGAGGGCCTGGAGGGCGTTGCGCTGGACGGTCTCCATCAGCGCCTTCTTGTCGCCGCGCTGCGGGATGCGCAGGGAGACGTTCGAGCCGCGGCGCCCGGTGAGCCACTCCTGGACCGGCTCGACCGGGTCCGGCAGGGCCGGGACCAGGACCTCCTTGGGGACGGAGTCCCCGGTCTCCTCGCCGTAGAGCTGCTGCAGGGCGTGCTCGACGAGGGCGCCGGTGGTGATCTCCTCGACCTTGTCGGTGACCCAGCCGCGCTGGCCGCGCACCCGCCCGCCGCGGACGTGGAAGATCTGCACGGCCGCCTCCAGCTCGTCCTCTGCGACGGCGATCAGGTCGGCGTCGGTCGCGTCGGCGAGCACGACCGCGTTCTTCTCCATGGCCTTCTTCAGGGCCCCGATGTCGTCGCGCAGCCGGGCGGCCCGCTCGTACTCCATCTCGTCCGCCGCCGCCATCATCTGCTTCTCCAGACGGCGCAGATACGTGCCGGTGCGGCCGGCCATGAAGTCGCTGAACTCCTCGGCGAGTTCGCGGTGCTCCTCGGGCGAGACCCGGCCCACGCAGGGGGCGGAGCACTTGCCGATGTAGCCGAGCAGACAGGGGCGGTCGGTGCGGGCGGCGTTCTTGAACACGCCGGCCGAGCAGGTGCGGACCGGGAAGACCCGCAGCAGGAGGTCGACGGTGTCGCGGATCGCCCACGCGTGGGCGTACGGCCCGAAGTAGCGCACGCCCTTCTTCTTGTGACCGCGCATCACCTGGACGCGCGGGAACTCCTCGTTCATCGTCACGGCGAGGTACGGGTAGCTCTTGTCGTCGCGGTACTTGACGTTGAACCGGGGGTCGTACTCCTTGATCCAGGAGTACTCCAGCTGGAGCGCCTCGACCTCCGTGGACACCACCGTCCACTCCACGGACGCCGCCGTGGTGACCATGGTGCGGGTGCGGGGGTGCAGGCCCGCCAGGTCCTGGAAGTAGTTCGCCAGGCGCTGGCGCAGGCTCTTCGCCTTTCCGACGTAGATCACCCGGCGGTGCTCGTCGCGGAACCTGTACACCCCCGGGGAGTCCGGGATCTGCCCTGGAGAGGGGCGGTAGCTGGAGGGGTCGGCCATGTTTCACACCCTACTGGCGAGGGGTGACAGCGCGGCGCGCCTGTGGACAACGGCGGCGGGCCGAGAGGCTACCCCCGGTAACACGTGAGTGGATCCAGGGCGGGGAACGTATGTGCGGCTGTTGGGTTTCAGGTGTTGTCGGGGCTTGGTCAACACGCTTCAATGCGGAGGAACTCGGGCCCGGCCCTCCTGCCGCCCGCGCGAACGGTCCGACCAGCCGTGGTGAACGCCTCACAGAAAGGCCCCTGCATGCCGCACGCCCCTCAGCACGCGGATGTCGCCGTCGCCACCGCGGAGCCGGAGCCGTACGCGCAGGAGCCGAAGCCGTACGCGCGCGAGCCGGAGCGGTACGCGCACGAGCCCGAGTCGTACGCGGACCGGGACGCCGGGGACCCGCAGCCGGGCCCGGACCTGGACGCGCTGCTGAGCGGCGGTCCCTTCCACGTCGCCCTGCGCGCCGCCATCGCCGCGCGCGGACTGCCGCTCCAGCGCGTGCAGCACCATCTGTCGCGATACGGCGTCAAAGTGGGCGTCACCAGCCTGAGTTACTGGCAGCAGGGCGCCCGCAGGCCGCAGCGCCCCGAGTCGCTGCGCGCGGTACGCGCGCTGGAGGAGATCCTCCAGCTGCCGGACGAGTCACTGATCCGGCTGCTCGCCGACGGCGACGGACAGTCGGCGCAGCGGCGGCCCGCCGGCCGCTCCTACCGGGCCCTGATCGAGGCCGACGGCGTCCTGGAAGAACTGCTCGCCGAGCTGGAGGCCCCGGTCGACGGCGGGCTGCACACCCTCGGGCTGCACGAGCGGGTGCGGATCGGCGGCCGGGGCGAACTGGCCGGACGCGAGTCGCACCACATCGTGCGCGCCCACCGGGACGGCGTCGACCGCTTCGTGGCCGTCTACCACGGCGACCCCGGCTGCACCCCCGAGTTCATGCGCGTCCAGGCCCTGGAGAACTGCCGTACCGGCCGCGTGAGGCTGCACCACGACACCGGCGTCCTCGTCGCCGAGCTGCTCTTCGACACCCGCCTGCGCTCCGGCGACACCTTCCTCTTCCGGTACGGCGTCGAGGACGGCACCGCCGGTGTGTCCCGCGAGTACGCGCGCGGGTTCGGCCTGCCGGGCGGGCAGTACGCCCTCCAGGTGCGCTTCGCGGAGCACCGGCTGCCGGTGCGCTGCCACCGGTTCGCCCAGCACTCGGCGGCGGCCCCGCGCAGCGCCCGTCAGGAACTGCCCGTCAGCCGGCAGCACCGCTCGGTCCACGTCGTGGAGCCGCGGCTCCGCGCGGGGATCCTGGGGATCGGGTGGGACTGGGAGTGAGCCCGGTCCGGCGGGCCGTCAGGCGGTGGCCGCCGGCCCCGCCACGATCCGGCCGTTCTTGGCCTCCACCGGCAGCTCCTTCAGCGGCGCGGTGGCCGGCGCCTGCAGCACCTCACCGCTCGTGGCGTCGAACTCGCTGCCGTGACAGGGACAGATGAGCTTCGTCCCCTCCAGCTTGTTGATGGGGCACAACGCGTGCGTGCAGATCGTGCTGTACGCCTTCAGCGCGCCGTCCGCGTCCCGGCTGACGACCACGTTGTGATCGCGGTACAGCTTCGCGCTCCCCTCGGCGACCTCGCTCTCCGCACCGAGGTCCACCGGCGCGCTCGGCTCGTCGTCCGTCGTCCCCCCGTCCGGTGAGCACCCGGCGAGCCCGAGCCCGGCGACGGGGGTGAGGGCCGCTCCGCGCAGGACGGTACGGCGGGACGGGGTCGGGCGGCCGGACATGCGGGTCTCCACTGGTCAGAGGCGGCGAGCAAGGGCGAGCGAGGCGACGATACCGGCCGGGTCGGGCGGGAGCGGGGTGAGGGCAGGCTGACGTAAACGCTTGCGCAAGCGTTTACGTCAGCCGTCGAATGGGATACCTTCCCGGCCAGAAGCACCGGGCGCGCCGCCAGAGGAGGCACCAGGCGCGCAGCCCGGCGAAGCACCAGGGACACGACCCGAGCAGGGGGATCCGCGATGCCGACCATGGCCGACGTGGCCCGGGACGCGGGCGTCTCCGTGGCGACCGTCTCGCATGTCCTCAACGGCACCCGCCCGGTCCTCCCCCACACCCGGCAGGCCGTCCTGGACGCCGTCGACCGCCTCGGCTACACCCCGAACTCCCTGGCCCGCTCCCTGGTCACCGCCCGCACCCGGTCCATCGGCCTCGCGGTGTCCGCGATCAGCAATCCCTACTTCACGGAGATCCTCCAGGGCGTCGAGGCCGGCGCCCTGGAGCACGGCTACAGCCTGCTCATCGCCGATCCGCACGACGACCCCGACCACGAGCGCAAGGTCGTCCAGCTGCTGCACGAGCGGCGCGTGGACGGCATGATCGTGGCACCCTCCGCCAACCCGGCCGAGCTCCTCGCCTACCTGCGCCGGCACGCCGTACCCACCGTCTTCCTCGACCGGCTGGTGGACGAAGGGTCCGCGCCGCACTTCGACCAGGTGTGCGCGGCGAGCGCCGAGCCGACGACCCGGCTGGTCACCCACCTCGCGGAGCTCGGCCACCGGCGGATCGGCCTGGTCGCCGGGCGGCCCGGGCTCAGCACCACCAGCGAGCGGATCACCGGCTACCGGCACGGGCTCGCGCACGCCGGTCTCCCCCACGACGAACGCCTGGTCGCGCACGGCGACTCCGAGTCGGCCGGCGCCGAACGCGCCACCGCACGGCTGCTCTCCCTCGCCGCACCGCCCACGGCCCTGGTGACCGCCAACAACGCGATGACCATCGGCGCCCTGCGCTCCCTGCGTGCCCACGGCCTGTCCGTGCCCGACGACATCGCCCTGTGCTGCTTCGACGACTTCGCCTGGGCCGATCTGTTCGAGCCGAGGCTCACCGCCATCGCCCAGCCCAGCAAGGAGATCGGCGCCCAGGCCGTCCGCGTGCTCCTGGACCGGCTCGCGGAACCCGACCGGCCCGCCCGGACCGTGCGCCTGGACTGCGCCTTCGTGCACCGCACCTCCTGCGGCTGCCCCGAACCGCTCCCCGCCCCAGCGAAAGGAACCGTCCCGTGATCGTCGTCGCCGGTGAGGCCCTGATCGACCTCGTGCCGCAGGGCACGGGCGCCCTCGCGAGTCTGCGCCCCGCGCTCGGCGGCGGCCCCTTCAACACGGCCGTGGCCCTCGGCCGCCTCGGCTCCCCCACCGCGTTCTGCTCCCGCGTCTCCCTCGACGCCTTCGGCGAGGCCCTGCTGGACGGGCTGCGGCGGGACGGGGTGGACGTGTCGGGCGTGCAGCGCGGGAGCGAGCCGACGACCCTCGCGGTCGCCACCGTCGACGAGGGCGGCTCGGCCGCGTACTCCTTCTACGTCGACGGCACCGCCGACCGCCTGTTCACGGCGCCCGCGGCCCTCCCGGACGGCACGCGCGCGGTGTCCTTCGGTACCTGTTCGCTCGTCCTGGAGCCGGGTGCGACCGCCTACGAGGAGCTGATGCGCGGCGCGGCCGCGCAGGGCGTGTTCACGGCCCTCGACCCGAACATCCGCCCCGGCCTCATCGCCGACCCGGACGCCTACCGGGCCCGGTTCCGCTCCTGGCTGCCGTCGGTGTCACTGCTCAAGCTGTCCGCGGAGGACGCCGAGTGGCTCGGCGGCACCCCGCGCGCGTGGCTGGCCGAGGGACCCGGGGCCGTGGTGGTCACCCATGGCGGCGACGGCCTCACCGTCCTCACCCGCGACGGCGCTGAGCACTCCGTACCCGGCGAGAAGGTCGACGTCGTGGACACGATCGGCGCCGGGGACACCGTGAACGCGGCCCTGCTGCACGGTCTGTCGCTCCGGGACGCGCTGTCCCCGCGGGCGCTCGCACGGTTCGGCGCGGACGACTGGACGGCCCTGCTGCGCTTCGCGGCGCGCGCGGCGGCGATCACCTGCTCGCGCGCGGGCGCGGAACCGCCCTACGCCACCGAGCTGGCCGGCGCACCGCTCACCCGCTGAGTCACCCGCTGACCGCGCGCAGGGCACCGGGCGTACGGCCGTTGAGGCGGTCGAGGGCGGTGGCGGTGGCCTCGTCGGCGGGCAGCTGGACCACCATGCGCTGGCCGTCGTCGGGGAGCGCGAGCGTCTCGTAGGTCAGCCGCAGCGTGCCGGCCTCGGGGTGGACGACGACCTCGGCTCCGGCCTGCCGCGGCGCCGCGGGGACGGCGGAGAGCCGGTCGCTGAAGGCGGCGCCCGCGATGATCGTCAGCTCGTCGGCGAGCGCGGCCACGTACGGGTCCTGCGGCACGGCCTCGTGCCTGAGGTGGGCGACCTGTTCGTCGGCGAGGCGGTCCCAGGCGGGGAACGCGGTGCGGGCGCGCTCGTCGGTGAAGACGTAGCGGAGCAGGTTGGGGCGTTCCTCGTCGAGCAGGCCGAGCGGGCGGGCGAGCCGGTCGTAGCCCATCGTCCAGGCGAGGATGTCGCCGATCCAGTTGAGCAGGACGGCGGGGGTGGGTTCCAGGCGGTCGAGCATGGCGCGCGGTCCGGCCCGGACCGTCCGGGTGGGGGGCACGGCCTGCGTGCACGACGCCCTGCCGCCGGTGGCCTCCTTGGCGAGGCGGCGCAGCAGGACGCGGTCCGGCACGGTGAGCCGGAGGGCGTCGCTCAGGGCGCCGAGGACCTGGGGCGACGGGTTGCGGTCGCGGCCCTGTTCGAGGCGCGTGACGTACTCGACGCTGACGCCGGCGAGGGTGGCCAGCTCGGCGCGGCGCAGACCGGGGGTGCGTCGGCGCGGTCCGGTGGGCAGTCCGGCCTCGGCGGGCTCCACGGCCTCGCGGCGGCTGCGCAGGAAGGCTCCCAGCTCGTTCTCGCTCACCCTCGCAACGTACCGCGCGCACACCCCTCGGAGCGTGGCCCTCGCACTACCACCCTCGACGCGGCCTCCCTCCGGTGCGACGGCCGACGCAGGGTGGAGGCATGACTCAGGACAACGCCTTGACCACCGCCGTGCCCCTGCCGCTCGCCCCCGGCCGGTGGCCCTTCGACCCGCTGCACTCGGCCGTCAACTTCACCATCCGCCACCTCGGCATCGCCAAGGTGCGGGGCCGCTTCCGCGAGGTGAGTGCCGAGTTGTACGTCGGTGAGCGGGCCGACGAGATCCGGGTGAGCGCCGAGATCGCGCTGGCCTCCATCGACACCGGGAACCCCGATCGCGACGCGCACACCCGCGCCGCCGATCTGCTGGACGTGGAGAAGCGGCCGACGATGACGTTCCGCTCGACCCGGGTGTCGGGGGCGGGCGACGACTGGTCGATGGAGGGCGAGCTGACCATCGGGGACGTGACCCGTCCGGTGACGCTGGCCGTGGAGTTCGGCGGGCTCGGCGACTTCGACGGCAGGCGGCACGCCGGGTTCGAGGCGACGGGCGAGATCCGGCGCAGCGACTTCGGGCTGGACTTCGGCGGCGGGCTGCTCAGCGACGTGGTGAAGATCCAGCTGGACATGGAGTTCATGGAGCCCGAGAGGAAGTAGGCGCGCACGGGTGTCGCGAACCGAGAGCGCGTGAACGCCGAGCGCCCCCGCGGGAGGTTTCCGCGGGGGCGCTTCGCCGTACGGCCGGACGGGCTCAGGCCTTGCGGGCCCGGGTCGTCTTCTTCGCCGGTGCCGCCTTCTTGGTGGCTCCGGCCGCCTTCTTGGCGGCGGTGTTGTTGGCGGCCTTCGCCGTCCGCGCGGTGGCGGTTTCCTTCGCCGTGGACTTGGCGGCGACGGTCTTCTTCGCCGTCGACTTGGCCGCGACGGTCTTCTTCGCCGCCGCCTTGCGCGGGGCCCGCACGGAGGCCGCGTCGCTGATCCGGTCGCCGAGGATCTCCCGCAGGAACTTGCCGGTGTGGCTGGCCGGGACCGCGGCGACCTCCTCGGGGGTGCCCTCGGCGACGACCAGGCCGCCGCCCGCGCCGCCCTCGGGGCCCATGTCGACGACCCAGTCGGCGGTCTTGATCACGTCGAGGTTGTGCTCGATGACGATGACCGTGTTGCCCTTGTCGACCAGGCCCGCCAGGACCTTCAGCAGCTTGCTGATGTCCTCGAAGTGCAGACCGGTGGTCGGCTCGTCCAGGACGTAGACCGTGCGTCCGGTGGAGCGCTTCTGCAGCTCGCTGGCGAGCTTCACGCGCTGGGCCTCACCGCCGGACAGGGTGGTGGCGGACTGGCCGAGCCGGACGTAGCCGAGGCCGACGTCGTTCAGCGTCTTCAGGTGGCGGTTGATCGCCGGGACGGCCTCGAAGAAGTCCATGGCTTCCTCGATCGGCATGTTCAGGACCTCGGCGATGGACTTGCCCTTGTAGTGGACCTCCAGGGTCTCCCGGTTGTACCGGGCGCCGTGGCAGACCTCGCACGGGACGTAGACGTCCGGGAGGAAGTTCATCTCGATCTTGATGGTGCCGTCGCCCGCGCAGTTCTCGCAGCGGCCGCCCTTGACGTTGAAGGAGAAGCGGCCGGGCAGGTAGCCGCGGACCTTCGCCTCGGTGGTCTCCGCGAACAGCTTGCGGATGTGGTCGAAGACACCGGTGTACGTCGCCGGGTTGGACCGCGGGGTGCGGCCGATGGGCGACTGGTCGACGTGGACGACCTTGTCGACGAGGTCGTCGCCGTCCACGCGCGTGTGTCGCCCCGGGACGCTCCGGGCGCCGTTCAGCTCGCGGGCCAGGTGCGTGTACAGGATGTCGTTGACCAGCGTCGACTTGCCGGAGCCGGAGACGCCGGTGACCGCCGTGAACAGACCGAGCGGGAACGAGACGTCGATGTCCTGGAGGTTGTTCTCCCGGGCGCCGTGCACCGTGAGCTGCCGGGTCGGATCCTGCGGGCGCCGGATGTCGGGCAGCGGGATGGACTTCTTGCCGGACAGGTACTGACCGGTCTGCGACTCGGCGTTGGCGAGCAGCTCCTTCAGGGAGCCGCTGTGCACGACCTTGCCGCCGTGCTCACCGGCGCCGGGGCCGATGTCCACGATCCAGTCGGCGACCTTGATGGTGTCCTCGTCGTGCTCGACGACGATGAGCGTGTTGCCCATGTCGCGCAGCCGGACCAGGGTCTCGATCAGCCGGTGGTTGTCCCGCTGGTGCAGGCCGATGGACGGCTCGTCGAGGACGTACAGCACGCCCACGAGGCCGGAGCCGATCTGGGTGGCGAGGCGGATGCGCTGGGCCTCGCCGCCGGACAGGGTGCCCGCCGCACGGTTGAGCGAGAGGTAGTCCAGGCCGACGTCGACCAGGAACCGCAGCCGTTCGTTGACCTCCTTCAGCACGCGCTCGGCGATCTTCTTGTCACGGGCGTTGAGCCTGAGCTTGCCGAGGAAGTCGGCGCAGTCGCTGATCGACATCGCCGCGACCTCGGCGATCGACTTCTCCATGACCGTGACCGCGAGGACGATCGGCTTCAGGCGCGTGCCCTCACAGGTGGGGCAGGGCACCTCGCGCATGTAGCCCTCGAAGCGTTCACGGCTGGCGTCGGACTCGGCCTCGCTGTGCCGGCGCTTGACGAAGGGCACCGCGCCCTCGAACGGCGTGGTGTAGACCCGCTCGCGGCCGTACCGGTTGCGGTAGCGGACCTCGATCTGCGTCTTGTGGCCGTACAGCAGGGCCTTCTTGGCGCGCTGCGGCAGGCCCGCGAAGGGGATGTCGGTCCGGAAGCCCAGCGCGTCCGCGAGGGCGCCGACGAGCCGGCCGAAGTAGTCCTTGGTGTGGCCGTGCGACCAGGGGTGGATGGCGCCCTCGTCGAGGCTCTTGTCCTCGTCGGGGACGATCAGCTCGGGGTCCACCTCCATGCGCGTGCCGATACCCGTGCACTCGGGGCAGGCGCCGAAGGGCGAGTTGAAGGAGAAGGAGCGCGGCTCCAGCTCCTCGAAGGAGAGGTCGTCGTACGGGCAGTACAGGTGCTCCGAGTACATGCGCTCGCGCTCGGGGTCGTCCTCGGGGAGGTCGACGAAGTCCAGCACGACCATGCCGCCGGACAGGCCGAGGGCGGTCTCGACGGAGTCGGTGAGGCGGCGCTTGGCGGAGTCCTTCACGGTGAGGCGGTCGATGACCACCTCGATGGTGTGCTTCTCCTGCTTCTTCAGCGTGGGCGGGTTGGAGAGCTGGACGGTCTCGCCGTCCACCCGCGCGCGGGAGTAGCCCTTGGTCTGGAGGTCGGCGAACAGGTCGACGAACTCGCCCTTGCGCTCGCGCACCAGCGGCGACAGCACCTGGAAGCGGCTGCCCTCGGGCAGCTCCAGCACCTTGTCGACGATGGCCTGGGGCGACTGGCGCGAGATCGGGCGGCCGCACTGAGGACAGTGCGGCTTGCCGATGCGCGCGAAGAGCAGGCGCAGGTAGTCGTAGACCTCGGTGATGGTGCCGACCGTCGACCGGGGGTTGCGCGAGGTCGACTTCTGGTCGATGGAGACCGCGGGCGAGAGGCCCTCGATGAAGTCGACGTCCGGCTTGTCCATCTGGCCGAGGAACTGGCGGGCGTACGAGGACAGCGACTCCACGTAGCGCCGCTGGCCCTCCGCGAAGATGGTGTCGAAGGCCAGCGAGGACTTGCCCGACCCCGACAGGCCCGTGAAGACGATGAGCGAGTCGCGCGGCAGATCGAGCGAGACATTCTTGAGGTTGTGCTCGCGCGCGCCACGGACGATGAGACGGTCGGCCACGCCGGTCCGCACCTTTCTTGAGAGAAGTGACAGGGGCGGGGCCCCCGTCGTTCTTCAGACTAGGGGGAGCCACTGACAACGCCGGTCGGATTCCCGGAGGAGTAACAATCCCCAACCATCCAGCATGCCCGACGCCACGTCCGACCATATAGCACGCGCATTCGATTTACGGCACCGCTTCACCACCTTCACCCGAAGGAGTGGCGGGACTAAGGTCAGCAGCATGATTGATCACGCTCATGACCTGGCGTCTGTACGTGACGCGACCGAACGGCTGCTCACCGCAGCGGCCAAAATGGACAACGCCTCGGTCGCCGAGCCGTCACGGCTTCCCGGCTGGACCCGCGGCCATGTCCTCGCCCATCTCGCCCGCAACGCGGACGCCCTCGTGAACGTGCTCGAAGGGCGTCCCATGTACGTCTCCGGCGAGGCACGGGACGCCGACATCGAGCGGGACGCCCCGCGCGCCCTCGACGTCCAGCTCGCCGACGTGCGCGAGAGCGCGGCCCGCTTCGCCCGGGCCGGGGAGGCGCCCGCGGACTGGTCACGCACGGTGGAGCTGCGCAACGGCGTGACCGACTCCGCGTCCCGGGTGCCGTTCCGGCGCTGGGTCGAGGTGGAGCTGCACCACGTGGACCTCGGCATCGGGTACGAGCTGGAGGATCTTCCGGAGGAGTTCGTCCAGCGGGAGATCAACTTTCTTGCGGCACGCTTCCGGGGCAACCCGGGCGTGCCCGCGGTGATGATCGCGGAGGACGACGGCCGCCGCATCCCCACCGGAGGGGACGCGGGGGAACCGGTCACCGTCAGTGGCCGCGACGCGGACCTGCTCGGCTGGCTCTGCGGCCGGCGCGACGGCTCCGCGCTGACCGCCTCCGGAGGGCCGCTGCCGACGCTGCCGCCGCTATAGGCTGCCGCCATGACGTACAGCGGAGACGTGACGGTCGGCGGCCCGGCGGACGTGCACGAGCTGAAGGACCTGATGATCACCAAGATCGCGGTCGGTCCGATGGACAACAACTGCTATCTGCTGCGCTGCCGGGCCACGGACGAGCAGCTGCTGATCGACGCGGCCAACGACGCGGACGCGCTGCTCGGGATGATCGGTGACGACGGCATCGCGTCCGTCGTCACCACCCATCAGCACGGTGACCACTGGCAGGCGCTCGCCCGGGTCGTCGAGGCCACCGGCGCGCGCACGTACGCGGGGCGCGAGGACGCCGAGGGCATTCCCGTGCCGACCGACGTCCCGGTCGACGACGGGGACGTCATCCGCGTGGGGCGCGTGGAACTCACCGCGCGCCACCTGGTCGGGCACACGCCTGGCTCCATCGCCCTGGTCTACGACGACCCGCACGGGCACCCCCATGTGTTCACGGGGGACTGTCTGTTCCCGGGCGGCGTGGGCAACACCCGCAAGGACCCGAAGGCGTTCGCCAGTCTCATCCACGACGTCGAGACGAAGATCTTCGGCGTGCTGCCGGACGAGACCTGGGTCTACCCCGGACACGGCAACGACACGACGCTCGGCGCGGAGCGCCCGCACCTGCCGGAGTGGCGCGCGCGGGGGTGGTGAACGGTGGGGTGCGCGCGGGGCGTGCACCCCTTCACCGCACGCTGGGCGCGACTTCACCGCCATGCGCCCCGCGCGTCCTCTTCCACGTGTTCCACGCGCCCCGTGTGAACGCTTCGCACGCACCCGCGCCCCGCGCGCGCTCCCCCTACATCCCGTCGCGCGGTCGACTTGAGGCAACCCGCACAGGATGACGGCTCCTGAGCGGAACGGGCCGCCGGTCTCATTCCCCGCCCTCGGCCGGCGGCCCGGAGTGCGTCAGGCCTGCGCTCGCGCCGCTCCCACCAGCGCCGCCACCCGCTCGACGCCGAAGACGTAACCCTGCACCCCGCACCCCGCGACGACCCCGTCGGCGCGCAGCGACACGTAGGAGTGGTGGCGGAAGGACTCGCGCTGGTGGATGTTGGAGATGTGGACCTCCAACACCGGCAGGCCGTCACAGGTGTTGAGGGCGTCCAGGATCGCGACGGACGTGTGGGAGTAGGCGCCCGGGTTGATGACGATCCCGCAGTGGCTCAGCCGCGCCTCGTGGATCCAGTCGACCAGCTCGCCCTCGTGGTTGGACTGACGGAAGTCCACCGTCCCGCCGTGCGCGGCCGCCGCCTTGGCGCACATCGCCTCGACGTCCGCGAGGGTGTCGGAGCCGTAGATCTCGGGCTGACGCTGGCCGAGCAGGTTCAGATTGGGTCCGTTGAGGATCATGATCGGGGCGTTGGCCAGGGTGCGGGGCACGGTTCCTCCGGTCCGTTCGACATGCGCGGCCCCGAGGAGGACCGCTGCTCAGACCCGGTTTATCACGGTGCGCCGAGGCGGTGAGGGGCCATACCCTCCCCGGATGACGACGATCTCGTACCCGCCCAAGCCCTCGCCCGGCGACCGTATCGCCGTGATCTCGCCCGGCGCCGGGCTGCCCGGCCTCTTCCCGCACCCCTTCGACCTGGGCCTGGAGCGACTGCGCGAGGAATACGGCCTCGTGCCGGTCGAGTACCCGACGACCCGCAGGATGGGCGCGACCCCGCAGGAGCGGGCCGCCGACGTCAACGCCGCCTTCGCCGACCCGGACATCAAGGTGATCATGGCCTCGATCGGCGGCGACGATCAGATCACCGTGCTGCCCTTCCTGGACCGGGAGTTGATCCGGGCCAACCCGAAGCCGTTCTTCGGGATGAGCGACAACACGAACCTGCTCGCGTTTCTGCACAGCACCGGAATCGTCGGCTATCACGGCGCGACCGTGATGACCGCGCTCGGGCGTCCGGTGGCCATGGATCAGCTGACCGCCGACTCCCTGCGGGCCGCCCTGTTCACCTCCGGTGCGCACGAACTCACGCCCGCCGAGCGCTCGAACGACATCGACCGGGACTGGCAGGATCCCGTGACCTTCGAGACCGAACCACCGACCCGGCCCGGCACGGGATGGACCTGGGTGAACGCCGACCACGTGGTGGAGGGCCGCAGTTGGGGCGGCTGCCTGGAGATCCTCGGCTGGCTGCTGATGGCCGACCGCGAGATTCCGCGCGATCTGTCCGAGTTCGAGGGCGGCGTGCTGCTCCTGGAGACCTCGGAGGAGCTGCCGAGCGCCGAGGAAGTCTTCCGCACCCTGCGGAACATGGGCGAACGAGGGCTCCTCCAGCGCTTCTCCGCCCTGCTGATGGGCCGGCCGAAGACCTGGTCCTTCGAGCACCCGAACAGCCCGGAGGAGGCGGATCGTTACGCCGCCGGTCAACGCGAGGCCGTGCTGCGCGCGATGCGTATGTATGCCCCGAACACGACGATCGTCTTCGATGTGGACTTCGGCCACACCAGTCCCCAACTGGTCATCCCCTATGGCGGTCTCGTACGGGTCGACGGCCCCTCCCGGCGCATCACCGTCACCTACTGACCACCCCCACGCGCCCCCGTAACCCACGATCACTGTGGGTAGTTGACGCGGCATGCACGACGTACGCACCGTAAGGGCGCCCTCCATGCTCCGCCTCGCGGCCGCCTCGCTCGCCGGGACGGCCATCGAGTTCTACGACTTCTTCGTCTACGGGACCGCGGCGGCGCTGGTCCTGGGGCCACTGTTCTTCCCCACGTTCTCGCCGGTGGCGGGGACTTTGGCCGCGTTCGGGACCTTCGGCGTGGGGTTCGTGGCCCGGCCGCTCGGCTCGGTGCTCTTCGGGCACATCGGCGACCGGCACGGGCGGAGGCCGGTCCTGGTCGCCTCCCTGCTGCTGACCGGCGCCTCGACGGTCGCGGTCGGCTGTGTACCGACGTACGACACGATCGGGGTGGCCGCTCCGGTGCTGCTGCTCGTCCTGCGCTTCCTGCAGGGTCTGGGACTCGGCGGGGAGTGGGGCGGCGCCGTGCTGCTGACCGCGGAGCACGCGCCCGCCGATCGGCGTGGGCTGTGGTCGAGTTTTCCGCAGATCGGTCCGGCGGTCGGCTTTCTGCTCGCGAACGGTGTGACGCTCGCGCTCGCGGCCTCGCTGTCCGAGGCGCAGTTCGCGCAGTGGGGCTGGCGGGTGCCGTTCTGGGCCGCAGGGGTGCTGGCCGTGGCGGGGCTGTGGCTCAGGTCGTCGCTCACGGAGAGCCCGCAGTTCCTGAAGATCGACGACCACGCGCGCGTGCCGCTCGCCGAGGTCGTGCGCGACCACTGGCGGCTCGTCCTGCTGACCGCGGGCGCGCTGGCGATCGGGTACGCGATCTTCTACGCCGTGACCACCTGGTCCCTGGCCTATGGCACGGAACGGCTCGGGGTGAGCCGTACGGTCATGCTGGTCTGCATCATGGGCGCCGTCCTGGTGAAGGGCTCGCTGACCCCGCTGGCGGCGCTGCTCGGGGACCGGTACGGGCGCCGGCCGATGTGCCTGGCCGGGTGTGCGGCGGCCGCGGTGTGGATGTTCCCGATGGTGGCGCTGCTCGCCACCGGATCGCCGCTGCTGATGTTCTTCGGCTTCCTGGGGGCGATGCTCGCCTTCATCACGATGTTCGCCGTCATCGCCGCCTATCTGCCGGAGCTGTACGAGCCGCGGGTGCGCTGCACGGGCGCCGCGGTCGGCTACAACCTCGGAGGGGTCCTCGGGGGCGCGCTCACGCCGCTCGCGGCGACCGCGCTGGCCGAGCAGGGGGGCCGGGTGCCGTGGGGCGTGGGGGCGTATCTGACCGGGATCGCGCTGCTCAGCCTGGGCTGCTTCGCGCTGCTGCCGGAGACGCGTCCGGCGCGGCCCGTGGCACCGGCGCCGGCGCCGGTCATGGATTGATCGCGAGTTCCAGGTAGGCGGCGAAGATCACCAGGTGCACCCCTCCCTGGAGAGGTGTGGCCCGGCCCGGCACGACCGTGAGGGAGGCGACCACGACGGTGAGGGCGAGCAGCAGCATGTGCGTGGCGCCGAGGCCGAGGACCAGCGGGCCGGAGAGCCAGATCGTCGCCAGGGCGACCGCCGGGATGGTCAGCCCGATGCTCGCCATCGCCGAACCGAGCGCGAGGTTCAGACTGGTCTGCACCCGGTCCCGGCGGGCGGAGCGCAGCGCGGCGATCGTCTCGGGCAGCAGCACCAGCAGGGCGATGATCACGCCGACTACGGCATGCGGCAGCCCGGCCGACTCCACGCCCGACTCGATGGTCGGCGACACCGCCTTGGCGAGCCCCACCACGCCGACCAGCGCCAGGCCCAGCAGTCCGAGGCTGATCATCGCGGTGCGGGCGCTCGGGGCGAGGGCGTGGTCGTCGATGGTGATCACCTCGCCCTGCCGGGTGATGGGCAGGAAGTAGTCGCGGTGCCGCACGGTCTGGGTCGCGACGAACAGGCCGTACAGGACGAGCGAGGAGATCGCGGCGAAGGTGAGCTGGAGGGTGGAGAACTCCGGGCCCGGCTCGCTGGTCGTGAACGTCGGCAGGACCAGGCTGAGGGTCGCGAGGGTGGCGACGGTGGCGAGCGCGGCGCCGGTGCCCTCGGGGTTGAAGACCGCGGTGCCGTGGCGCAGGGAGGCGACCAGCAGGCACAGACCGACGATGCCGTTGCAGGTGATCATCACGGCGGCGAAGACGGTGTCCCGGGCGAGCGTCGCGCCCTTGGAGCCGCCGTCCGCCATGAGGGTGACGATGAGGGCGACCTCGATCACGGTGACCGCGATGGCGAGGACCAGGGAGCCGAAGGGCTCCCCCACCCGGTGCGCCACGACCTCGGCATGGTGGACGGCGGCCAGGACGGCTCCGGCGAGCACCACCGTGACCACGGCGACGACCGCGCCCGGCAGATCCCGGCCCCAGGTGAAGGCCAGCAGGACGACCGCGAGCACCGGCACGAGGAACGTCCACTGAAGGGCGAGCGACCTCAGCCGAGTGATCATGCAGTGATCGTCGCAAAGGAGGACGGGCCCCGCATGTCGGTCGCACGGGGCCCGTCGCGCTGCACCGGGCTAGGTGAGGTCCTCCGCGTCCAGCAGATCGCAGTTGAGGTAGCGGGCCTCCCGGGTGCACAGAGCACCCATCTGTTCGGCCATCTTGGTCGTCTCGGGGTTCTCGCTGTTGCGCATGGCTTCCTCGTACGAGTCGAACTCGATCACCGCGAAGTAGCGCCCGGGCGTGTCACGGTCCTGGAGGAGCATCCGCCGGGTGGGACCGCCCTCCCGGTCCGCCATGCGCTGCCTGGCGTCGTCCATCAGCTGGTTCATTTCGTCGAGGCGCTCGGTCTCGAAGTCGATGATCTGCACGAACTTCACGGATTACCTCCGCTGGGCACTGCGCTCCCAGGCCGGGAAACGCGCTCGGGACAACGCAATCACCGGGAGCGGTCCGCGGCAATCGCCGCGCACCCCTCCCGGTGATGGTTGTTGCTACGCCCGAAGCCGTCAGGCCTCGATGCTGTCCTTCGGAGCGCCTTCGCTCTCCTTCTGCGCCGCCTCGGCCGCCGCCTGCTTCTTGGAAGCGCGCAGGCTGGTGATCGTGGTGACGATCAGGACCGAGCAGATCACGCCGAGGGAGACCGGAATGCTGATCTCCGGGACGTGCACCCCGGACTCGTGCAGCGCGTGCAGCACGAGCTTCACGCCGATGAAGCCGAGGATGATCGACAGGCCGTAGCTGAGGTGGACCAGCTTCTTCAGCAGGCCGCCGATGAGGAAGTACAGCTGCCGCAGACCCATCAGCGCGAACGCGTTGGCGGTGAAGACGATGTACGGGTCCTGCGTCAGGCCGAAGATCGCGGGGATGGAGTCCAGGGCGAACAGGACGTCCGTCGAGCCGATCGCGAGCATCACGACGAGCATCGGGGTCATGACCCGCTTGCCGTTCTGCTGGATCCACAGCTTGGTGCCGTGGTAGCGGTCGGCGACACCGAACCTGCGCTCGGCGGCCTTGAGCAGCTTGTTCTCCTCGAACTCCTCGTCCTCCTCCTCGGCCCGCGCCTCCTGGATGAGCTTCCAGGCGGTCCAGATGAGGAACGCGCCGAAGATGTAGAACACCCAGGCGAAGCTGGCGATGATCGCGGCTCCGGCGGCGATGAAGATCGCGCGCAGCACCAGGGCTATCAGCACACCCACCAGCAGCACCCGCTGCTGGTACTGCGAGGGCACGGCGAACTTCGCCATGATCAGGACGAAGACGAAGAGGTTGTCTACGCTCAGCGACTTCTCGGTGATGAAGCCGGCGAAGAACTCACCGGCGGGCTGTCCGCCGCCGAAGAAGAGCAGACCAAGGCCGAAGAGCCCGGCCAGGACGACCCAGACGACGGTCCAGATTCCGGCTTCCTTGATGGACACGTCGTGCGGCTTGCGGCCGATGAAGAAATCGACCGCGATCAGGGCGGCGAGGCCCACGATCGTGAGGACCCACAGGGTCAGGGAAACATCCACTGCGCCTCCGGCAGTACGTAACGGCAAATGTCAGCGTCGTCGCTGCCGGAGGTCTCTTCCACCCGAGATCGGGCCGACGCCCCGGGATCTGGCCTGATCCGTATTGACGGGGACGCCGCAGTAGACAGGGAGTACTCCCCTCCGCACGAACGAGAGTACCCAATGACCAAGGAAAGGTAAAGAGCTAAGTAAAAGAAGAACCAAAACCCCAGGTCGGGATGGCTTTACGGTTGCTTTGTAAAGGCCAGATCAGGGTTACCGGTTCCAGTTGCGGCGGGCCGCGGCCACCTGGGCGAGCACCTGCTGGAGCACCTGGCTGCCGGGCGGCGCGAGCGGGGGCTCGTACGTCCAGGCGTGCCCCACCCAGGGGTCGGCGAGGTGGTCCTCGGGCACCGGGGTCAGTCGCAGCAGCGAACGCCACAGCGGGTCCAGCAACGGACCGTAGGCGCTGGCCTCCTCCCGGTCGGCGACCATCATCAGGTGGACGCCGACGGACGGTCCCTCGTCCGCGAGATAGCGCAGCTGGTTCACCGCCCGGTCGTCGAAGCCGTGCGGGAAGTCGTTGACGATCAGCAGTTGCTCGGAGGTGTCGAAGCCGGGCGGCAGCGACTCGGACGCACCGCCGCGCACCGCCATCTGCACCAGGTCGACGCGCTGGGTGAGCCTGCCGAGCACCTCCGTCACCCCGGCCGCCCCCACGGCTGGCGGGGAGGCGAGCACGCCGGTCTGCACGAGCGGGGCGAGCGCCTGGGCCCCGGAGCCTGCCGGGTCGACGACATGAACGGTGAAGTCGCCCGCCGGATAGACGGCGAGCAGCCGGGCCGCGTGCGCCACCGCCGCCTCCAGGGCGAGGCGGCGCAGGTCGTGCGAGTCGTGGAAGGCGCCGTCGACCGACCCGGGCGCTCCGCTGTCGATCCACAGCCCGCGCTCCAGCGGCAGCCGGACCAGCATCGGGATGCGCAGCGGCTCGCTCTCGGGCAGATGCAGATCGCCCAGCCGCAGGGCCATGGGCGTCTCCATCGGCACGCGGTAGGCGTGCCAGACGGGGTTGTCCCAGCGGGCGTACGCGGGCGGCAGCGCGGGCTCGACGACCTCGCACTCGGCGGTGAGCTGGGCGAGGTCCCGGTCGAGGGTGGCCCGCGCCTGGTCCACGAGCTGCGCGTGTTTGGCCTGGGCCGCCTCGCGTGCGGCGTCGCCCTGACCGCCGATCCGGCTGCGCGGATCGGACAGGACCTGGTCGAGCTCCTTCTCCATGCGCGAGTCGGCGAAGTCGACGGCGCTGCGGTAGGCGGCCGTGGACCGGGCCAGGTCCTCGAACATGCCCCAGACCTGGTTGTAGAGCCGCTCGTCCATGGACCAGCCGGTGGCGTCGCCCGCGACGGGCTGCCCGGGCTGACCCGGCTGGGCGGGGGCCGCGGGCGGGGCGGGCGGCGGCGGAGTGGTGTTCCGCCGGCGCGGATGGCTGTAGTCGACACCGCCGGAGGTGGGCGGATCGGCGGGCGCCGCCGGATAGCCGTCCGCGGGCGTCTGCGGCGGCTGCCCTCCGTAGGGCGGCGTGGCGGGCGGCGGCGGTACGGCGGAGGCGCCCTGGGTGCCGTACGGCGAGGTGGGCGCGGAACCGCCCTGGTCGGGGCCGGGGGCGGCGGGCTGCCGGGAGCGGTCGCCCTGGGGCGGCGCCGGGACCGAGCGGGCGACGCCCTGGGCCACCGCGTCGTTGATGCCGCTCGCCAGCAGGCCTGCCTCGGGCAGGTTCTGGTCGGCGAGGAGTTCGGCGAGGCCCCCCGCGTACCCCTGGCCGATGGCGCGCACCTTCCAGGCGCCCTGGCGGCGGTAGAGCTCCAGGGCGACGACGGCCGACTCGGCGTCGAGTCCGGTGATGGTGTAGCTGGCCACCTCGGTGCCGTCGAGGCCGGTGACCGCGACGAAGGGGGCGGCGACCGCTCCGAAGCGGACCGGGCCCCCCACGCCGGTGGGCAGGGCGAGCAGCACACTGACCCGGTGCACGGACTCCGGCACGGCGTCCAGGTCCACCGCGAGGCGATGGTCGGCGGCCGCCTGCCGGGACACCTCAAGACCCGGCAGGGTGGGCGCGCCCGGATGGGCCACCCACTCCGCGCCGTGGACCTTGCCGTTCTCGTCGCTGAGCGTGGCGCCCGCCACGATCGGCGCGCCGGCCGAGACCCGGATCTCGAGACGGGCCTGGGAGAGCGGGTGGTTCTGCCCCCGCACCAGCTCGGCCGTCATCGCCTTCGTCCCCCTGTGTCGCTGTGTGTCGTGTCGGGAAGTGTGCTGCTCGCCGGTGGGCCTACAGGTGCGGCAGGATCGCCGGCATCAGGTCCTGGAAGGTACGGCCGTTGGCGGGCGTGCCGATGGCCGTCATCGTCCAGCCCGGGCCGGTGCGGTGCACCTTGGCCATGATCTGGGCGGTGTAGGCGCCGCCGCCCGCGAGCGTGTAGCGGGCGAGCTCCTGGCCGTTGGTCTCGTCGACCAGCCGGCAGAAGGCGTTCTGCACTTCCTGGAAGGTCTGGCCCGTGAAGGAGTTCACGGTGAAGACGATCTGGTCGATGTGGACCGGGATGCGCTGCAGGTCGACGAGGATCGCCTCGTCGTCGCCGCCCTGGCCGACACCGCCGACCAGGTTGTCACCGGTGTGCCGGACCGAGCCGTCGTCGCTCACCAGGTGGCGGAAGAAGACGACGTCGACCGGCTGCTTGTCGGCGAACAGGACGGCGGAGGCGTCCAGGTCGACCTCCCGGGTGCGCGAGCCGAACAGGCCGCGCCGGGGGGCCGCCTGCCAGCCGAGACCCATGCGCACCGCGGTCAGGCTGCCGCCGTCGTTCTTCTGCAGACTGATGGCCTGACCCTTGGTCATGTTGACGGTCACGCGCTGATTCCCCTCTCGAACTGTCCCCTGTTGCCGCGGAGTCCGCGGATGACGAGAACCCTACGCAGGGGCACTGACAGTGCCTAACCCAGGTCCGCACTTTGTGTCGGTCTTGCAACACTGCGGGCCCCCGCGCGGTCACCCCTGTCCCGTCAGGCCAGGCCCGCCTCCTTCATCTGGCGCAGTTCCTTCTTCATCTCGGAGACCTCGTCACGCAGCCGGGCCGCGATCTCGAACTGCAGATCGGCCGCGGCGGCGCGCATCCGCGCGGTCATCTCCTCGATCTGATCGGTGAGATCGGCCGCCGGACGGTCGCTGGGCACCGTCTCCTTGGCCTTGCCCTTGGTCTTGGCCGCCTTGCCGCCGAGCGAGGGCACGGGGGCCTTGGCGCCCTTGCCGTCCTTGGACTTGCGGTAGCCGGAGCCGATCAGCTGCTCGGTGTCGACGTCCTCGCGGGCGATCTGCGCGACGATGTCGTTGATCTTCTTGCGCAGCGGCTGCGGGTCGATGCCGTTGGCCTTGTTGTACGCGATCTGCTTGTCCCGGCGGCGGTTGGTCTCGTCGATGGCCTTCTCCATCGCCGGGGTGATCTTGTCCGCGTACATGTGGACCTGGCCGGAGACATTTCGCGCCGCGCGGCCGATGGTCTGGATCAGCGAGGTGCCGGAGCGCAGGAAGCCCTCCTTGTCCGCGTCGAGGATGGCCACCAGGGAGACCTCGGGCAGGTCGAGGCCCTCCCGCAGGAGGTTGATGCCGACCAGGACGTCGTACTCGCCGGCGCGCAGTTCGCGCAGCAGCTCCACGCGGCGCAGGGTGTCGACGTCGCTGTGCAGATAGCGGACCTGGATGCCGAGTTCCAGGAAGTAGTCGGTGAGGTCCTCGGCCATCTTCTTGGTGAGCGTGGTGACCAGGACCCGCTCGTCCTTCTCGGTGCGCTCGCGGATCTCGTGCACCAGGTCGTCGATCTGGCCCTCGGTCGGCTTGACGACGACTTCGGGGTCGACCAGACCGGTGGGGCGGATGATCTGCTCGACGGCGCCGTCGGAGCGCGAGAGCTCGTACTGGCCCGGGGTGGCCGAGAGGTAGACCGTCTGACCGATGCGCTCCTGGAACTCCTCCCACTTCAGCGGGCGGTTGTCCAGGGCGGAGGGCAGCCGGAAGCCGTGGTCCACCAGGGTGCGCTTGCGGGAGGCGTCGCCCTCGTACATGGCGCCGATCTGCGGCACGGTCACATGCGACTCGTCGATGACGAGCAGGAAGTCGTCCGGGAAGTAGTCGAGCAGGGTGTTGGGCGGGGAGCCGGGCAGGCGGCCGTCGAAGTGCATCGAGTAGTTCTCCACGCCCGAGCAGGTGCCGATCTGGCGGAGCATCTCGAGGTCGTACGTGGTGCGCATGCGCAGACGCTGGGCCTCCAGCAGCTTGCCCTGCTTCTCCAGCTCGGCCAGGCGCTCGCCCAGCTCCTTCTCAATGTCGTTGACGGCCCGCTCCATGCGCTCGGGGCCCGCGACGTAGTGGGAGGCCGGGAAGACGTACAGCTGCTCGTCGTCGCTGATGATCTCGCCGGTGAGGGGGTGCAGGGTGGACAGCGCCTCGATCTCGTCGCCGAACATCTCGATGCGGACGGCCAGCTCCTCGTAGACCGGGAAGATCTCGATGGTGTCGCCGCGCACCCGGAAGGTGCCGCGGGTGAAGGCCGCGTCGTTGCGCGTGTACTGGATGTCCACGAAGCGGCGCAGCAGCTGGTCGCGGTCGATCTCCTCGCCGACCTTGAGGGGGACCATCCGGTCCACGTACTCCTGCGGGGTGCCGAGGCCGTAGATGCAGGACACGGAGGCCACCACGACGACGTCACGCCGGGTGAGCAGCGAGTTGGTGGCGGAGTGGCGCAGCCGCTCGACCTCCTCGTTGATCGAGGAGTCCTTCTCGATGTAGGTGTCCGACTGCGGGACGTAGGCCTCGGGCTGGTAGTAGTCGTAGTACGAGACGAAGTACTCGACGGCGTTGTTCGGCAGGAGTTCCCGGAACTCGTTCGCCAGCTGGGCGGCCAGGGTCTTGTTCGGCGCCATGACCAGGGTGGGGCGCTGAAGCCGCTCGATCATCCACGCGGTGGTGGCGGACTTGCCGGTGCCGGTCGCGCCGAGCAGGACGACGTCCTTCTCGCCTGCCGTGATGCGCCGGGCGAGATCGGCGATGGCCTGCGGCTGGTCGCCGCTGGGCTGGTAGGGGCTGACGACCTCGAAGGGCGCCACCGTGCGTTCGATGCTGGAAACGGGCCGCATGGATCCACCGTACGACCCACCACTGACAACGCGGTCCGGTCAGCGGTTCTGGGGGGTGCGGGAGCGGCGTTCGCCGAGGGGGCGGCGGGGGCGGAGCTGCGGCCTGCGGGCGGTGTGGGAGGCGACGCTGTGGGCCGGAATGCCGGGCTTGTCGTCGACGGGCGCGAGGTCGGGCTTGCCCATGACGATCAGCGGGTCGATCATCACGACGACTCCGGCCAGCAGCAGGAAGACGAGCGGGCCGATCATCATGGGCGCGAGCAGGGCCGCGGGCGAGTCGCCGGTGGTGATGTCCTGGGATGGGTGCAGATGGACACTGAGGGCGGCCATGCCGGTGTAGTGCATCCCGCTGACGGCGAGCCCCATGACAAGGCTCGCGCCCACGCTCCACAAGAAGCCCCTGACCTGCCCGGCGGCCCACAGGGCGGCGGTGGCCGCGGCCATGGCTATGGCGACGGAGGCGGCGACGGTGAGGGTGTTGTACTCCAGCTTGCCGTTGAGCTGCAGGCCGGCCATGCCCAGGTAGTGCATGGAGGCGATGCCGAGACCGGTGATGGTGCCGCCGGTGAACAGGGCGGTGCCACGCGCGCCCTTGTAGCCGACGATGAAGATCCCGACGCCGACCATCACGACGGCGACCGCGAGGCTCGCGAACGTCATCGGCTTGTCGTAGTGGATCGGGGTCTCCTTGACACTGAACCCCATCATCGCGACGAAATGCATGGTCCATATGCCGGAGCCGATGGCCGCCGAGCCGAGGGCCAGCCAGCCGGGGCGCCAGGAGCGGGTGACGATCATGGCTCTGGTGGTGCAGCGCAGGCCGAGGGCGCCGCCGAGGCAGGCCATGAGGTAGGCCACCAGCGGTGTGACGAGGCCGTAGCTGAATCCGTCGACCGTGCCCTGCATGCGCGGCTGTCCTTCCGCCCTCTTGCATCCCGGAATGTGCTGATATGCGCCCCCTCCCAGGACCGCCCGAGCGGTCAGGGTTGAGGCAGAGAGTATGACTCCCACCGGAATGGTCGAACGATTTTCCGGCAAAGAAACACGGCCCTGCCCCAGTTGTGCGGCAGCGGTGAACGGACTTGGGCAACCCCGTTCAATCCATGGCCATTCTGCAACCCCCTGTCGTTGACGCTCTGCTGTCACAGTGGTGCTTTCCGTGACATCGACACAAGGAGTACGCATGCACGCGCGCGCAGTTGCCGCCACGACCACCGCGCTCCTGGGGACCGCCGCCTTCCTGCTGCCGACCGCCGGTGCCCCGGCGGGCGCCGCGGTGACGCCGCCGACGGTCCTCGCCCACCGTGGTGCCTCGGCCTACGCGCCGGAGAACACGCTGGCGGCCGTCGACAAAGCGGCCGAGCTGGGCATCACCTGGGTCGAGAACGACGTGCAGCGCACCAAGGACGGCGAGCTGGTCGTGGTCCACGACGACAACCTCAGGCGGACCACCGACGTCGAGGAGGTCTTCCCGGGCCGGGCGCCCTGGAAGGTGAAGGACTTCACGGCCGCGGAGATCGCCCGCCTGGACGCCGGAAGCTGGTTCGGCCCCGCGTACGCGGGCGCGCGCGTGCCGACCCTGGAGCAGTACGTGCACCGCGTCGAGCGGCACCACCAGAAGCTGCTCCTGGAGATCAAGAATCCCGCCCTGTACCCGGGCATCGAGCGGCAGACCCTGAAGGTGCTCAGCAACGAGGGCTGGCTCGACCGGGCCCACCTCGGCCGGCTGATCGTGCAGAGCTTCAGCGCGGACAGCGTGCGGACCGTGCATGAGCTCAAGCCGGCCGTCAAGACCGGGTTCCTCGGCACCCCGCCCGTCGCCGACCTGCCCGGGTACGCCGCGTTCACCGACCAGATCAACCCCTCGTACGGCTCGGTCTCCGCGGGCTACGTGGCCGCCGTGCACGCCTTCACCGGACCGCACGGTGAGCCGCTGGAGGTCTTCACCTGGACCGTCGACGACGCGACCGCCGCCCGCCGGGTCGCCGGGTACGGGGTCGACGGCATCATCACCAACAAGCCGGACGTGGTGCGGGACGCCGTCGGCGGGAGCTGACGGGGAGGCGGGGGCCCGGCGTTGTCAGTGCCTGGCCGTACGGTGGGACGCATGGACAGCCATGGGCAGTACGAGCAGCAGGTCGTATGGGCCGTTGTCGGCACCGACATCGGTCCGCTGCTGCTGGCCGCGACCCGCGAGGGCCTGGTCAACGTCGTGTTCCACGCCACCGACGCGGTGCGCGAGAAGGCTCTGGACCGGCTCGCGTCGCGACTCGGCGGCGAGGTCGTCGAGGCACCCGACTCCCCCGTGCTCGCCGAGGCGATACGCCAGCTGAAGGCCTACTTCGCGGGTGAGCGGCACGACTTCGAGCTGCCCCTGGACTGGACGCTGATCTCGGGCTTCAACCGACAGGTCCTGCGCGAGCTGGCCGCCGGCGTGCCGTACGGCTCTGTCGTCGGCTACGGCGATCTCGCGGGGCGGGTCGGCCAGCCGGGCGCGGCCCAGGCGGTGGGCATGGCGATGGGCGCCAATCCGCTGCCCGTGGTCGTGCCCTGCCACCGGGTCGTGGAGAGCGACGGCGGCATCGGCGGCTTCGGGGGCGGCCTGGAGACCAAGCGGAAGCTGCTCGCCCTGGAGGGTGTGCTGCCCGAGCCGCTGTTCTGAGGACCGTCAACCCCCGCTAGTCGTAGTGCCGGGCCTCGAGGACGTTGCCGTCCGGGTCGCGGAAGTAGAAGGTGCGCTTGGCCAGGCCGCGGGCGCCGAAGGAGTCGTGGCCGATCTCCGAGAGGGGCACCGCGCTCTCCTCCAGGCGGGTGCGGAGCGCCTCGAAGGCGTCGGCGGGCAGGGCGACACAGACGTGGTTGACCGGGTGCCCGGCGCTCTCCGCGGCGCCCGGGAGCATCTTCATCCGCTCGGCCATGGTCCGCGGCATCAGATCGAGGATGGTCTCCTCGTTCAGACGCACGGACGGGAACGACACCTGCCCGGCTGCGAAGTCCGTGAGCCGCACGGGCTCCAGGCCCACCGCCTTCTCGTAGAACTCGGCCGAGGCGATCGGGTCGCTCACCCAGAGGACGACATGGTCGAGACGTGCGGTGTGGTCGGTCATGCGTTCCAGGCTGGGTGTCGTCCCCCACAACCCGCAAGTGGTTTGGCCGGGCGCCGCGCCCGCCAGAGATGAGGGAGTACCGACGGACAGGAGGCAGGCGCGTGGTGCTGGTGGTGTCGGAAGAGGTGCGGGAGGCGATCGACGCGCGTCGACCCGTGGTGGCCCTGGAGTCCACGATCATCGCGCACGGGCTGCCGCGCCCGCGCAACCTCCAGGTGGCCCTGGAGCTGGAGGACGTCGTGCGGCGGGAGGGCGCCGTGCCCGCCACCGTCGCCGTACTCGACGGAAAGCCCCATGTCGGCCTGGACAAGGAGCAGGTGGAGCGGATCGCGAACGAGGACGGGATCCGCAAGCTCGGCCACCGCGATCTGCCGCCGGCCGTCGCGGCCGGGGCGAGCGGGGCGACCACGGTGTCGGCGACGGCACTGCTGGCGGCCCTTGCGGGCGTGCGGGTCTTCGCGACGGGCGGGCTCGGCGGGGTGCACCGGGAGTGGACGGTGACCCAGGACGAGTCGGCGGACCTGGGGCTGCTGGCGCGCACCCGGATCACCGTGGTCTGCGCGGGCGTGAAGTCGATCCTGGACGTGCCGGCCACGCTCCAGCGGCTGGAGACGCTCGGTGTCACGGTGGCCGGCTACGACACGGACCGCTTCCCCGGCTTCTACCTGTCGGACTCCGGCCATCCCGTGGACTGGACGCTTCGGTTCCCTGAGGAGGTCGCGGAGGTGATGCGGGCTCAGGACGGTCTCGGCGGGCCCGAGTCGGCGCTGATCGTCGCCAATCCCGTACCGGAGTCGGAGCAGTTGGATCCCGAGCTGCACGCGCGCGTGCTCGCGGACGCGCTGCACGCGTGCGAGGAGGAGGGCGTCACCGGCCAGGCGGTGACCCCGTTCCTGCTCGACCACCTGGTACGGCACACCGACGGCGCCTCGCTGACCGCCAACCTGGCGGCGGTGCGCGGCAACGTACGGCTGGCCGCCCGGATCGCGGCGGCCTGGGCCCGGGCGTGACTGCGGCGCCGGACGGCGGAGCCCTGCTGGTCGTCGGCGATGTCGTCACGGACGTCATCGCCCGGCACCGGGGGCCGCTCGCCTCGGGCACGGACACGGCCGCCGTGATCCGCACGGTGCCGGGCGGGGCGGGCGCCAACGTGGCCTGCTGGGCGGCGTACAGCGGGGGCGCGGAGGTACGGCTGCTCGGCCGGGTGGGCGCCGAGGCGGCGGCGTGGCACGAGCGAGAGCTGGCCGCGTGCGGAGTGCGGCCCCTTCTGGTCGTGGATCCGCGGGCCCCCACCGGCACGGTGATCTGCCTGGTCGACACCGGGGCGGCGGCCGAGCGCACGTTCCTGACCGACAGCGGCGCCTCGCTGCGGCTTGACCCCGGCGACTGGTCGGACGCGCTGCTCGACGGCGTCGCCCGGCTGCATCTGTCGGGCTACCTGCTGTTCTCCGAGCCGAGCCGAGCGCTGGTGGCCGCGGCGCTCGCGTCGGCACGCGCGCGCAGGGTGCCGGTGAGCCTGGACCCGGCCTCGGCGGGGTTCCTGGTGGAGCTGGGCGTGGACCGTTTCCTGGAGCTCGTCGACGGCGTCGACGTGCTGCTGCCCAGCCGCGACGAGGCTTGTCTGCTGGCGGGGTCGCCCGACGCGGAGGACGCGGCAGCCGAGTTGAGCCGCCGGATCCCACTGGTGGTGGTGAAGCAGGGGGCCGCCGGCGCCCTGGTGGCGCGGGACGGGGCCATACGCGCCCGGGTGCCGGCGGAACCCGCGGACCCGGCGGACACCACGGGGGCGGGGGACGCCTTCACGGGCGCGTTCCTCGCCGCGCTGCTGAAGGGCGCGGAACCTGAGGAGGCGGCCCGGGAGGGGTGCCGGGCGGGGGCAGTCGCCGTCGAACGGCTGGGCGGACGGCCGCCGGGGACGGACTGACGGAGAGGCGTTGGCAGGGCGCGGCTGCTCTGTACGGCCGTAGGACGACGTCTTCCATACGGCCGCAGGACGACGTCTTCCATACGGCCGCAGGACGACGTCTTCCATACGGCCGCAGGACGACGTCTTCTTTATGGCCGTAGGACCCGCCGCCGCCCTCGGTGCGGCCGTACCCGGTCCGCTCGGTCCGCTCGGTCCGTCGGCGCTCCTCAGCTCCCCTTGCGCCCCCACGCCGAGATCATCGGCGCCGTGGCCAGGTCCATGCGGCCGGAGGCGACGTTGGCCAGGTGCTGGTCGATGTCCTGGTCGGTGGCGAGGCCCGCGGAGACGAGTCGCTCGCGGACCTGGCGGATCGTGGCCGACTCCAGGGCGGCGCAGGCGGGCGAGCTGACCGGGAAGTACCCGTCGGCCTGGACCCGTTGCAACCCGGCTTCCCGCAGCAGCCGCGGGAGCCTGCGGCCGTAGGATAGATCGGCGCCGCGGTCGGCCAGCAGCTTGCGGAAGCCCTGCCGCAGCCGGTTGGCCAGCTGCTGCTCGGGGCCGTACTCGTCGGGGCAGACCATGGGCTGCAGAGCGGGGTCGGCGTCCTCGACCAGGAGTCGGCCGCCGGGCCGCAGGGCCGCGATCATCGACCGCAACGCCCGCTCCCGGTCCGGGACATGGACGAGGACGAGCCGTGCGTGCACCAGGTCGAAGCCCTCCCCCGGCGGCTGCTCGGCCCCCACGTCGTGGACCCGCACCTCGACCGGCGGCCGGGCGGCCGCGGCGACCCGAGAGGTGTCGATGTCGGTCGCCACCACCCGTCCCGTCGGGCCGACCTTCTTCGCCAGCCACGACACCACCGAGGTGCCGCCCGCGCCGACCTCCCAGCAGCGCCAGCCGGAGCCGATGCCGAAGGCCTCGAAGTGCCGGAAGGTCGTGGGATCGAAGAGGGTGGCGAAGGCGTCGAAACGTTCGCCGGCTTCGCTCTGCCGGTTGTCCAGGAGATACCCGTCGGATCGCGTCATGCCGCGATCATCCCAGGTGTCCGTCTTGTCCGGAGTGGGCGACGCGCACCCGCTCCCCGTTCGCGAGACGAGTGAAAGGGACCCGGCGGGAAAGGCTTGTCCACAGCCGGGAACCAAGCGGAATGCCCTGTTCCCACAGGCTTACCCGGCTCTCACGCCGAACTGGCAGACTGGCGCGACCAGCGCGGGAGAACGGCGCGAGGAGATCCACGCGAGGAGATCCAGATGTCCATGGCGGTAAATCTGCGGAAGGTCACGAGCCTCGGCAAGGTCGGCGGGCTGCGCAAGGTGGCGCGGCTGGCCCGGCGGCGCCGGCGCGTCGACCTGAGCCACCCGGCCCGCTCCCCGCTGGGCTCCTCCGTGGTGAACTGCGTGACCTACCGCGAGGGGGTTCGGATCCCCGCGAGCGGCGATCTGGTCGACACCGTGGAGCGGGTGCGCAAGCACGGCGACGGTTTCGTCTGGCTCGGTCTGCACGAGCCGACGGACCAGGAGTTCGCGGGCATCGCCGAGCTGTTCGAGCTGCATCCGCTGGCCGTCGAGGACGCGATCGAGGCCCATCAGCGTCCGAAGCTGGAGCGCTACGACGAGACGCTGTTCGCGGTGTTCAAGACGGTCTGCTACGTCGAGCACGAGGAGCTGACGGCCACCAGCGAGGTGGTGGACACCGGCGAGATCATGGTCTTCACCGGCGAGGACTTCGTGATCACCGTGCGGCACGGCCGGCACGGCTCGCTCGGGCCACTGCGCGAGGAACTGGAGTCCGCGCCCGAGCAGCTCGCCAAGGGCCCGGCGGCGGTGCTGCACGCCATCGCGGACCATGTGGTGGACGACTATCTGAGCGTCACCGACTCGGTGCAGGCGGACATCGACCAGGTGGAGACGGATGTGTTCGCGGAGTCCGGCGCCCGGGTCGACCCGGGCCGGATCTACCAGCTCAAGCGCGAACTGCTGGAACTGAAGCGGGCGGTGGTGCCGCTGGCCCGCCCACTGGACGAGCTCGCCACCCGGCCGATACGGGTGGTCGACCCGGAGATACAGGCGTACTTCCGCGATGTCTCCGACCATCTGCTGCGGGTCAAGGAGCAGATCGCCTCCTTCGACGAACTGATCAACTCGATCCTCCAGGCACACCTCGCGCAGGTCACGGTCGCGCAGAACGAGGACATGCGGAAGATCACGGCGTGGGCGGCGCTGGTCGCCGTGCCGACGATGGTCTGCGGGGTCTACGGCATGAACTTCGAGCACATGCCGGAGCTGCACTGGAAGCTCGGGTATCCGCTGGTCATAGGCGTGATAGCCGTGGCCTGTCTGACGCTGTACCGCGGCTTTCGGCGCAACGGCTGGCTGTGAGGGCGAGCCCCCACCCCGGCGGCGGGGGCTCCGGACAGGACAGTCGCAACGGTCGAGTCAGCGCCCCGAGGTCCTGGCGTAGACGCTTTCCGCCCAGGAGGCGATCTGGTCCTCCGTCAGGTGCTGGGCCAGGTCGGCCTCGCTGATCATGCCGACCAGGCGCTTGTTCTCGATGACGGGGAGCCGGCGGATCTGGTGGTCCTGCATCTCGCGCAGCACATCGCCGACGTCGGCGTCGGAGGCGATCCAGCGGGGTGTGCCCTGGGCCATCTCGCCGGCGGTGACCTTGGCCGGGTCATGTCCCATGGCCACGCAGCCGACGACGATGTCGCGGTCGGTGAGGATGCCGCACAGCCGGTCGTTCGAGTCGCCGATGGGCAGGGCGCCGACGCCGAGGTCGCGCATCAGCTGGGCGGCGCGGTCCAGGGTCTCGTGGGCCGGGATCCACTGGGCACCGCGGTGCATGATGTCTCCGGCAGTGGTCATGGAGTACCTCCCGTTGCCGGACGGCCGGCGCGGCGCAGGACGCACCGCTAGTCCCGGCGCCCTACATTCTCGCCGCGCCGGGAGACGAGCGCACCTCAGGCTCAGACCGAGAAGGGGTTCGGGACGGGAAGGGGCTCAGGCCGGGAAGGGAATCAGGCCGGGAAGGGGATCAGGCCGAGAAGCGGACGACCTTGCGCGGGACGACACGGACGATCACCCGGACCTCGTCTTGCTTCTCGGCCGGCGGGTCGATGCCGAGGTACTTGTGCGAGAGCTCGTGCGGGAGCCGTTTGCCCTCGTCCGGGAGGATCTCGGCGGTGCCGCGGATCTCGACGGAGGAGTAGGGGTTGGCGAGGTCGAAGACCGAGACGCTGATCCGGGGGTCGCGGCGGAGGTTGCGCACCTTCTGCCGGTTGTCGAGGGAGGAGAAGAGCACGGTGTCGCCCTCGCGTCTGAACCAGACCACCGAGTTCTGCGGCGCACCGTCGGGGCCGAGGGTGGCGACGGAGGCGAAGTTCTTGCCGTCGAGGAGGGCGCGGGTGGAGTCGTCGAAGGAGAGAAGAGGAGCGGGCGCGGGGGAATCCACGGAGTCGCCGGGTGAGGTCGTCGTCATGACACCACCCTAGTTATATGCACGCGCATATAAAAGGGGTTTCCGAGTTTCCGATCAGCCGTTCCAGGCGGGGTGGCGGGGGTCGTCGGCGCGGACCAGGACGTCGGCGAGGGTGGCCGGGTCGGTCTCGTCCTCGTAGCGCTCGAAGGCGGGGAGGGTCCAGTGGTCGGCCTCGGGGGTACGGCGGCGCAGGGCGCCCTCGGAGAGGCGGACATGGACGGTCAGATCGAAGGGGAACCAGTGCCGCAGAAGAAGAGGCCCATGCAGCAACAGCACTCCTCCGGGCGGGAGTTGGACGTACGGGCTGCGGGTGGCGCGATCGGTGACGGGGTCCCACAGGTCGGGCAGGACGCGGCCGTCGCCGTCGGGGTCGAGGGGGCCGAAGACCTCGCGCCACAGGGCGCCGGTGTCCAACCAGCCGTCGTAGTAGGCCTCCACGTCCCGGCGGCCGTGTTCCAGCCGGAGCGAGGCGGGGCGCAGGAAGCCTTCGGCGCCGACGACCAGCGAAGGCCGACCGCGGGCGCGCAGGGCTTCGCCGACGCGTTCCGCCAGGTCTCCTGGACGGGCCGCCGGGGCGCCGTCGAAGGCGACGCGCGGCCAGGGACCGCCGTCGTCCGGCTTCAGCTCGAGCAGCCGCTCGGCGAGGAGGTCGCCGAGCCGCTCCCAGGTGATCGCTTCGAGTCGCACAGGGCCCATGATGCGCCAGGGCGGGCAAGCGGTGACGGGCGGGCAGAGGACAGGGGTGGGCGAAGGGAGGGGCGTGCGGGCGAAGGAGGCGGGCGTCGGGGCGCGGTGTGGGTGGTGGTCGGCTCGTCGGGGGGAATGAAGCGGATATGGCGCAGCCCGTAACTCCCCCGCACCGCGGCGGACTTCTCGTCTTCCAGCCGATACGGCAGCGGCACTGTGCCGAGTGCCGGGGCGGGCCGTTGTCGCTGCTCGTGCTGGAGGACGGGGCGCCGCGGTGTCTGGACTGCGCGGACCTCGGGCACCTGGTGTTCCTGCCACGCGGCGACACCGCGCTGACCCGCCGGTCCCGGGAGGAGAGCGCGCTGTCGGCCGTGGTCGTGCGGTTCAACCGGCGCAAGGGGCGCTACGAGCGGCAGGGCGTCCTCGTCGAGGAGGCGGGGCTCGCCCGGGCCGAGGCGCGCTGCCTCGCGGACGCCGAGGCCAGACGGCGCCGCCGAATGCGGGACGCGCGACGCAGGGCGGCCGAGGACGTGCGGTTCACCGAGGCTTTCGCGGCGGAGATCCGGCGGCTGTTCCCGGGGTGCCCACCGGACCGCGCGGCCGGGATAGCCGCGCACGCCTCGGTGCGGGGCAGCGGCCGGGTGGGGCGCAGCGCGGCCGGGCGGGCCCTGTCCGAGACCGCGGTGACCTCGGCGGTCGTGGCGTCCGTACGGCACCTGGACACGCCGTACGACCACTTGCTGATGAGCGGGGTGGCACGGCCCGAGGCCCGGCGGAGGATCGCGGCGGCGGTGGAGACGGTCCTCGGAGGTTGGCGGGAGCGAGCGACGAACGCAGGCTGACCGGCTACCCGAGCGGCCGAGGCGGGCTGACCGGCGCGCAGGGCCAGACGCGGGAACAGGCAGACCGGCCGGCCGAAGCGACGGGCCGACACAGGCTGACCGGCCGGCCGAAGCGACCGGCCGACACAGGCTGACCGGCCAGCCGGAGAGGACGGCCAAGGCAGGCCGGCCAGAAGGGACGGCCGAGGCAGGCCACCTGGCCGACCGGAGGGGGCGGCCGGGGCAAGCCCACCTGGCCGGCCGGAGGAGGCGGCCCGCCGCCGTAGGCCGACCGGCCGACGGCAGCGGGGCCGAAGCCGGCAGAGCCGTGCCGATCCGGACCGCACCGAGGGGCCTCGGGTCACCTCTTCAAGCGCCCCGCCGCGACAAGGGCCCCTACTCACCGGCTCACCCCACGCCCTCACTCCACCCCCTCACCCCACCCCTCCCCCCGCCTGGACTCTCGCTTATGCCCGCGCGGTTGTCGGCCATGGGATACCGCCGCTCCGGGGATTTCACTTGTGGTGACGGGTGGTGCCGAGGATGATCTCGGCGGAATCGGGGAGCTGAGGACGACATGATCGATGGGCCGTACTTCGTACTGACCGTGCTGGGCGTGCTGGGGACCGGGCTGGTCGCCGGGGTGTTCTGCGCGTTCTCCACCTTCGTGATGAAGGGGCTCGCCGCGCTGCCCCCCGCCCAGGGCGTCGCGGCGATGCAGGCGATCAACGTGGCCGCGGTGACCGCCGCCTTCATGACCGTGTTCATCGGCTCGGCGGTGCTGTGCGCCGTGCTCGCCGTGGTGACGTTCGTGCTGTGGCCGGACGAGGGAACCGTGGAACTGCTGCTGGGCAGCGCGCTGTACCTGTTCGGCTCGTTCGGCGTGACCATGGTCGCCAACGTGCCCCGCAACGACGCGCTGATGAAGCTGGAGCCCGGCACCGCCGAGGCCGCCGGGTACTGGACCGCGTACGTACGCGAGTGGACGGCCTGGAATCACGTCCGCATGGTCGCCTCGGCCGCCGCGGCCGTCTGCTACGTGCTGGCCCTCACCTGACGGAAAGCGCAAGGGGGTGATGAGACGTATCGTGGCCGGAAGAGTGCCGCCCGATGACGCACGGCCCCGCTGCGCACGCAAGGGAGACGGCCATGGCCGATCCCAAGGGATTCATGACCACTCCCCGCCAGGACTGGCCGCGCCGGCCGATCGAGGAGCGGGTCCGGGACTGGGACGAGGTGTACGTCCCAGGGGCGCTGCTGCCCATCGTCAGCAAGCAGGCCGACCGGTGCATGGACTGCGGTGTCCCCTTCTGCCACGACGCCTGTCCGCTCGGCAATCTGATCCCGGAGTGGAACGACCTGGTGAGCCGGGAGGACTGGCGGGCGGCCGCCGAACGACTGCACGCCACCAACAACTTCCCCGAGTTCACCGGGCGGTTGTGCCCGGCACCGTGTGAGGCGGGGTGCGTGCTGGCCATCAACCAGCCCGCGGTCACCATCAAGAACGTCGAGTGCGCGGTCGCCGACCGGGCCTGGGAGCTGGGCTTCACCCCGCCCCGGCCGCCGGACCGGCTGTCGGGACGCACGGTCGCGGTGATCGGCTCCGGGCCCACGGGCCTGGCGGCGGCCCAGCAGCTCACCCGGGCCGGGCACACGGTCGCCGTGTACGAGAAGGACGACCGGATCGGCGGGCTGATGCGCTACGGCATCCCCGAGTTCAAGATGGAGAAGCGGCAACTGGAGCGGCGCGTCGAGCAGATGCGGGCCGAGGGGACCAAGTTCCGTACGTCCACGGCGGTCGGGCGGGACATCGATGCCGCGGAGCTGCGGGCGCGCTACGACGCGGTCGTGATCGCCACGGGGGCCACGGCGTGGCGGGAACTGGACGTACCGGGCCGGGAGTTGGCAGGGATCCATCAGGCGATGGAGTACCTGCCGCTCGCCAACCGGGTGTGCGAGGGCGACATCGAGACATCGCCGATGTCCGCCGCCGGGAAGCACGTCGTCATCGTCGGCGGCGGTGACACGGGCGCCGACTGCCTCGGCACGGCTGTCCGGGAGGGCGCCGCGTCCGTGACCCAGCTCGACATCTACGCCCAGCCGGGCGCCGAGCGCGACGAGGACTGCGAGCCCTGGCCGACGTACCCGAAGATCTACCGGCTCTCGGCGGCGCACGAGGAGGCGGGCGCTCTGCGTACCGCGCCCGCGGCGGACGCGGACGCCCGGCTGTTCGCCGCGTCGACGCTCCGCTTCACCGGAGACGCGGAGGGGCGGGTACGGTCCCTGCACCTGGTCGAGGTCGACTCGAACCGTCGGCCGCTGCCGGGGACCGGGCGCGCGATTCCGGCCGATCTCGTACTGCTCGCGCTCGGCTTCTCCGGGCCCGACCGGGAGGACGGGCTGATCGGGCAGCTGGGCCTCGGCCTGGAGCCCCGTGGCACACTCACTCGGGACGCCGGCTTCGCCACGAACGTCCCCGGCGTGTTCGCCGCCGGAGACGCCGCCCGGGGGCAGTCGCTCATCGTGTGGGCGATCGCCGAGGGGCGGGCGGTCGCGGCGGCGGTCGACCGTCATCTGACGGGCAGCTCGCGACTGCCGACGCCGATCTCACCGTACGACCGCCCCATGACCGTCTAGCCGGGGCGAGCGGGAGCGTTACCGCTCGTCCGTCCCCGCCACCTTGCCCGTCGACAGGGCCACCCGGTTCCAGGTGTTGATCGTGAAGATCAGGGCCAGGACCTGGGCCAGCTCCTGCTCGTCGAAGTGGGCCGCGGCCTCGGCGTAGACGGCGTCCGGAACGCCGCCGGCGGAGACCATAGTGACCGCCTCGGTCAGGGCGAGGGCCGCCTGTTCCTTCTCGGTGAAGAAGTGCCGGGCCTCGCGCCAGACCGCCACCATGTGCAGCCGGTCCTCGGTCTCACCGGCCTTGCGGGCGTCGTTGGTGTGCATGTGCAGGCAGTACGCGCAGTTGTTGAGAAGCGAGGAGCGGATCTGGACGAGCTCGACCAGCGTGGGGTCCAGGCCCTCGCGGGCGGCGGCGTCGAAGCCGATCAGGGCGCGGAAGACCTTCGGGGCGGTCTTCGCGAGGTTCAGGCGGGTCTGGGTCGGCGTCGAGATCGTGTTCGTCGTCATGAGTCATAACCTACGGCCGCGATAGACCCACTGTAGGGTGCATTTTCGTGTCCGAATCATGGGTCAATTCCGCCGAGCGGATCGGCGCCGATCTGCATCTGGAGCTGTCCGGTCCGGGTGGTCGCCGGGCCGCCCTGATCCGGGCCCTGCGCGACGCCGTGCGCGATGGCCGACTCGCACCGGGCACCCGGCTGCCGCCGTACCGTTCGCTCGCCGCCGACCTCGGGGTCGCCCGGAACACGGTGGCCGACGCGTACGCGGAGCTGGTCGCCGAGGGCTGGCTCACCGCCCGCCAGGGCTCGGGCACGCGCGTGGCCGCCCGCACGGAACCCCCTCGACACGCCGGGCAGGGACCCGGAACGACCCCTCCACGCGCGCGTGGCCCGCGGCACGATCTGCGGCAGGGCACCCCGGACGTGTCGGGATTCCCGCGCGTGGAGTGGCTCGCCTCCTACCGGCGGGCCGTCCAGCAGGCGCCCAACGAGGTGTTCGGGCCCGGTGATCCCGCCGGGCGCGTGGAACTGCGCGAGGCGCTGGCGGAGTACCTGGCACGCGCGCGTGGCGTGCGCTGCGCCCCGGACCGGATCGTGGTCTGCTCCGGCTTCGCCCACGCGCTGCGGCTCCTCTTCGAGGGCCGCGTGCTGCGCGGTCCGCTGGCCGTGGAGGCGTACGGCCTGCCCTTCCACCGGGATCTGCTCACCGGCGCGGGAGTACGGACCGTGCCGCTGCCGCTCGACGAGGACGGCGCCCTGGTGGACCGGCTGGGCCGGGAACGCGGAGCCCTGCTCACGCCCGCGCACCAGTTCCCGACCGGCGGGCCGCTGCACGCCACGCGCCGCGCCGCGGTGATCGACTGGGCGCGCGCGCGTGACGCGGTGATCGTGGAGGACGACTACGACGGGGAGTTCCGCTACGACCGCAAGCCCGTCGGCGCCGTGCAGAGCCTCGACCCCGAGCGGGTGATCTTCGTCGGTTCGGTGAGCAAGAGCCTGTCCCCGGCGGTGCGGCTGGGCTGGATGGTGCTGCCGGAGCGGTACGTCGAGGGCGTGCTCGCGGCCAAGGGCGAGCGGGAGGCCTGGGCGAGCGTGCTGGACCAGCTGTGCCTCGCCGACTTCATCACGCGTGGGTCGTACGACCGTCATGTGCGGCGCATGCGGCAGCGGTACCGCGGCCGTCGGGACCGGCTGGTCGCCGCGCTCGCCGAGCGGGCGCCGCACATCGAGGTGACCGGGGTGGCGGCCGGGCTGCACGCGGTGCTGCGGCTGCCGCCGGGGACCGAGGAGGCCACCGTCGCGCGGGCCGAGCGGCTCGGGCTGGCGCTGGACGGGCTCGCCGCGTTCCGGCATCCGCAGGCCGCGGAAGCCGCCGTACCGGTACGGGACGGGCTGGTCGTCGGCTGTGCGACGCCCCCGGAGCACGCCTACGCGGCGGCCCTGGACGCCCTCTGTGCAACTTTTCCTGATCCGTAAATCTCTTCCGGAGTGTCCGAAAAGTGGCTTCCGGGCTACATGGATCCGAACAGCAGTGGGATCATCGAATCAGGAGGCGAACCGCTGTCGCGTCCCCTCGGGCCCGGCGGTGGTCCGTCCCATCCTTCGTTCCGCCGTCAGGCGCAGGGCCCACCCCGCGCGTCCCCCCTGTTGGCGGCCGGTCCTGGAGGGTGCTCGATGACGACGCTCGACGAACGTCACGGAGAAGGCGCGCGCGACGGGGAAGAGCCCCGGGGCGAGGTGGTCCTCGGTCTGGTGGAGACCTACGGCCCGGCCACCGTCCCGCTGAGCCGGCCCCTCGCCGCCGTGCCGGCCCGCGCCGGGTCCAAGGCCGCGCGTCTCGCCCGCGCGGCCGGCGCCGGACTGCCGGTGCTCCCGGGCTTCGTGATCCCGTACCGGGCCGAAGGCGACCCGCATTCCCTGCGCCGGGCCTGGCAGGCACTGTCCGACGGCGGCAGCCGGCCGCTGGTCGTGCGGTCCTCCTCGCCGCAGGAGGACACCGAGGACTCCTCGCTGGCGGGCCAGTTCGCCTCGGTGCTCGACGTCCGCGGCTGGCGGGACTTCCGTACGGCCGTCCGCACCGTGCTGGAGTCGGCGCGCAGGCCGGACGGGTCCACGGCGCCGATGGCGGTGCTGGTGCAGCCGATGCTCACCGCGCGGGTCGGCGGGGTGCTTTTCGGGGCCGATCCCGTCGAGGGGCGGGCCGACCAGATGCTCGTCAGCGCCGTGCGCGGCGGCCCGGACAGCCTGGTCAGCGGCGCACAGGCGGGGACCAACTACTGGCTGAGCGGACGCGGGCGCGTGCTGCGGGCCGAGCCCGCCGAGGTGGACGGGCCGCTCACTCGGAGCGAGCTGTTCCGCCTCGCCCGGCTCGCGCGGCGGGCCCGGCGGGTGTTCGGCGGGCCCCAGGACATCGAGTTCGGGTTCGACGCGGACGATCGGCTGTGGCTGTTCCAGAGCCGTCCGATCACGGCGATGGCGGCCCGTCCGGCCCGCGGGGCGCGGCTGCTCGGTCCCGGGCCTGTGGCGGAGACGCTGCCGGACCAGCTCCAGCCGCTGGAGGAGGACCTGTGGGTCGCGCCGATGGCCCGCGGTCTCGCCGCCGCGCTCGACATCGGCGGCACCGCGCCGCGCCGGCTGCTGCGGGCGGCGCCCGTGGTCACCACCGTCGGCGGACGCGCCGCCGCTGATCTACGGCTGCTCGGCGCGGTGCCGCCCAGGCACCGGTGGCTGACGCTGCTCAACCCGGCGCCGGGGGCGCGCCGGCTCGCGGCTGCCTGGCGGGTGGGACGCCTGGGCGCCGCGCTGCCGGGTCTGGCGACGGACCTGGTGGCGGACATCGACCGCAGGCTGGCCGAGGTGCCGGCGCCGACCGGCCTCTCCGCCACGGAGCTGACCGACGAGCTGCGCTGGACCCGTAGGGCCCTGGTCTCCCTGCACGCCCAGGAGGCCCTCGCGGGCGCGCTGCTGCCCGAGTCGCCGACCGGACGCACGGCGGCGGGCACGGCACTGGCCGCGCTGGCGGCGGCCCGCGCGCGGGGGGTACCCGACGAACGGATCGTCGCGACGGATCCGGTGGTACTGGCCCTGACGGGACCGAGCCTGCGGGGCCGGATACGCCTGCCGAAGCCCTCCCCGTCTTCCCCTCCCTCCCCGCCCTCCCCGCCCTCCCCGGACGGCCGGATTCCGACGCCGATCCCCGGCCAGGCCGACCCGGACACCGACACGAACCGGCTCAGGAACGCGAGGGGTGCCGCACCGGCACCGGCACCAGCGCCGACACCAGCTCCAGCACCGGCACTGGCACCCGCTCCAGCACCAACCCAAGAACAGCCCGGACGGCCACCGAACGGCCTCGGCACTTCCCGCGAGCAGAGCGGCACCGCTGGGACAGCCGACCGCCTCGGCACCGCCGTACGCACCCCCGCCCCCCTCGCCCACCGCTCCCCCGCCCGAACCTCCCCCTCCGCCCTCCCGCCCCGCGAAGCCCTGCGGCTGCGCATCCGCTGGGTGCAGGAGCTGCAGGTACGGCTCGTTCGGGAGGTCGCCCGGCGGGCGGGGCTGGAGCCGGACCGCGTCGGGCTGCTGCGCTGGGCGGAGCTGGTCGCCGCCCTGCGCGGGGACGGTCTCCCCGCCGACGTCGACCTGCGCTCCCCGGCGCCCGCCTCGCCCCCGCTCCCCGACACCTTCCGGCTCGCGGACGGCGGAGTGGTCGTCGCCGAGCGGACCCGGGGCGCGGGCAACGGCATGCGTGGCGTGTCCGGCGGGCGGGCGGTCGGTACGGCCTGGGACGGCCTGGGGCAGCGCCCGGCGGACGCGGTCCTCGTCGTACGCACCCTCGACCCCGCCCTCGCCCCGCTGCTGCCCGGCCTGACCGGACTGATCGCCCAGACCGGCAGCCCGCTCTCCCATCTGGCGGTGCTGGCGCGGGAGTTCCGCCTCCCCGCGGTCGTCGGAGCCGCGGACGCGGTCCGCCGGTTCCCGGTCGGCACCCGCCTGACGGTCGACGGGACGGCGGGTGACGTACAGCTGGGGGACGAGTCATGAGGAAGATCGCGTACGTCTTCGGCGGGCTCGCCGCCGCCGGGGCGGGCACGTACCTCGTGATCTACCTGTACCGGTGGCAGTGGCAGCGGGCCATGATCTGCGGCGTGCTGCTGCTGGTGGTGGAGGTGATGCTGTTCGGTCTGGTGCTGCTGGGACGCATGGCGCGCATCGAGGAGCGGCTGCGCGACAGCGACCGCCGGCAGCGCGAGCTGGCCGCCCGGCAGGAGGACGCGCTCGCCCGGCTGCGCTCGGCGCCGGAGCCGGAACGCACCGCCGACGGCCGGTTCCGCTGGCTGGACGAGCCGGCCGAGCGGACGTACGTCTTCGTACCGGTGCTGATGGTCGCCGGTGTCGCCCTGTCGGGGATCGCCTGGGTCGTCCAGCGGATCGCGTCCGCCACCGCGAGACCCGCCGAGCGACGGCTCGCCGGCCGGCTGGCGGTGCTCACCGCGCCCGACCCGGTCACGCCCGGCGATCTGGAGGACCTGCCACCGGTCGGCGCCCCGCCGCCCCGGGGGCGCACGGCACGAGCCGTCGCCGCCGGCGTCGTCGGTGCCGCCCTGCTGGCCGCGCTGATCGTGACGCTGGCCGACCTGACCCAGACCAGGGAGGAGCGGGCGGACGACAGCGCGGCGACCTCGGTGCTGGTCCAGGTCGATCTCCGGGGCGACGACATGACCGAGGCCCGCCGCACACTGGCCGCGCAGCAGGTCTGGGAGCGCTGCCGGGACTCCACGTCGGTCCCGCTGAACCACGCGACGCTCGGCGAACTCGGGGACGGCCTGTACGCCGGAGTCGTGGAGCCCGCCCTCACCGAGCACGACCGGATGCGGCTGCGCGGCTGCCTGGAGGACGCGACGCTGGAGCGCGCGAGCCTGACTGTCGTAGGCATCGGAGATGCCGAGAGGGAGTGAGCAAGGGGCGCGGCGTCCGAGATGCACGGTCATGACAAATGAGATATACCGCACAAAACGGACGTAAGCCGTGAACGATCATCATACCGGGGTACTCTGCCTTAGCGCCCACGTCCCCTAGTCCCCCGGGTCGCTCATGGCTGTTCTCACCGCAACTCTGCCCCGCCCTGCCCTCCAGAAGCGCCCGCTGTCACAGCGTGCCGTCCGGGCCATCGCCGGCTTCGTCATCGCCTACCTCGCGATGTGGGCCGTCGGCGCGGGAGGCATTCTCGGTCTCTCGTACTGGGCCAAGGCAGAGACCCCGGCACCCGCCGGAACCCGCACCGTCCAGGGAGTCCACAACTTCCAGCCCGTCAGCTCCGACGGCAAGCTCTGGCGCGGCGCCGCCCCCTCACCCGCGGGCTACCGCGAACTCGCGAGCATGGGCTTCGCCACGGTGGTCGACCTGCGCGCCGAGGACCTGAGCGCCAAGCAGCTCGCCGGGCCCGGCAAGGCCGGTCTCGACGTCGTACGGGTGCCCATCCGGGACGGCCAGACGCCGACGTCCCAGCAGGTCAACCAGCTGCTGGACGTGGTCAAGAACGCGTCGGGCCCGGTGTTCGTGCACTGCGGCGCGGGAGTCGGCCGTACCGGCACGATGGCCGCGGCTTATCTCGTGAAGACCGGTGAGGAGTCGTCCGCCGGAGCGGTCCGGCGCAACCTCGCGGTCGGACCGCCCTCGATCGAGCAGATCTACTACGGACTGAACCTCAGCCCGAGCAAGGCCGAGCAGCCTCCGCTGCCGGTAGTGGTGGTCAGCCGACTGGTGGACGCCCCGCGGCGGATCATGTCCTGGTTCTGATCGGTCATCAACTCGGCGTCGCAGCCATCAGCTCGGCGTCGCGGCCATCAACACGGTGTCGCAATAGGGCAATAATCAAAGAGCAAGAGCAAGAGCCGAGCCTAGGAGAGCAGGAAGTCCGCCTCCCCCGCCTTGGCGCCCTCGATGAAGGCCGTCATCTCGGCGGTGGTGTAGATCAGCGCCGGCCCGTCCGGGTCGGTCGACTGACGGACGGCGATCCGCCCGTCGGCAAGCTTCATCGCCTCCAGGCAGTTCCCGCCGTTGCCGCCGCTCCACGGCTTGTGCCAGCCCTCGCTGCCCAACTCCCGCGCGGGCATGCCGTTGTAGACGTGTATGCGCGGCTTGATGCGATCCATTCACAGCTCCTTGCGGAGATCCCGGAGGATCTCCTTCGTGCGATGTGCCGTAGCGGCCTGCGCCGCCATGCGGTCCATGACCTCGAGGAAGGTCGCCACCTCGGGGCGTCCGTCCAGGTAGACGGCGCCGGTCAGGTACTCGCTGTAGACCATGTCCGGCAGTTCTGACATGGCGAATCGGAACAGCACGAAGGGCCCGTACGTGCCGGGGTGCGGTCCGCTCTCGAAGGGGGCGACCTGCAGCGTCACGTTGGGCAGCTTCGTCACCTCGAGCAGCCGGTCGATCTGGGCACGCATCACCTCCGGACCGCCGACCTGGCGGAGCAGCACGGTCTCGTCCATGACGACCCACAGGTGGGGGGCCTCGGGACGGGTGAGCAGGTCCTGTCGTTGCATGCGCAGCGCCACATGGCGCTCGATGTCGTCGGGCTTGGTCTGACCGATGGCGCCCGACCGCAGCACCCCGCGCGCGTAGTCCTCGGTCTGGAGCAGTCCGGGCACGAAATGGGGCTCGTAGGACCGGATGAGGCTCGCGGCCCCCTCCAGGCTGACGTACATCGAGAACCAGCCCGGCAGGATGTCGTGGAACCGCTGCCACCAGCCGGGTCTGTTGGCCTCCTCGGCCAGCTGCACGAAGGCTTCGGCCTCCTCGTCGCCGACGCCGTAGGCCTTCAGCAGCAGCTGGAGGTACGGGATCTTGAGGGAGACCTCGGCCATCTCCATACGGCGGACGGTGGCGGGGGCGACACGCAGGACGCGGGCGGCCTCCTCACGCTTGAGCCCTGCGCGTTCCCGCAGGTCCAGCAGGCGCCGGCCGAGGACGACCTGGCCGACCGTCGGCGCGGACCGCGGCTCGCTCACGCTCCCACCTCCACCCAATGAATGCTGACAGCCCTGCGGCGCCATTCGAAGACCTATTCGAAGATCTGAGCAGATCTCCGCGATCCCAATTGGCGCCGCTCGACAAGCTGTTGCGAGCAGTGTGCCACGGCCGTCCACCGCGTCACACAGCACTCTGCAATTTTCAGAGTGACACTTGCCAAGTGTTCACGGCGGGGCGATAGTGGCAAGCGTGATTCCGTCCGCGCCCTTAGGAACAGACGCCGCCGTAGGCCCGCTCGGCCTCGGTGCCGCCACGGCAGTGGGCCCCCAGAGGGGTCCCGCCGAGCGCCGGTTCCGCTTCGAGCTGGCCGCACACCCGGGTTCCCCCGCGCAGGCCAGACGCCTGACGAGGGCCCGGCTGACCGGCTGGTCGGTCTGCGAGGACACCTGTGACACGGCGGCCCTGGTGGTCTCCGAACTCGTCACCAACGCCATCGTGCACACCGCGAGCAGGCACGTCGTCTGCGAGCTGCACGACGGTGACGAACGGGTGCGCATAGCCGTGCGCGACCAGGGTTGCGCACCGAGTGAGCCCCACCCCGCCGCGCGGCGGGCCGACGAGGAGCGCGGGAGGGGACTGCTCCTGGTCGACGCCCTCTGTGAGGCCTGGGGCGCGCATGAGCACGGCCCCGGACTGCTGGTCTGGGCGGAACTGCCCCGCACGACCCGGGAGGACACCGGGCCCCGGAACGACCTGGGCTGGGGGGCCCGGCCGAAGCCCGGTGGACCGGGCGGCGGATCCGACGGCGACGACGAGGACGGGGGACCTGCGTGAGCGTCATGTCCGGCGGCAGTCAGGTACTGAGCATGGACACACTGGTCCGACTGCACCGCGGACTCGCTCCGCAGGGTTCGCCGGTCCGGCTGGCGATGCCGGACGGCATGACCGCGCCGCTCGGGTGCGACGCGGTGGCCGTGCCCGCCCGGCTCGGCCCGCTGATCCTGCCCCGCCTGCCTCATGCGGGATGTGTGTACGCCGATGAGGCCTACTGGTGGTGGATCGTTCCGGCCGACTCCGACTACGCGCTGGCGTGGCCCGAGCCGACCCGGTACGTGACCGGGGCGCTCGTCTCGGACGCGGTGCGGCTGATCCACCGGCCCGAGGGATCGGTGCCGTACACCCCGCCGATCCCCCTGTATCTGGCCCTCTGCCGGTTCACCGGCGTGGCGCCCTCGTGGTCGCGGCAGGTCAGCGCGTAGCCGACCGCACTGGTCGCGGCAGGTCAGCGCCTAGCCGACCGCAGGCACTGGTCCCAGCAGGTCAGCGCGTAGCCGACCGCACGGGCCCCGGCACCTCGGCGCCTGGACGACTGCGCCCCTGTTTGCGCCCTAGCCGCCCGGCCTTCGCGCCGCGATAGTGGCTCTCCTGGCTTCGGGGGAGGCGACGTGGGAAAACGGGACGCGGCCGAGGTGTCCGAGTCCGAACGGCTGCTCTTCGGAGGGCCCCTGCGCTACGACATGGGGTGGAACCAACACCGGGACGCGTTCCTGGAGTTGAACTTCCGCTCCATGCTCACGCGCCTGCCCGGGCTGCTGACCTCCAGTTTCCGGCTCGCCTGGCAGGCGGACCGGAAGGCCGCGCGGACCGTGCTGGCGGCCGAGGTCGGCCGGGGGCTCGCGCAGGCCGTGAGCCTGCTCGCCGTGAACAGCGTGCTGGGGCGGCTGCTCGGCGACGAGCCGATCGGGGACCGGCTGCGGGCGGCCGTACCGGCGCTCGTCACCCTGGCCGCCGTCATGCTGGTCGGGGCGCTGCTGCGGGCCGCGTCGACGTACTCCACCGGACGCCTGGAGCCGAAGGTGGAGCGCGTGGCCACCGAGCGGTATCTGGAGCGGGCGGCCGCCGTGGAGCTGGCCGCGATCGAGGACCACGCCTTCCACAAGCTGCTGGACACCGCGCAGTACGGCGCCTCCTCCGCCCGGCGCATGATCTCGTACAGCGCGCGCGTGGTGAACGCGATGATCTCGCTGATCGCGGCGGCCGGCGTGCTCACCGTGCTGCACCCCGCCCTGCTCCCGCTGCTCGCCACGATGACGCTGCCCAGCGCCTGGAGCGCCCTGACCAACGCCCGCCGCCGCTACGAGTCCTTCCACACCTGGGTGCAGCACGCCCGCGCCGGCCATCTGATCAGCGGACTGCTCACCGAACCGGCCGCCGCCCCGGAGATCCGGGTGCACGGCGTCGGCCCGTTCCTGCTTCGGCACTACCGGGCCATGTCGGAGACGGCCGAGGCGGAGCAGGCGAGGCTGGCCCGCCTCGCGGCCCGCACCGGGCTGATCGCGGCGAGCTGGACCGGACTCGCCACGGTGGCGACGTACGCGACACTCGGCGGGCTGCTGCTGACCGGGGCGATGGCGCTGGCCGTGGCCGGAACGGCGGTGATCGCCATCCGGACGGGCTCCGCCAGCCTGGACAGCCTGGTGCTGGAGATCAACCAGCTGCACGAGGAGGCCCTGTTCGTCGGCGATCTGCAGCGGCTGTACGTCGAGGCGGCCGAGCGGGCGATCCCGGCCGGCGGTGAGCCGCTGCCGGAGGAGCCTCGGGAGATCCGCTTCGAGAACGTCACCTTCGGCTACCCCGGCGAGTCCACCCGCCCCGCCCTCGACGACGTCACCCTCACCCTGCCGCTCGGCCGCATCGTGGCGCTGGTCGGCGAGAACGGTTCCGGCAAGACCACCCTGGTCAAGCTGCTGGCGGGCCTGTACACGCCGGACCGGGGCCGGATCCTGTGGGACGACGTCGACGCGGCCGGCGCCGACCGGCACCAGCTCGCCGAGCGCATCGCGATGGTGGCCCAGGACTTCAAGCGGTGGCCGTTCACCGCGCGGGTCAATGTCGCCGTAGGCCGCTCGTCGGCTCCGCTGACCGAGGAGCGGCTGGCCGACGCGGTGGCCGCGGCCGGGGCGGAGGAGGTCGTGGCCGATCTGCCGCGCGGCCTGGACACCCTGCTGGCCAGGCAGTTCAACGGCGGGCACGAGCTGTCCGGCGGACAGTGGCAGCGGCTGGGCATCGCCCGGGCCGCATACCGGCGCGGCCGGATCCTGATCGTGGACGAGCCGACGGCCGCCCTGGACGCACGGGCCGAGCTGGAGGTCTTCGACAAGATCCGCGCCCTGGCCTCGGCCGGGCAGACCGTCGTACTGATCACCCACCGGCTGGCGTCCGTCCGCCACGCCGATCTGGTGCATGTGCTCGACCAGGGCCGTCTGGTGGAGTCCGGCACCCCCGACGAGCTGCTGGCGGGCGGCGGACTGTACGCGGAGCTGTACGCGCTCCAGGCCGACCAGTTCACGACCCGCGTGCCCGCGCGGGAGGCGAAGGCGGGCTGAAACCCCGCCCGTGGCCTCAGGCAGCCACGTCCACGGCCGCGTCACCGCGCACGATCACCAGGAAGGTGTCCGACGCCAGGTCCATCACGACCTCGGCGTTCAGTCCCTCCCGACGCCTCGCCTGTGCGAACTCCTCCGCCGGCCACGAGCCTCGCGGACCACCGGCGGGAAATCGCTCGATCACCGTTCGCCCGTTCACCTTGCACCTCCATCTAGCGCTGTACTCGAAGAGTTAAACGCCGACGACGGGGTGAACGCCTCGCGAAGTGACGGTACTGAGACATTGTTGACACGTGGCCACCGCAGAATGTGAGGCGGATCTCAGCTTCGGTTACCTTTCGCGTCAGTCCTCGTACTCGTCGTGATACCGGATGCGTTCACTGCCCGCGGGCGCGCCCAGGGACGACGCGCGCCCCTTGGGCTCCTCCCACTCCTCCTGCCGGCCGAGCGCGGTCAGATCGAGGAAGCTGGTGGTCGAGCCGAGTCCGTCCAGTCCGCGCTCAAACGTCGAGTAGGTGTGGAACACCCGGTCGCGTTCCCTGAGAAAGCAGCTCACGCCGGGCCTCTCTACTAGTTCCCCGTCGTGCTCCGATGTCACGTCGAAGTCGAGGTTGAACTCGTTCCCGTACGACGAGAACCAGGGCAGCGTCCAGCCCATCCGCGCCTTGAACGGCAGGATCCTGGTGTACGGCGCCCTGGAGACCGCCACGAACGAGGTGCCGCGGGCGTGCAGATGGGCGAGATGTCCGACCTGGTCCAGGAAGGCCGAGCAGCTGCGGCAGCCGGCGTCCCACTCGGGCGCGAACATGAAGTGGTACACGACGAGTTGCCGGCGCCCCTCGAAGAGGTCGAGCAGGGTGGCCTTGCCGTCGCCCCCCTCGAAGACGTACTCCGTGTCGATCTCGACCATGGGCAGCCGGCGCCGCTCGGCGTTCAGCGCGTCACGCGCGCGTGTGGCTGCCTTCTCCCTGACCAGTAACTCCTCGCGCGCCGCGCGCCACTGGGCACGCGAGACGATCTCCGGAAGCGACATGGGCTCCTCCTGTGCGACGGTCCTTCCGGGTGGTGACCGTCGGCAGGAGCGGAACTCATCGCTCGGTCCCAAGATTTTTTCGGTACGCCGCTCAGGACCCGGCCGGTCTCAGGTGCCGTACTCCTGGATCCGCCTGCCGTGGCTCCGGTCGAGGAGACCGGGCAGGCGCTCCCCCAACTCCCGTACGACCGCCGCCACATCCAGCGTCAGCAGCTCGCGGTCACGCATCAGGACGCGGCCGTCGACGATCGTGGTGCGTACGTCCGAGGAGCGGGCGCTGTGCACCAGGGTCGCCGCGAGGTCGTGAACGGGCTGGGTGTGCGGCCCGGTGAGGTCGACGAGGACGATGTCGGCGCGGCGGCCGGGCGCGAGGGTGCCCGACCGGTCCCCGAGCCCGACGGCTTGGGCGCTCTGGAGCGTCGCGTGATGCAGGGCTTGACGGGCGGTCAGCCATCGCGGGTCACCGGTGGCCGACTTCTGGATCAGCGCGGTGAGCGCCATCGACTCCCAGACGTCGAGGGAGTTGTTGGAGGCGGCGCCGTCCGTGGCGAGTCCGACCGGGATGCCGATCTCGCGCAGGGCGCGCACCGGAGTGGTGTTGGGCCAGGCGAACTTGAGGTAGCCACGGGGCGCGGTCGCGACGGAGACCCGGCCGCCGGCCTCCCGGAGAAGAGGCAGATCACGGTCGAGGATCCCGGTCCCGTGCGCGATGAGGACGTCGGTGTCGAGGATCCCGGTGCGCTGGAGCACGCCGATGGGGGTGACGCCGTGCCGTTCGAGACTGGCCTCCGTCTGATCGCGGTTCTCGGCGGCGTGGAGATGGACGGGCAGCCCGTGTTCACGGGCGAGCTCGGCGGTGGCGGCGAGGTCGGCGTCGGTGACGGTGTAGGGGGCGTGCGGGGCGAGCGCGGTGGTGATACGGCCGCCCGCGCCCCCTCGGTGCCGGAGCGCGAACTCCAGTGAACGCTCCCGCCCTTGAGGTCCCTGGGAGGAGAAGAAGGCCTCACCGAGGTGGGCCCGCAGCCCGCACTCCTCGACCACGGCCGCGACGGCGTCCATGGCGAAGTAGTGGTCGGCGAAGCAGGTGACCCCGGCCCGGATCATCTCGGCGCAGGCGAGCCGCGCCCCCAACTCCACGTCCCGCTCGGTGAGGTTGGACTCGATCGGCCAGACGACGTCGTTGAACCACTCCTCGGTCGGCAGATCCTCGGCGACCCCGCGCAGCGCGACCATCGGCGCGTGGGTATGGCAGTTGACGAGCCCCGGCAGGGCGACCTGCCCACGGGCGTCGATCCGTTCGAGGGCGGACACCCCATGGACCTCAGCGACGCTGACGACGGCCGCAACGACTCCATCCCGAACGACGATCGCGGAGTCCTCCAGGAACCGGATCCGCTCGCGGTCGTCGTGCGTCAGCACGGTGCACCCGGTGATGATGAGCTCGGCGACGGTCGGCGTCATGCGGCCAACGTACGACGGTGTACGGGCACGGTGTGAGCCGAACCGCGCATGTCGTCATCACCCTGCCGCGGCCCTCGCGATTCGAGCACCTTGGCCGCCCAGGCCGCCGTGATCACGGAACGCACCCGACGCTGCTCGGAGTGCCTGCGGTCGGCGATGTGGCGGCACCAGGGGACCTGACGGGCCTGGTGGCCGGCGCGTGGCACACGGCGGACTCCGAACACACAGACGGGCGGGGAGACGCGGGCGGCGGTCCGCGGCTTGCTGGCGGTGGAGGCGGGGCCGCTGCGGCTGGCGGTCTGCCATCTGAAGTCAAAGAGACGGCCCTGCGCGCACTCGCGGACGATCCACCGGGCAACCACGGCAGGCACCACCCTCCCCACCCCTCCATCGCTCCTGGCCCGAGCCCGCCAGGACAAACCGGGCTCGGGCCACGCACCGGTGTGGATACGACTCGGCTGATTTCCCCCGTCCGTGCTGACTCGGCCGTGCCGCACCGCAGGTCAGCCGTGCTCGCGTGCCGTCAGATAGGGGTCCCGGCGGAGTGCGTCTCGGCTGCCCAGGAGGGCGCCGGTGGCCAGGCCGAGGGCGGGGAGGAGGAGGGCGGCTGTGGCCCAGGTGGGGGCGGGCAGGGCGTCCGTGACCTGGATGGGCAGGCCGAGGAGGTCACTGAGCGGGTCGGCGAGAGCGGCGGAGAGACAGGTGCCGACGATCGCTCCGACCACGCCCGCCACTCCCCCGGAGAGCACGGCCTCGCCCAGCAGGATCCGGCGCAGCTCCGGGCGCCCGGAACCGAGGATCCGCAGGATGGCGAACTGTCCGAGCCGCGCTCGCGCGCTGTCGGCCGCCCGGACCGCGCCGAGGGCGATGGCGGCAAGAGCCAGGACCAGCACACCGACGCGCATCGCGAGGTCCGCCGCGCCGAAGAGTCCCGGCAGATTGCGCACCCGGTCGGAGACCGCGGCGGCCGAGAACCCCTGGTCCTGCAGTGCCCTGGTGACGGCCGCCACCTGGTTCTGATGCTCGACCACCACGACGGCCGACTGGGCGCCTTCCCTGTCCCGGAACGTCTGCGGATCCAGACCGGCACGGGCCGCGGCGAGGAGCGCGGCGGTGTCCTCGGAGAGGTAGGCGACATCGGGACCGTCGGCCTGCCAGCTCGGGTCGTACAGGGCGACGACCCGCAACTCGATGGCGGCGGTGGTACCGGCTTCGGCCCCCGTCGCCTTCGTGTAGCCGAAACCGACCGTCCGGCCGAGCAGCGGCTCGAAGTCGGTGCCCTGCGCACGGGCGGGCAGGACGACTTCCCTCGGGCCGAGCGCCGCTGGGGCGGGGCCCTTGGTGATCGGGAGGTCGTCGCCCGGAGTCAGGGTGCGGCTGGGCATGTCGTACGTCCCGTCCTCCTCGGCGTACAACGTGGAGGAGTAGTCGGCCACGACTCTGCGGACGCCCGGCACCTGGTCCGCGTCCCGCAGCGCCGAAGAGGTGAGCGCGCGGACCGACGCGGCGCCCTCGAAAGAGGAGAGCTCGATCTGGGTGAGTCCACCCGAGCCCAGCACATCACGCTCGACGGCACCGGCTGCTCCGGCCGCGACCCCTGCTGAGGTGGTCAGCAGCGCGGCCAGCACGGTGAGCGTGGGCAGCGCTCTGCGCAGGGAACGCCCGTCGCGCTTCCAGGTGTAGAGACTCCAGCGGCTCAACGCGACTTCTCCTTGGGCGAGTCGGGCGTACGACGGGCAGGCGCGGCCGGCTCCGCACCGACGGCCGCCAGCACACCGCCGTCCAGCACGAACCGTCGGTCGCAGGTCCCGGCGACCGCGGAGTCGTGCGTCACGAGCAACACGGCCGCGCCTCGCCGGGCGCAGGAACGCAGCGCTTCCATCACCGAGGCGGCGTTCTCGGGATCGAGGCCGGAGGTGGGCTCGTCGGCGAGTACGAGCGCGGGTTGCTTCACGGCCGCGCGGGCGACGGCGACGCGCTGCCGCTGACCGCCGGAGAGCGCGGCGACCGGAGCCTCCGCCACGCGCTCGAGCCCCAGGTCGCCCAGGAGAGCGCAGGCCGCCGTGCGATGCCGGGCGAGCCGGGGTCCGAAGGCCGCGGCCACGTTCTCCCAGGCGTTGAGGAAGGTCAGCAGCCCGAGATCCTGCAGAACCATCCCGATCGACCGCTGCCGCAGGGCGTCCCGCTCCGCCGAGGACAGCAGCCCGGTGTCCGTGCCCGCCAGGCGCAGGGATCCCTCGGTCGGCGAAAGGATCAGGCCGAGTAGGGCGAGCAAGGTGCTCTTGCCGGAGCCGGAGGGGCCTTCGACGGCAGCCGTCACTCCGGCTTCGAGGATGAGATCCGCACGGATCAGTCCACCGCCGGAGGCGTAGGTGAAGGCCAGCTGCTCGGCGACGACGGCGGGCGGGGAGGCTGTGTTCATACGTCGGATGTCCTTCGGGAGGTTCAGCGGGGACGCGCGGCCGGCTCAGGCGAGGAGGTAGTACGCGGCTCTCGTCGCCTCCGCGGAGGCGGCACCGCCCGGTGAGGCCGCGTAGAGATCGGGATGCTTCGCGTCGCGGTAGGGCTCCAGCAGGCCGGGCAGGTCGTCCCACAACCGCTGCGGGACGCTCTGGTCCGAGACGAGGGCCGCCTGGACGGCATCGGAGGCGGTGATCAGGTCGCCGTCACGCAGTGCCGCGCGTGCCTCGGCGACCAGGTCGGTGCCCTCCGTCAGCCGCGCCGCCTGCTCCTCGCACCCCGCGTCCGCGAGCACGACGATGACGCGCAAGCGACGTGAGAAGAGCGCGGAGCCTTGGAGCGCCGGCGAGCCGACGGAGGTGCGCGGACAGCCGAGGCCGAACTCCGCACGGGCTGTCACGGCCCCGTACCAGCGGCGCCAGTTCTCGTCGGTCAGGGTGTGCGGCACCTGCGACTCGGCGACCGTCTCGGCCCCCTTCTCCGCTTGGGGTCCACAGCGCAGGGACAGCCGGTGACACGTCATGGCGAGCAGGACCCGATCGCCCGGATCGAGGGCCGGGTCCGAACCCATCTGTGCGAGCCGCTCCGTCAGCCATTCCGGGGCTTGCTCCTGCCGGCCACTGGCGGTCAGGGCCCGCGCGGCGGCGTAGGTGGCGGTGAGCGTACCCAACTGCACCGGGGACTTGGCGACAAGGCCGTCGGGCCGGAAGCCGACTCTCGCAGTGGCTGGTGACGGGGACGAATCGTCGGCACCCAGGACCAGCGCACGGCGCACCAGCCAGCGCGTCTGCGGGTCGGAGTCGTCCAGCCCCCGCCGCAGGCAGTCTCGCGTGTGCGACGGCAGCCGATGGCGCAGTAGGACGAGTGCGGCGCGCTGTACGGGTTCGACGCCCACGCAGTCCGCGTTCAGCAGCGATTCGGCGTCGCGCAATGCGCGGGTCGCGCGGGCACGCACGCCGACGGCCCGCAGCGCGTCCACGGCGTACAGCACCGGTACGGGCTGCGCGGTGCGAGCAGTGTCCGCAGCGAGGCGATCGACGGCCGCGCGGGGCACCTGGTCGTCGCGCCCCAGGCAGGTCAGGACGTGGAGGAAGGCCGCCCGCGTGGCCAATGAGGTGAGAGCGTCGTCCGACCTGTCCGGCTTCCTCAGATAGGCCAGCGCCTCGCTCTCGACCCGCCCGCGAAGTCCGGCCCGCTCCAGGACCACCGCCGCATCCCTGGATTCAGCGCCTGCGGTGCCTGCGGCGCCGGACAACGACAGACACACGTAATGCGCCCGCCAGGCAGGGGTGTCCAGGGTGTCGGTGCGGGCCAGATCCGCCAGCGCGTCCAGCCGCACCCTGGGCACCGACGCACCGGGGTGACGGTCCGTCGGAAGCGCCGCCTCCAGGCGTCCGTACGCGGTCGGGTACAGCGCGGGGTCCCGCCCGACATCGACACGCGAAGCACGTACGAGATCATTGCCCCCGCGCAGGGCGTGCAACTGTCGGGCAAGGTCCCCACCCGGTTGTTCGGGACGGTGCACGGGTCCGCCCCCGAACATCGAGACCCCCAGGACCGCCGCGGCGATCGTCACCCCGGCCAAGGCGAGAACAGATCTGCCACGGCCGGCACGTTCATTCAGAAGTCCGCGGTCCACGCCCATTCGCCGTTCAGTCACCGGCACAGGCCGAGGCGAAGGCCTTCACACCCGCTTTGAAGGCACCACCGTCGGAGCAGGTGGTGATGCTGGTGTTGATCGAGCCACCCGGATCTGCGATGCCGCTGATGTCGGCGATCCAGGTGTTCTTGTTGGTCCAGCGGACCTGACGGGTGTTCTCGCTGACGTACGTGCCGCTCGGGCTCAGCGATAGGGTCGCCTGCCAGCCGTTCGCCTTCACCGTGGCCGTGTTCGTGATCTTGCTGACGTTGTAGCTCTTGCCACCCTTGATGGCTTTGGTGGACGTCTTGAAGGAACACTTGTCGGCGTAGACGTTGCAGTGCCAGGCGTTCGCCTGCACCTTCGCTCCCGTGCCTGGCAGCGCGGTCGCGCCCGTGTCCGAGATGGCCATGCCCGGTACCGTCATCGCGGCCGTCAGCGTGCCGCTCAGCGCCAAGGTCAGCAGGGTCTTCTTCACTCGGTCCTCCCCGTACTCGTGGCGCGTGCGCCAACTGGGAGCCGGACTGTACTTGTTTCACAAAAGTCCGGGATCGACTGAAAAGCGACGCACGAGATGCAGACAAGCACCCGACCGCCCCCCACGGCCTCAGTGCTTGGCCCTGCGCCGCTTGCGGTGTTGATCAACCGGAGTTCTGTGCGGACCGCCTCCCGGCCGCCGAGGAAGTCGTGTTCCGGCCACCCGAAGTGGCACGACTTCACACCTGAGTGTGACGAGTACGGTGACCCGCGATGCGAGTCTCCACCTCCGTGACGGCGCTGACCAGCACCGCCGGATCCGCGCTCAGCTCCCCCACGATCCCGTCGATCTCCCGCAGTCCGGCCCGCTCCAGCAACCGCTTCTCGTTCGTCACCCACTCCCCCCGTCCCGCCAGCACTCCGTGCGCGCCCTGGGCGGCGGCCGTCGCGATGGCTCCGGCGACCTCGGTGAGGCGGCCCGCCGGAGCATGGGCGGCCTTGGCGTAGGCGAGGGTGGCCCGGGCGGTGCCGAGCCAGCGTTCGGCGGCCGACTCGCGCAGCTTCTCCGGGTAGACCGCCGGCCGGGGCAGTTCCCCCCGCAGGGTTCGGTTGATCGCCAGTTCCGCCACCAGCAAGTACGTGGGGATCCCGGCCAGGTGGAAGAGGAGGGGCTCCACTCGGAAGCGGCCCTGTTCGGACTCCGTCAGTTCGTGTTCCACGACGTCGAGGTCGCGGTAGTGGACGTCCACGCGGTGGCCGTCGACGGTCAGCCAGGCGCCGCCGTTGAAGACTCCGCCGCCCCAGCCGCCCACCTCGGAGACCTCTCCCTCCCAGCCCAGGGCGCGGAGGTCGGCGGGGTCGAAGGGGCCTCGGTAGTAGATCGCCAAGTCCCAGTCGCTGTCGGGGCGTTCGGTGCCCTGGGCTCGGGAGCCGCCCAGGGCGACCGCCCGGACCGTGGGGAGGGCGGCCAGGCGGTCGGCGACGGTGGCGAGGAAGTCGGGCACCGGGGTCAGGCCTCCCAGAGGTCGCGGTGGCGATGTCGGGTGGGTGGGTGGTCCAGGGTCTCGGCCGCCGTGTGGAGGGAGTCCGCAGAAGTGGCGCGCAGGTGGTGCAGGGCTCCCACCCGGAAGGCCTGGAGGGCCGCCCTGGCCCTCTTCTCGTACGGGCTCGTCCACCGCTCGCCCAGGCCACGGGGGTAGGTGTAAGCGGCGAACGCCCGGACCACGCGCTCGGGCCTCGGGCGGCGGCCCTCTCGCCTCGCCCGCGACAACTCCGCCCGCGAATAGCGGAGTTCGGCCAGCGCATGTGCCGTGCACGGGCCCGCCGTACCGTACGGCCAGTAGGCCGGCGCCGTGCGGTGGCGGTTCGGGGTGTGGTGGACGGTGCGTGACATGGCTGTTGTCGAGGGTGGCGGGTGGCGGGGGGGTTGTCGAGCGGTTAATCGCGCAGGGCAAGCACCACACCCAGGCCCTGCCCTGCCTCGTCAGGCGACGTGCCTACGTCCTCTTCGCCATGCTTCGGGACGGCACCTTCTACGAACCGCAGCCTGTTCGGGCGGCCACTCCGCAGACCTAGACCATGGTCAGGAGGTGATCCGTGGGCCCGTAGTCGATCTTCCAGTCGGCATAGACCCCGACGGCGCCGTCCTTCTGGCACCGCAGCCCAACAGTCACCCAGCGAACCAACCCGTCGTCGGCAAGGGAGAACGCGACTGCCGTCTCGAACTCCTCACCACCGCACGGACAGCAGGCCTCGCCCGGGTCCGCGTCCTCCCAGAACTCCTCGCTGTCTGCGATGAGCGCACGGCTGCCGCACCCAGCGCACACCCGCTCGGCCCCGCCCTCGACATCGTCAACGAGCACGCAGAACACACGCCCGCCGCACCCGCCACAGACCGAAGGAACGATCTTCACCGGACGGCCGTCGTCAGCGTTCCGCAGAAACGCCGCGAGCTCAGCAGAGACACCCTCGCCAACCTGGTCATCAGCATGCACAGGCACATCGTTCCAGACGCCCGAACCAACACCCTTCCACCTTGACCGAGGAGATAGGGGCACCCCCCGAGGCCGGCTTCAAATCGGTTGCCGTGGGGCGAACCGGTCGGATAGGAAGCTCGCATGCTCAGGGGCGACAAGGTCGGGCTGCGGGCTCGGCACGAGGACGACATCCCGGTCCTGCGGGCCGAGCTCTACGACGACGTGGCCAACTCCGCGCGCGCGGAGAGCGGGCCGTGGCGGCCGATCACGCCCGGCTCGAAGGACCCCCGGCTCGTGGTGGACGACAAGGAGCAGGGACACGTCCAGTTCTCCGTGGTGGAGTTGGCGGGCGGCACGCTGATCGGCGCCGCGACGCTGTGGGGCATCGACCACCACAACCGGGCCGCGCACATCGGCCTCGGTCTGTTGCCGTCCTGCCGCGGCAAGGGCTACGGCACCGACGTGGTCGCGGTGCTGTGCCACTACGGTTTCGACGTGCGCGGCCTGCACCGGATACAGATCGAGACCCTGTCGGACAACCACGCCATGCTGCGCTCCGCCGAGCGCAACGGATTCGTCCGCGAGGGCGTCCTGCGCTCCTCGGCCTGGGTGATGGGCGAGTTCCTGGACGAGGTGCTGCTCGGGCTGCTCGCCCAGGACTGGAAGGCCGGCTCGAAGCGGTAGGACGCGGTAGGACACGGTGAGCCGGCGGGCCGACTGCGCCGGGCGGGAAAATCGGATGCGGTGTCGATCACCGCGCCACGAAGATCAGTGGGTTGTCCGCCGTCACTCCGGGAGCCGCCGTGATCCAGCGTGTCACCACCCCCGCCCTCTTCCCGCCCCCCACCTACTCGCACGCCTCCGTCGTCGAGGCCGGCACCAAGCTCGCCTTCCTCGCCGGAGCCGTGCCGCTCGACGCCGAGGGGAAGATCGTCGGTGAGGGGGACCCCGTACGGCAGGCCGAGCAGGTGATCGCCAACCTGACCGAGCAACTGGCCGCCGTGGGAAGTGACTTGGCGCATGTTCTCGCCACCGACGTGTACGTCGTCAGCAGCGAACCCGCCGTACTGTCCACCGTGTGGGAGGTCGTCGAGGCGTCCGGCCTGAGCAGCGGGCCGCATTCGTCCACGCTCCTCGGGGTCGCCTGCCTGGGATACACCGGCCAGCTGGTGGAGATCACGGCCACCGCGGTCGTCCCGGAGGAAGCCCGGTGACCACCCTGCGCAGAGCCACGGCCGCCGACGCCTCCGCCGCCGCGGACGTCTGGCTGCGGTCCTTCTCCGCCGCTCTCCCGACCGTCGCACGACCCCACTCCGACGAGGAAGTCCGGGACTACTTCCGGGAGTTCGTCGTCCCGCGCCAGGAGACCTGGGTCGCCGAGGCGGAGGGCGCGCTGGTCGGCGTCATGGTCCTGCACGGCGAGCTGCTCTCCCAGCTCTACCTCGCACCTCAGTGGCGCGGACGCGGCCTCGGCGACCGGTTCGTCCGGCTCGCCAAGGAGCGCAGCCCGCAGGGGCTGAACCTGTGGACCTTCCAGGTCAACAAGCCCGCCCACCGCTTCTACGAACGCCATGGCTTCGTCCCTGCCGAGCGGACCGACGGCAGCACCAACGAGGAGCGGGAACCGGACGTGCGGTACGTCTGGACTCCTAGAGCAGCCCTGCCTCCCGGGCGGCCCTCCGCAGCACCTCCCGGAGCATCTCGGGGGTGAGCCGGCCGGTGAAGGTGTTGCGCTGGCTGACGTGGAAGCAGCCGTGGAGGCCGAGGCCGTCGAGCGGGACCCGGACCCCGTGCGCGAAGACCGGCCGGGGCCGCGGGATCGTCCAGCCCGCCTCCGCCAGCGCGGGCAGCGTCGCCTGCCAGCCGAAGGCGCCGAGCACCACGACCGACCGCAGTCCGGGCCGCAGCAGCCGCAGCTCCCGCACCAGCCAGGGCCGGCAGGTGTCGCGCTCGCCGGGGGTGGGCTTGTTGGCGGGCGGGGCGCAGTGCACGGGCGAGGTGACGCGCACGCCGTGCAGCTCCAGACCGTCGTCCACGGCGACCGCGGTGGGCTGCGAGGCGAGCCCGACGTCGTACAGCGCCTGGTACAGCACGTCACCGGAGCGGTCCCCGGTGAACATGCGTCCGGTGCGGTTGCCGCCGTGCGCGGCCGGGGCGAGCCCGACGATCAGCAGCCGGGCGTCGGAGGGTCCGAACCCCGGCACCGGGCGCCCCCAATAGGTCTCCCCGGCGAAGGCCGCCCGCTTGGTACGGGCCACCTCCTCCCGCCACTCGACCAGCCGGGGACAGGCCCGGCAGCCCGAGATCCGGCGGTCCAGCGCGAGAAGGGGGTCCATGCCTCCACGGTAAGGCGCGGCCCCGCCGAAAAGCCCGGGCCGCCTCCCGGGCGCAGGAGCTAAGGTCGGGAACATGGCTTCTGAGGGTGACGAACAGCAGGGCGGCGACAAGGCCGCTGCGGCCGCCGCCGAGGCTGCCGCGCCGCAGGCCGGGGAGAGCGTCCGCATCGACAGCTGGATCTGGGCGGTACGGCTGATCAAGACCCGTTCGCTGGGTTCCGCCGCCTGCAAGGGCGGCCATGTCCGGGTGAACGGCGAGCGCGTCAAGCCCGCGTACTCCGTGCGCGTCGGCGACGAGGTACGGCTGCGGCACGAGGGCCGGGAGCGGATCGTCGTGGTCAAGCGGCTGATCCGCAAGCGCGTCGGCGCCCCGGTCGCCGTCCAGTGCTACGTCGACAACTCCCCGCCGCCCCCGCCCCGCGAGGCCGTCGCCCCGATCGGCATCCGTGACCGCGGCACCGGCCGCCCGACCAAGCGGGACCGCCGCGACCTGGAGCGGCTGCGCGCCATGGAGAAGGGCAGCAGCGGCCCCGCGGTGCGCTGACCTCGTCGGACGTACGGCAGCGGCCGCGCCCGAAGCCGGGCCCTGAAGCCCGTCGGACGCAGCCGTCGCCGTACGTACGCACGTCGTGTCATGCCCGGCGCCGCACCAGCCGCAGCAGCTCCGCGTTCCGGCCGCGTCGCGCCCAGGCGATGAGGGCGAGCGGGACGATCAGGATGAGCGGCGTCGCCGCGTTCTCCCCGTCGAAGACAAAGAGCTGGACGACGAACGCCCCGACCATCAGCCCGCTCAGCGCGATCCCCGCAACCGACTGCAGCACCGGGATCAACAGGGCCACGGCACCGGCGAGTTCGAGGGCTCCGATGGTGTACATGCCCGCGCTGCCCCAGCCCATCTCGTCGAAGATGTCGACGGCCGAGGAGTGCGCGATCAGCTTCGGCAACGCGCTGGCCACCGCGAAGAACACCGCGAGGACGATCTGGAGCCCGCGCAGCGCGATCCGGGCGCGCCGCCCACGCGTGGTCGCGGACTCGGCGATGACGGGGAGGGAAGCGGGGGCGGGAGCGGTGGTCTCGGACATGGGGCTCTCCTGTGTACGGCGTCGGTGTCGCTGTCGGTCGCTGTCACGGGGATAGACCGTGGACCCGCGCGAAACTCATCGCCGTACGAGGGAAGTTGGCCGCCGCATCACGGAAACGGGAGCCACCCGTGATCACCGGAGCGGAAACCACCCGTGCCCGATGTACCAGTGACCGCCCGTCCGCAGATGGTCACCCACCGCACGCTCCACCGCCGTACGCCTGGGCAGGCCCTCGACCGGCAGACCGGGGTCGCCGAACACGAACTGCACCGGCTCGGTGTCGGCCTCCTCGCCGTCCTCCCACGCCGGCCGGAACCGCTCCTGGAAGCGGACGATGTTGGAATCGGCCGGCAGGTACTCCCTGAGCTGCGGATCGAGCAGCCAGGAGTGGCACAGCACGGCCTCGTGCCGCTCCTCGGGAAAGTGCCGCGCGAAGAACTCCCGGGCCAGCGCCAGGGACCGGTCGCAGGCGGCCGGGGTCAGCGGCCCGTGGAAGTCGGGGATGTGGAGATCGAGGCTCGGGGCCGCCGGGTCGAGACCGGCCTCGGCGAGCGCCCGCCCGGCGCGCGTCCCCGGCCGGCCGCGCTCGAACTGCAGCCGCCCCAGCTGGTAGAGCTCCCCGCGGAAGTGGTGGTACAGCCAGCCCGGGGACTGCACCCCCGCGCAGCCGTACCGCCGGCGGTGGACGGCGATGTGCCGGCCGAGGTCGGCGAGGGTGCGCCGGGACACCTCGGCGGGGATGCCCCGCTCGCGGTGGTACGCGCGCGTGTACGGCAGGGCCGCGAGCAGCACGTACACCGGGAAGCAGCGCCGCATGGGCCCCGCGGGCCAGTCCAGCTCGGGCACCTCGACCCGCGTGCCCACCTGGCCCATGTCCCGGACCAGCTCCTCGACGGAGGTCTCCAGGACCTGCCGTAGCTCCGGGTCGTCGAGGACCCGGCGGCGCATCCGGACGAGCGGCCCGATGTCCTCGTGGGGCACGGCGAGGTCGATCAGGATCTCCGGCAGATCGTCGTCATCCGGCAACGGCACGGCACACACCCCCACTTTGTGAACGCACGGTCGAAGAGTACGTTCCGAAGGAGGAGTGGTGATCCGGATGCGTACGGGCAGTGAACCCACGACCGCGCGCAGTGCTCTGCGCACGCGGTTCTGGCTGAGTGTGTGGGGGCTGGTCTGGGCGGTTCTCGGCACGGCGGCGTTCGCGGTGGCCGGTCGCACGGGGTGGGCCGTGGCCTGCGGGGTCCTGGCGGTCGTCGTCGCCGTGGACATGTTCTTCATCGTCCGGCACATCCGCCAGGGCCCGCACTACCAGCCGGGCCCCGACGTGCCGCCGTACCGGCCCCCGGACGGCCCCTAGGAACTTGGCGGATCAGGAGTCGAACCGCGGCCCTCATGTACCGCGGGTCAGGAGTCGAACCGCGCGGCCTTCATGTACTGCGGGTTGGGGTCCAGCGCCGCCGCCAGCCGGAAGTGGCGGACCGCCTGCTCGTCGCGCCCCTGCCGCTCATAGGTGCGGGCGAGCGCGAAGTGCGCGAAGGCGTTGTCCGGCTCCCGCTCCAGGACGATGGTGAACTCCAGCTCGGCGGGCCGCAGTTGCGCTGCCGCGAAGAAGGCACGCGCGCGAAGCAGCCGGGCGGCGGTGTTCTCGGGGTGGGCGGCGATGACACCGTCGAGCAGTTTCACCGCGCCCCGCGGGTCCCGTGCGGCGAGCAGATGCTCGGCGGCACGGAAGTCGATGACATGCGTCTCCGGAGTACGTCCGGTCGAACCGCTGGTCTCGGGCACGGCAGAGTCCTTCCCTCACTGCAGGGCTTCAACGCCCCGACGAGGGGCCGCTATTCCTGGGACGCGTGGGCCCTGCCCCGCAGTTCGTCCCAGACCTCCCGCACCCGCCGCCGCAGCTCTTCGAGCGGTACGTCGTTGTCGATGACGATGTCGGCGATCTCCCGGCGCTTCTCACGCGTGGCCTGAGCCGCCATCCGCGCGCGGGCGTCGGCCTCGCTCATCCCGCGCAGCCGCACCAGCCGGTCGAGCTGGGTCTCGGTGCTCGCGTCGACGACGACCACGACGTCGTACAGAGGCGCCAGTCCGTTCTCCGTCAGCAGCGGAACGTCGTGCACCACCACGGCGTCCTCGGCGGCCGCCTGCTCCAACTCCCGGGAGCGGGCGCCGACCAGGGGGTGCACGATCGAGTTGAGCACGGCGAGCCTGTCCGGGTCGGCGAAGACGATGGAGCCCAGCCTGGGCCGGTCCAGGCTCCCGTCCGCCGCGAGGACGTCGGCGCCGAAGGCGTCCACGACCGCGGCGAGTCCGGGCGTGCCCGGCGCCACGACCTCCCGCGCGATGCGGTCCGCGTCGATCAGCACGGCCCCGCACGCGACGAGGAGTCGCGACACCTCACTCTTGCCGGCCCCGATGCCGCCGGTCAGGCCTACTTTCAGCATGCGCCGAGGATAGAGCCTGCCGTGCTCGCGTCAGTTGTCGCCTTCCCGCTCCGCCAGGAACCGCTCGAACTCGAGCCCGATCTCGTCCGCCGACGGGATGTCGACCGGCTCGGCGAGCATGTTGCCCCGCGTCTCCGCTCCCGCCGCCGCGTCGTACTGGTGCTCCAGGCCCTGGACCAGGGCCACCAGGTCCTCGTCGCCCTCCTGGATCTGGCGGTCGATCTCGGTCTGGGTGCGGTGGGCGTCGGTGCGCAGGGCGTGGGCGATGCCCGGGAGGACCAGGCCGGTGGCGGCCGTGATGGCCTCCAGGACGGTCAGGGCGGCGTCGGGGTAGGGCGAGCGGGCGATGTAGTGCGGCACGTGCGCGGCGACGCCGAGGACCTCGTGCCCGGCCTCCATCAGGCGGTACTCCAGCAGCGACTCGGCGCTGCCCGGCACCTGGGCCTCGTCGAACGGGCTGCGGTGGCCCGGGACCAGGTCGGTGCGGTTGCCGTGCGGGGTGAGGCCGACGGGCCGGGTGTGCGGGACGCCCATGGGGATGCCGTGGAAGTTCACGGACAGCCGGACGCCGAGCCGTTCCACGATCTGCTGGACGGCGGCGGCGAAGCGCTCCCACTCCACGTCCGGCTCGGGTCCGGAGAGCAGCAGGAAGGGGGCGCCGGTGGCGTCCTGGACGAGCCGTACCTCGATGGCCGGCACCTCGTAGTCGGCCCAGCGGTCGCGCTTGAACGTCAGCAGCGGGCGGCGCGCCCGGTAGTCCACGAGCCGGTCGTGGTCGAAGCGGGCGACGAGTTGGTGGGGCAGCGAGTCGAGCAGCCGGTCGACGATCTGGTCGCCGGTCTCGCCCGCGTCGATGTATCCGTCGAAGTGGTAGAGCATGACAAGGCCGGCCGACTCCTGGGCGAGCGCCATGTCGACGACGGCCAGGCCCTTCGGCTCCCATGCGTACAAACCCTGCGGATCAAGCACAGTGACCGCTCCTCCTCGTGTTCATACGTGACAACGCGGAGGGGATCAGGGCCATTCCCCGGATCATGAAACGGGGGAGGATCAACTCCGCCAGGGGCGCGGGGAACTGCCGAAGGACGGCATGCCAAAGGGCCGCACCCCGAAAGGTACGGCCCTCTGTCAGGAGCTACTGCTCAGTGAGCGTCGGCTCAGCTCTGGCCGCCGGCCAGCTTCTCGCGCAGCGCGGCGAGCGCCTCGTCCGAGGCCAGCGCACCGCTGTTGTCGGCACCCTCGGAGGAGTACGAGCCACCACCGGACGCGGCCGGAGCCGCACCCGCGGCGTCGCCGCCCTCGGCAGCGGCAGCGGCGTCGGCCTCGCGGCTCTTGATGACCTGCTGCTGGTGCTGCTCGAAGCGCTGCTGCGCCTCGGCGTACTGGGTCTCCCACGCCTCGCGCTGGGTCTCGTAGCCCTCGAGCCAGTCGTTGGTCTCGGGGTCGAAGCCCTCGGGGTAGATGTAGTTGCCCTGGTCGTCGTAGGACGCGGCCATGCCGTACAGGGTCGGGTCGAACTCGACCGAGGCCGGGTCGGCACCGAAGGACTCGTTGGCCTGCTTCAGCGAGAGGCTGATGCGGCGGCGCTCGAGGTCGATGTCGATGACCTTGACGAAGATCTCGTCGTTGACCTGGACGACCTGCTCCGGGATCTCCACGTGGCGCTCGGCCAGCTCGGAGATGTGGACCAGACCCTCGATACCCTCGTCCACGCGGACGAACGCACCGAACGGAACCAGCTTGGTGACCTTACCCGGGACGACCTGACCGATCTGGTGGGTCCGGGCGAACTGCTGCCACGGGTCTTCCTGGGTCGCCTTCAGCGACAGGGAGACACGCTCGCGGTCCATGTCGACGTCGAGAACCTCGACGGTGACCTCCTGGCCGACCTCGACAACCTCGGACGGGTGGTCGATGTGCTTCCAGGACAGCTCGGAGACGTGGACCAGACCGTCGACGCCACCCAGGTCCACGAAGGCACCGAAGTTGACGATCGAGGAGACGACGCCGGAACGGACCTGACCCTTCTGGAGGGTGGTGAGGAACGTCTGGCGGACCTCGGACTGGGTCTGCTCCAGCCAGGCACGGCGGGACAGGACCACGTTGTTGCGGTTCTTGTCCAGCTCGATGATCTTCGCCTCGAGCTCCTTGCCCACGTAGGGCTGGAGGTCGCGGACGCGGCGCATCTCGACCAGGGAGGCCGGGAGGAAGCCGCGGAGGCCGATGTCGAGGATGAGACCACCCTTGACGACCTCGATGACGGTACCGGTGACGATGCCGTCCTCTTCCTTGATCTTCTCGATGGTGCCCCAGGCACGCTCGTACTGGGCGCGCTTCTTCGAGAGGATCAGGCGGCCTTCCTTGTCCTCCTTCTGGAGAACAAGGGCTTCGATCTCGTCACCGACGGCGACGACCTCGTTGGGGTCGACGTCGTGCTTGATCGAGAGCTCGCGGCTCGGGATGACACCTTCGGTCTTGTAACCGATGTCGAGGAGAACCTCGTCCCGGTCAACCTTGACGATGACGCCGTCGACGATGTCGCCATCGTTGAAGTACTTGATCGTCTCGTCGATAGCGGCGAGGAAGGCTTCCTCGTTACCGATGTCGTTGACCGCAACCTGCGGGGTGGTGGCGGTGGTCTCGGTGCTGCTCGTCATGTGGGAAAGGGCTCCGGTACGGACATTGAAGTCGTAGGTACTGCTACGCCGGGAGCCCGTATCGCTCTGAAGAAGCCGGACAGCCAAGGAAGCGCCCCACCAGTAACTGGTGATGGCGCCTCGACAACCGAGGGGACATACAACAGATGCGAGCGCAGCCTGCTACGTCTGAGGTGCGCAGGCCCGCAGCGCAACTTGTAGCATACGGGGGCAGCCGGGCAGGGTCAATGCGCGAAGGCGCACACCCGGGGCGGATCGCCGCATACCCGGCACAAAACCTGTCTCACGAGGCCACGCGCGCGTGATGGCGCCCCATTCGTGACGGCCGCCGCGACGGGTTGGACGGAAGAGTACGACGAGGGAGCCGATCATCCAAGAGCCCGGATCACAGCAGTCCGCAGCAGAGCCCGAGGCCACCCGACGTGCCGCGGACGTCACGGAGAGTTCCCGGGCCAACCGGGGCTGGTGGGACCGCAACGCGGACGAGTACCAGATCGAGCACGGCACCTTCCTCGGCGACGACCGCTTCGTCTGGGGCCCCGAGGGCCTGGACGAGGTGGAGGCGGAGCTGCTCGGCCCGCCGGAGGAGCTGAAGGGCAAGGACGTCCTGGAGATCGGCGCCGGCGCGGCGCAGTGCTCGCGCTGGCTGGCCGCGCAGGGCGCCCGCCCGGTCGCCCTGGACCTCTCCCACCGCCAACTGCAGCACGCGCTGCGGATCGGCGGCGCCTTCCCCCTGGTCTGCGCCGACGCGGGCGCCCTCCCCTTCGCCGACGCCTCCTTCGACCTGGCCTGCTCGGCGTACGGGGCGCTGCCCTTCGTCGCCGACCCGGTCCTGGTGCTGCGCGAGGTGCGCCGGGTGCTGCGCCCGGGCGGCCGGTTCGTCTTCTCCGTCACCCACCCGGTCCGCTGGGCGTTCCCCGACGAGCCCGGCCCCGAGGGCCTGTCCGTGTCCGCCTCCTACTTCGACCGCACGCCATACGTCGAGCAGGACGAGCACGGCGAAGCGGTCTACGTCGAACACCACCGCACCATCGGCGACCGGGTCCGTGACGTGGTCGCCGGCGGCTTCCGCCTGGTCGACCTGGTGGAGCCGGAGTGGCCGGCCTGGAACACGGCGGAGTGGGGCGGCTGGTCCCCGCTGCGCGGCAACCTGATCCCGGGGACGGCGATCTTCGTCTGCGAGCGGGACTGAGGGCACGCGCGCGAGCGGGACTGAGAGCACGCGCGCGTGGAGGGCGTTTTCGCCGTCGTACGACACTAGGTGCGTGATCCGCTACGACGCCCTGGACGCCCTTCCCGTACGCAGTGCCCTGCCCAGCCTGACCGAGGCCCTGGACTCCCACGGCACCGCCGTCCTGGTGGCGCCGCCGGGCACCGGCAAGACGACCCTCGTCCCGCCGGCGCTGGCCGGGCTGCTCGGCGAAGGGCCCGCGCGGCGCGTCGTCGTCGCCGAGCCCCGCCGGATCGCCGCCCGCGCCGCCGCCCGGCGGATGGCGTGGCTGCTGGGCGAGAAGGTCGGCGAGAGCGTCGGCTACACCGTGCGCGGTGAGCGCGTGGTGGGACGGGACGCACGCGTGGAGGTCGTCACGACGGGTGTGCTGCTGCAGCGACTGCAGCGGGACCAGGAGCTGGCGGGCGTGGACGCCGTCGTGCTGGACGAGTGCCACGAACGCCATCTGGACGCGGACACGGCGGCGGCCTTCCTGTGGGACGTACGGCAGGCGCTGCGCCCGGAGCTGCGGCTGCTGGCCGCGTCGGCGACGACGGACGCGGCGGGCTGGGCCGGGCTGCTGGGCGGCGCGCCGGTGGTCGAGGCGGAGGGCGTCTCGTACCCGGTGGAGACCGTCTGGGCGCCGCCCGCGCGACCGGTACGGCCGCCGCACGGGATGCGGGTGGACCCGGCGCTGCTGACGCATGTGGCGTCGGTGGTGCGCAGGGCGCTGGCCGAGCGGGACGGGGACGTGCTCTGCTTCCTGCCGGGCGTCGGCGAGATCGCGCGGGTGGCGGGACAGCTGGGCGGCCTGGGCGAGGTCGAGGTGCTCCAGGTGCACGGCCGGGCCCCGGCGGCGGTGCAGGACGCGGTGCTGTCCCCTGCCACGGGCCGCCGGGTGGTTCTGGCGACCTCCGTGGCGGAGTCCTCCCTGACGGTCCCCGGCGTCCGTGTGGTCGTCGACTCGGGCCTCGCGCGGGAGCCACGCGTCGACCACGCGCGCGGGCTGAGCGCCCTGACGACGGTACGGGCGTCGCAGGCGGCGGGCCGCCAGCGGGCGGGCCGGGCCGGACGTGAGGCGGCCGGGACGGTGTACCGCTGCTGGACGGAGGCGGAGGACATCCGTCTGCCGCGCTTCCCCTCCCCCGAGATCAAGGTGGCGGACCTGACGGCGTTCGCGCTCCAGGTGGCGTGCTGGGGCGACCCGGCGGCGGCCGGCCTGGCACTGCTGGACGCGCCGCCGGCGGGGGCGATGGCGGCGGCGCGTGCCGCCTTGGCGGCGGTGGGAGCCGTGGATTCCCAGGGGCGGGCCACGGAACGGGGGCTGAGGCTGGCCCGGCTCGGGGTGCACCCGCGGCTGGGACGGGCCCTGCTGGACACGTCCGGGGCGGGGGCCGAGGTGGTGGCACTGCTGTCGGAGGAGGCGCCGCGGGAGTACGGCGTCGACCTGGCGGCGGCCTTGCGGGCTGCCCGGCACGGGGGTGACGCCTACGCGGGGCGGTGGCGTGGCGAGGTCCGGCGGCTGCGCTCCGCCGCGGAGGGTTCCCGCCCGCCGGCCCAGGACCGCCGGTCGCCGGCGGACACCGAGGCCGGATCCGGCACCCCCGGCCACGGCACGGCCCTGTCCGCAGACCGGCTCGCCGGCGTCGTCGCCGCGCTGGCCTTCCCCGAGCGCGTCGCCAAGTTCGAGGGCGGCTCCTATCTCATGGCCTCGGGCACCAGGGCCGACCTCCCCGACGGCTCGCCCCTGCACGGTGCCCCCTGGATCGCCGTCGCCGCGGCGGACCGGCCCGTGGGCAAGGGGCACGCGCGCGTGCGGCTCGCCGCGGTGGTGGAGGAGGAGACGGCCCGGAAGGCGGCGGCCCCGCTGTACTCCGAGGGTGAGGAGGTCCACTGGGCCGACGGCGACGTGGTCGCGCGCCGGGTGGAACGCCTCGGCGCGATCGAGCTGGCGGCACGCCCCCTGAAGAACCCCGACGCCTCCCTCGTACGCGACGCCCTGCTGGAAGGCCTGCGACGGGAGGGGCTGAGCCTGCTGCGGTGGTCGCCGGAGGCTGTCGTGCTGCGGCAGCGGCTGGCGTTTCTGCGACAGCGGGTCGGCGAACCGTGGCCCGACGTGTCCGACGCCGCCCTGCACGCGCGCGTGGACGAATGGCTGGAACCGGAGCTGAGCCGTGCCCGGCGGCGGGCGGACCTGGCCCGGATCGACGCCGGGTCGGGGCTCGGCCGTCTCCTGCCCTGGGCGTCGGGCGAGGCCGCACGCCTGGACGAGCTGGCGCCGGAGCGGCTGACGGTCCCCAGCGGGTCCAGAATCCGCATTGACTACACGAACCCCGACCAGCCGGTCCTGGCCGTGAAGCTGCAGGAGATGTTCGGCCTGCACGAGTCCCCGACGGTGGCGGGCGTCCCGGTGCTGGTCCACCTTCTCTCCCCCGCGGGCCGCCCCACCGCCGTCACAGCCGACCTCGCGTCCTTCTGGAGGGACGGCTACAAGGGTGTGCGGGCGGAGCTGCGGGGCCGGTATCCGAAGCACCCCTGGCCGGAGGACCCGGCAGGCGCCGAGCCGACCCGGCACACGGCGGCTCGGGCCCGGCGCGAGGCCGGCGGCGCCTGAGGGGATCAGGCGGTCACCGGCTCCGCCGGCACGTCCTCCGCCGCCTCCGGATCTGCCGGGCGGCGGCTCCTGGCCTCCAGATACAGGGCCAGGGACAGGAGCAGGACGCCGAGGGCCAGGAAGCTCCACGGCAGGTACGACGTCAGCAGCGCGATCAGGGTGCGGTTGGACTTGACCAGGTCGACCGTGTGGTCGATGTAGTCCTCGCGCATCTTCACGTGGCCGTCGAAGGCCGTGACCTTCTCGCGGTCGCCGAGGAGGGTGCCGCCGCGGAGTTCCTCCTTGTGGATCTCCTCGCCGTAGACGGGGGCGCCGGTCAGCGGCTCGACCCAGAACTTGCGGACGGTCGTGTACCAGCGGGTGGTGCCCGTCTCGTCGAGGGACTCCGGGGTCACGCCCCCCACGGGCAGCTTCTTGGGATACGGCACCTTCGTCCACGGGATGGTCTGTTCGAAGTAGTAGACCTCGACGCCCCGGAAGTCCTCGGTGCCCATGTAGTGGATGGGCGCGGAGGTGCGGGTCTGGGCGTCGAAGTACTCGTAGGACCGTTTCTCCGTCAGGAAGGGCCATTTGAACTCGATGCCCTCGCGGCGCACGGGGTCGCCGTCGACCATCTCGCCGGTGGCGTGGACGGGTTCCTGGGTGTGGGCGTCGAAGATGTAGCGCTCCGGTATCTGGGAGACCATCTCGCCGTCGGGGCCCTGGACGTAGGACAGGCCGTCCCACACGACCACGTCCCGGCCCGCCGTCTCCTCGATCTTCTCCGAGGCCTCCACGTTGCCCCTGAGGGTCTGCACGATGGTGACCTTGGAGACCTTCCGCGCCTGCATCGTGCCGTAGTCGAGGAGGGTGGCGTCCTTCGCCTCCAGGACCATGTCCTGGTACTGGTTCGCCGGGATCTTGGCCAGGCGCGGGAAGGCGTACCAGCGCAGCATCGGGGACAGCGTGACGAAGAAGACGGCCAGGGCGAGCAGGATCAGACTGGCCTTGCGGCGCATCTCGGCCTCCCTCCCGGGCGGTTACGGGTGTGCGGGCACCGTCGTCAGCAGCGGCTTCGGGGAGGTCTCGCCCGTCGGCGAGCCCAGCGCGGTGAGCGTGAACACCAGGGCCAGCGCGACCGCGAGACCGGTCGCGGCGGCGATCAGGGCACGCATACGGCCTCCCGGGTGCCGGAACTGAGACCTGATGCATCGTCAGGTCGTCGGCACCGTAGCAACGCGCGGGCGAGATGAGAACACGTCGCACACGACGACGGCGCCCCTCCGCCGGGAGGAGCGCCGTTTGGGTCGTACGGGGTTACGCGCTGGGGCTCGTGGAGGGAGTCGGCGACGGCGACTCGGCCGCCGCCACCGTCAGCTCGACCGTCAGCGTGGCTCCGCCCGCGGTGGTGACGCGGAGCAGGAACGTACCGGTGGTGTCGTCGGCGTACAGCTTGGGCAGCTTCAGCAGGCCGTCGGCGTCCGTCTTCAGGCCGGTCAGGGTGCGTACGGCGGTGCCGTCGGCGTCCTTGAAGTAGGGGCCCTTGTCGTTCTCGGCCGGGTCCTCGGCCGACTTGACGAGGGTGGCGGTGGCCGCGACTCCGTCGGCGACGGCGCCCTTGTAGGTGGCCTTCAGCTCCACCTGGTCGGCGAACTCGCCGCCCGGGGTGCAGGTCAGCGCCTGCTCGCCGGTGCGGGCGAGGGTGTCTGCGGCGCGTTCGGTGACCGTGGCCGTGTAGTCGAGGCCGGTGATCGAGCGGCCCACGACGGTGGTCCGGACGATGAAGTCGCCGGTGTCCTCGCCCGCCTGGAGCGCGGGGGCCACGGCGGTGCCGCTGCTGTCCGTCAGCGCGGTGGCGTACTTGTCGCCGCCGGTGAAGGTGGCGTCGGTGTCGCCGACGACGGTGAAGCGGATCCGCACCTTGCCGACGCCCTTGCCGGCCGAGGTCTCGGCCCGGGTGCTGACCTTCGCGTCGAACGCGTCGCCCGCCATCGCGGTGAGCTTCGCGGTGCCGGCGTCCTCCAGGTGGTGCACCGTGTCGGTGGGCGTCTGAGGCGTCGTCGGCGGGGTCGTGGGCGGCGGCGTCGTGGGCGGCTGCGAAGGCGGCGGCGTGGTGCCGCCGTTGGCCGGCGGGCGGGTGCTCGGCGGCGGCGTCTGCCCGGGCCGCGGCGACGGCGAGACGTTCGCCCCGCCGTCGTCGTCGCTGCGGCCGTCCGGGATCGTGCCGGTGCCGTCGGGGATCTCGTCGACGCCCTTGCGGTAGTGCTCCAGCCACGCCAGGACCGTGTTCAGGTAGTCCGTGGAGTTGTTGTAGCTGAGGATCGCGCTGCGCAGGTCGCCCGGGTCGGACAGGTCCCAGTCGAAGCGGCACAGGTAGTGGCCCGCGGCGAGAGCGGCGTCGTAGACGTTGTTGGGGTCCTTCTCCCCGTCGCCGTTGCCGTCGCGGCCCGCCCATTCCCAGGTGGAGGGGATGAACTGCATCGGCCCCACGGCCCGGTCGTAGGAGCTGTCCCCGTCGTACGCGCCGCCGTCGGTGTCGCTGATGTTCGCGAAGCCGACGCCGTTGAGCTGCGGGCCGAGGATCGGGGAGGTCGTCGTGCCGTCGTCGTTCACCCGGCCGCCGCGGGCGTGCCCGGACTCGACGTGGCCGATGGCCGCGAGCAGTTCCCAGGGCAGGTTGCAGCCGGGCTTGGCGTCCTGCAGCGAGGCGGCGGCCTGCTGGTAGGCGTCCAGGACGGTGGCGGGGATGCCGGAGTCGGAGTCGGTGCCGGCCGTCCCGGCGCCCGCGCTCGGCGAGGGCTTGGGGCTGTCGAGGGGCGGCAGGTCCGTGTAGTACGGCGAGTTGCCGGTCGCGCTGTCGGAGGCGGCGACGTCGGGGGTGGGCGTCGCGTCGGAGGTGGTCCGTCTGCCCTGGTCGTCGACCGTCACTCCGGGAGCCTGGGAGCCGGACAGCGCCGCGACCGCCAGCGCGGCCACGGCGGCGGTGGCCGCACCCTTGTACAGCCTCCTGCCGAATTGCGCCGACATAGAGTGAACCCCTCCCGTGGACGCCCCGAGCGTCCGTATCCGACTGTCCCGTCGCCCTGTTGTGACGAACGACCCGCCGCGGGGGTTGCGCTCATGCGGCGTTTGGATGATCCCGCCGCGAGCCCGTCCGTATTTGTCCGTACGATTGTCCCGTTTGTCCGTACGGCCTTCCCGGTCTGTCCGCCGGCCGCGCTCCCCGCGCGCCGACCCAAGTGACCCTACGACAACTTCCGCGCCTCGGGCACCCGTTCACGTCCGATATTCACCAGTTGGCCATGCGTGATACTGGGCGCGTCGATCAACTCCCCAGCGAGGAGCCGCGGTGCCGTTCACCCTGAGCCATGCGGCGGCGGTCCTGCCCGCCGTCCGCACCGACGGAACGGGCCGGGGCCCACTGGTGCCGGCCGTGCTCGTGGCCGGGTCCTTCGCTCCCGATCTCACTTACTACGCGGCCAGCGCCGTCTCCGGCGCGATGGAGTTCGGCGACGTCACGCACTCCTTCACGGGGGTGTTCACGGTGGACGTGGTCCTCACCTGGGCGCTGGTGGGGCTGTGGCTGCTGGTGCGCGAGCCGTTGGTGGCGCTGCTGCCGCCGTCCCGGCAGGCCCGGCCGGCCGCGCTGCTGCGCTGCGGTGCGCCCCGCGCGCGGGTGCGGCCGGAGCTGGTCGCGCGATGGTACGTCTCCGCCGTGCTCGGCTCGCTGACCCATGTCGTGTGGGACGCGTTCACGCACCTGGACCGGTGGGGGATGCGGCTGTTCCCCGTCCTCGGCGAGGAGATCGCGGGGTCGCCGCTGTACTGGTACCTCCAGTACGGCGGTTCGGCGGTGGCCGCCGCCGTCATCGCGGTGTTCGTGACGGTGGCGCTACGGCGGACTCCGGGCGACGTGCGGCCGGTCGCGGTGCCGGTGCTCTCGGTACGGGACCGGTGGGTGGCCGCGGTGGCGCTGTTCGGCTGCGCCGGGGTGTTCGCGCTGCTGCGGGCGGTGCGGTGGTGGTCCTACTGGGGGTCGCGTGCCAAGCCCTGGGAGCTGATCCCGACCCTGTGCTTCGGGGCGGGGGCGGGTCTGGTGGTGGGGGTGCTGGTGTACGCCCTCGGGGTCAGGGTGTGGCGTCCGGCTGCGGTGCCGGTCGGGGTCGGCGGATGAGCTCCGTCCACAGCAGCAGGGTGGCCAGGGGCGCCCTCACGTCGGTGGGGATGCGCGGGGTGCTGGCCGCGGGTGCCGTCCGGCGGTGGCGCCGGGGTATGCGTATGCCCATGTCCGCATAGTGGCTTCGCCTCGGGGGTCGGGCGTCTTTACAGGGGCCAGGTGAGTGATGGCGCCTGCTCGTCCGCCTGGTCGGTCCTGCCTTCAGGGGCGCGGGTGGTCTGTGGCTTGTCGCGCCCACGCGGCGGAGCCGCGTATCGGCACAGTCCCGCGCCCCTGGGGAGGCGCCGCCCTCTCCGTTCTAATGCGCTGCCGACTCCCAGTCCTGGCCCGCGCCCACCGAGACGCCCAGCGGGACGTCCAGGCTGACCGCGTTGGACATCTGCTCGCGGACCAGCTCCTCCGCCCGGTCGCGCTCGCCCGGGGCGATCTCCAGGACGATTTCGTCGTGGACCTGGAGGAGCATGCGGGACTTCAGGTCGGCCTCGCGGAGCGCTGCGTCGACCTTGAGCATGGCGATCTTGACGATGTCCGCCGCCGTGCCCTGGATCGGGGCGTTCAGCGCCATGCGCTCGGCCGCCTCGCGGCGCTGGCGGTTGTCGCTGTTGAGGTCGGGGAGGTAGCGGCGGCGGCCGAACAGGGTCGCCGTGTAGCCGGTCGCCCGCGCCTCGTCGACCGCGCGGCGCAGATAGTCCCGTACGCCGCCGAAGCGCTCGAAGTAGGCGTCCATCAGGGCCCGGGCCTCGCCCGCCTCGATGTTCAGCTGCTGGGAGAGGCCGAAGGCGGAGAGGCCGTACGCCAGGCCGTAGGACATGGCCTTGATCTTGCGGCGCATCTCCGCGTCCACCGCGCCGGGCTCGACGGCGAAGACCTGGGAGGCGGCCGTGGTATGCAGGTCCTCGCCCGAGGTGAAGGCCTCGATCAGGCCCTCGTCGGCGGAGAGGTGGGCCATCACGCGCAGCTCGATCTGGCTGTAGTCGGCCGTCATGAGCGACTCGAAGCCCTCGCCGACCACGAAGCCGCGGCGGATCGCCCGGCCCTCGTCGGTGCGGACCGGGATGTTCTGGAGGTTCGGGTCGGTCGAGGAGAGGCGGCCCGTGGCGGCGACCGTCTGGTTGAAGGTGGTGTGGATCCGGCCGTCCGCCGCGATCGTCTTGATCAGGCCCTCGACCGTGACCCGCAGCTTCGCCTGCTCACGGTGGCGGAGCATGATCACCGGGAGTTCGTTCTCCGTCTGGCCCGCGAGCCAGGCCAGAGCGTCGGCGTCGGTGGTGTAGCCGGTCTTGGTCTTCTTGGTCTTGGGCAGGCCCAGCTCGCCGAAGAGGACCTCCTGGAGCTGCTTGGGCGAGCCGAGGTTGAACTCGTGTCCGGCCGCCGCGTGCGCCTCCTTCACGGCCTGCTGCACGGCGCCGGCGAACATCTGTTCCATGGCTTCCAGGTGGGCCCGGTCGGCGGCGATGCCGTGCCGCTCCATCCTGGCCAGCAGGGCGGAGGTGGGCAGCTCCATGTCGCGCAGCAGATCGGCGGCGCCGACCTCCGCCAGCCGGCTCTCGAAGGCCTCGCCCAGGTCCCGGACGGCGCGGGCCTGCACCATCAGCGCCTCGGCCTCGGCACCGTCGTCCGCGCCGAAGGCGAGCTGGCCGTCGGCCGCGGCGGCGGGGGCCAGCTCGCGGTGGAGGTACTCCAGGGACAGCGCGTCCAGGTCGAAGGAGCGGCGGCCCGGCTTGACCAGGTAGGCCGCGAGGGCGGTGTCCATGGTGACGCCGTCCACGCTCCAGCCGTGCTCGGCGAAGACCCGCATCGCGCCCTTGGCGTTGTGGAAGATCTTGGGGCGGCTCGCGTCGGCCAGCCAGCCGGCGAACGCCGTCTCGTCGGCCTCGTCCAGCTGGGACGGGTCGAACCAGGCCGCCGGGCCGCCCGCCGTGGCCAGCGCGACCTCGGCCACCGAGCCGGTGCCGAGTGCCCAGGTGTCGACGGTGGCGACACCGAGGGGCGCGTCGTCGTGCTCGGCCAGCCACGGTGCCAGCTCGCCGGTGCCGAGCACCTTGCCGTCCAGCTCCACGCCCGCGGCGACGACCGGGGTCTCCTCGGCCGCCTCGGCGCCCGGGTCCACGGCCAGCAGCCGCTCCCGGAGGGAGGGGTTGCGGATCTCCAGGGTGTCCAGGACCATCGCGACGCCCTTGCGGTCGTACGGGGCCCGCTCCAGGTCGGTGACGCTCTTGGGCAGCTCGACGGTGCGCACCATCTCGGTCAGCCGGCGGTTGAGCTTGACCGCCTCCAGGTGGTCGCGGAGGTTCTGGCCCGCCTTGCCCTTGACCTCCTCGACGCGCTCCACCAGCTCCGCGAACGAGCCGAACTGGTTGATCCACTTCGCGGCGGTCTTCTCGCCCACGCCCGGGATGCCCGGCAGGTTGTCGGACGGGTCGCCGCGCAGGGCCGCGAAGTCGGGGTACTGCGCGGGCGTCAAGCCGTACTTCTCGAAGACCTTCTCCGGGGTGAACCGGGTCAGCTCCGAGACGCCCTTCGTCGGGTACAGCACGGTCGTGTGCTCGCTCACCAGCTGGAAGGAGTCCCGGTCGCCGGTGACGATCAGCACCTCGAAGCCCTCGGCCTCGGCCTGGGTGGCGAGCGTGGCGATCACGTCGTCGGCCTCGAAGCCGTCGATCGCGAAGCGGGAGACGTGCATCGCGTCGAGCAGCTCGCCGATCAGCTCGACCTGGCCCTTGAACTCGTCCGGCGTCTTGGAGCGGTTCGCCTTGTACTCCGTGAACTCCTCGGAGCGCCAGGTCTTGCGGGACACGTCGAAGGCCACCGCGAAGTGCGTGGGCGACTCGTCGCGCAGGGTGTTGGCCAGCATCGACGCGAAGCCGTAGATCGCGTTCGTCGGCTGGCCCGTCGCGGTCGTGAAGTTCTCCGCGGGCAGCGCGAAGAACGCGCGGTAGGCCAGGGAATGCCCGTCCATGAGCATCAGTCGCGGACGGCCGCCGGCGGGGTTCGTTTCGGTCTTCTTCGATGCTGTCTCTGCCACGTCCCCGATCCTGCCACGCCGCACTGACAGTCGGGGCCCACCGCCGGGGCGCGGGGGTCCGGGCGATGCGCGGGGGTCCGGGCGGTGCGCGCAAGCAATGCTCCCGGCCCGGACCGAACCCGGGCGCGGGCGGTGTCACTGACACGTGCGAGGATCGGAGACGTACCTCACATACGCAGTCGTAAGGAGAGCGTGCGATGGCGACGAAGCCGCCCAAGGGCGATCCGGTACAGGACGCGCCGCAGGTCGCCGAGCCGAAGCACGCGGCCGCCGGCCTGCCCGCCATCGGTCACACCCTGCGCATCGCGCAAGCGCAGATGGGGGTCAAGCGGACCGCGCTGACGCTGCTGCGCGTCAATCAGAAGGACGGCTTCGACTGCCCGGGCTGCGCCTGGCCGGAGCCGGAGCACCGGCACGCGGCGGAGTTCTGTGAGAACGGCGCGAAGGCGGTCGCCGAGGAGGCCACCCTGCGCCGGGTGACCCCGGAGTTCTTCGCCGCGCACTCCGTCGCCGACCTGGCGACCCGCAGCGGGTACTGGCTGGGCCAGCAGGGGCGGCTGACGCACCCCATGTACCTCCCCGAGGGCGGCGACCACTACGAGCCGGTGACCTGGGAGCGTGCCTTCGACATCATCGCCGAGGAGCTGGCCGCGCTGGGCTCCCCCGACGAGGCCCTCTTCTACACCTCCGGCCGCACCAGCAACGAGGCGGCGTTCCTGTATCAGCTCTTCGCCCGCGAGTTCGGCACCAACAACCTGCCGGACTGCTCGAACATGTGCCATGAGTCGTCGGGTTCCGCGCTGAACGAGACCATCGGCATCGGCAAGGGCAGTGTCCTGCTGGAGGACCTGTACCGGGCCGACCTGATCATCGTCGCCGGCCAGAACCCGGGCACCAACCACCCGCGGATGCTGTCCGCGCTGGAGAAGGCCAAGGCCAACGGCGCCAAGGTGATCAGCGTCAACCCGCTGCCCGAGGCCGGCCTGGAGCGGTTCAAGAACCCGCAGACCCCGCAGGGCATGCTCAGGGGCGCCGCCCTCACCGATCTGTTCCTGCAGATCCGCATCGGCGGCGACCAGGCGCTGTTCCGGCTGCTGAACAAGCTGATCCTGGAGACCGAGGGCGCGGTCGACGAGGAGTTCGTCCGCGAACACACCCACGGTTACGAGGAGTTCGCCGCCGCCGCGCGGGCCGCCGACTGGGACGGCACGCTCACCGCGACCGGGCTGACCCGGGAGGAGATCGAGCGGGCGCTCGGGATGATCCTGGCCTCCGAGCGGACGATCGTCTGCTGGGCGATGGGCCTCACCCAGCACAAGCACTCCGTGCCGACCATCCGCGAGGTGGTCAACTTCCTTCTCCTGCGCGGCAACATCGGGCGGCCGGGCGCGGGCGTGTGCCCCGTGCGCGGCCACTCCAACGTGCAGGGCGACCGCACGATGGGCATCGTCGAGCGGCCCGCGCCCGCCTTCCTCGACGCCCTGGAGAAGGAGTTCGGGTTCGCGCCGCCCCGGGAGCACGGCTACGACGTCGTGCGGGCCATCCGCGCGATGCGGGACGACAAGGCGAAGGTGTTCTTCGCGATGGGCGGCAACTTCGTGTCCGCGTCCCCGGACACCGAGGTGACCGAGGCGGCGATGCGGCGGGCGCGGCTGACCGTGCATGTGTCGACCAAGCTGAACCGTTCGCACGCGGTCACGGGTGCGCGGGCGCTGATCCTGCCGACGCTGGGGCGCACCGAGCGTGATCTCCAGGGCAGCGGCGAGCAGTTGGTGACCGTCGAGGACTCCATGGGCATGGTGCACGCCTCGCGCGGGCGCCTCGAACCGGCGAGCGCGCGGTTGCTGTCCGAGCCGGCGATCGTGTGCCGGCTGGCACGGCGGGTGCTCGGGGCGGACAGCCGGGTGCCGTGGGAGGAGTTCGAGAAGGACTACGCGACGATCCGGGACCGTATCGCGCGGGTGATCCCGGGGTTCGAGGACTTCAACGCGCGCGTGGCCCGGCCGGAAGGGTTCGCCCTGCCGCACGCGCCGCGCGACGAGCGGCGGTTCCCGACGGCGACCGGCAAGGCCAACTTCACCGCGGCGCCGGTGGAGTACCCGGAACTGCCCGAGGGACGGCTGCTGTTGCAGACGCTGCGGTCGCACGACCAGTACAACACCACGATCTACGGCCTGGACGACCGCTACCGGGGGATCAGGAACGGGCGGCGCGTGGTGCTGGTGAACCCCGAGGACGCGCGGGGGCTCGGGGTCGCGGACGGGTCGTACGTCGATCTGGTGAGCGAGTGGAGGGACGGGGTGGAGCGGCGGGCACCCGGGTTCCGGGTCGTGGTCTATCCGACGGCCCGGGGGTGTGCGGCGGCGTACTACCCGGAGACCAATGTGCTGGTGCCGCTGGACTCCACCGCGGACACCAGTAACACCCCGGCCAGCAAGTCCGTCGTGGTGCGTCTGGAACAATCGGCGACCGACTGAGCGTTTGCTCAGGTGCCGGATCCCGCGAACGCTGGACCGGATCGTCGACGAACGGAGTCTGGCCCCATGGGCGAGCAGCAGCAGGTGAGGTTCCCGCAAGAGGTCATCGACGAGTACGCGGCGCTCGGGGTGGATCTGCCGGCGCTGTTCTCGGCCGGGCATCTGGGGACGCGGATGGGCGTGCAGATCCTGGAGGCGTCGGCGGAGCAGGTCGTCGGGACCATGCCGGTGGAGGGGAACACACAGCCGTACGGCTTGCTGCACGGGGGCGCGTCCGCGGTGCTGGCGGAGACCCTGGGGTCTGTGGGGTCGATGCTGCACGGGGGGTCTTCGAAGATCGCCGTGGGTGTCGACCTGAACTGCACGCATCACCGGGGGGTGCGGTCGGGGCTGGTCACGGGGGTCGCGACGCCCGTCCACCGGGGGCGCTCCACCGCGACGTACGAGATCGTGATCAGTGACGAGGAGGGGAAGCGGGTGTGCACGGCCCGGCTGACCTGCCTGCTGCGGGACGTGCGGCCGGGGGACGGCGCACCCGTGGGCGCCTGATCCGGCCCCAACTGCCGCCTCCCGCCCGGCTTTCCGCCCTTCCCCGCCCGGCGTCCGCCGCTCCTCGCCCGGCTTCCGCCCCGTCCCGCCCGGCTTCCGCCCCTCCCCTCTGGCCCAACGCACCCGACAGCGCCTAGCGTCGGAGCATGACAACGGGAGGGGCGCGGGCGCTCCGGGCGCGGACGGCGCTGCTGCTGGCACTGCTGGGCGTCGGCGCGATCACCGGGTGCGCCGACACCGGTGCGCGGACCCCGGCGAGCAGCCCTCCGAGCACCGCGCCGTCCCCGCAGGCCACACCGCCCGAGGAGTTGTGCACCCGCCTCGTCTCCCATTGGTCCCGGCAGGTCCTGAACGGCGACACCTACGGCGACTACCAGTCGATGGGGCTGTCGAACGGGCAGTACGAGATCCTGCGCGAGGTGGTCGACGCCGCCCGCACCGAGCAGGCGCGCCGGGGCGAGCAGGCCGCGCTGAAACTGATCGACCGCCGGGCTCACGAGGGTTGCGTGGAGTGGTACCGCACCGGCGGCCCGAGCAACGGTCCGTGGCAGTGAGCGGCGTCGGGCCTGTCGAACCGGGCGAGGGGACGCACGCGCAACAGGCTTCCCCCACAGGGGAGTTCGCGCCGCACGGACGTCCGGTGGCCCGGCGGCGCCTGACCGGCCGGCGCCGCCGCGCCGCCCTCGCGTCGGCGGTGGCCGCCGCCCTCCTCGCGGGCGGCGGCTACCTCTACGCCACCCGGCCCCAGCCGGCCCCGACCCCACCCCCGGCCGTCACACCCCCGCCGTACCCCTCCCAGGCCGTCGACCTCCTCTATCTGAGCGAGACGGCCTCCCACGACCCGGCCGAGACCGGCGGTTTCCGCTTCGACGTGCTGCTGAGCGTGCTGTCCGGCCCGCCCGTCACCGTGACCCGGATCTCCCAGCCCTACGCGGGGCTCACTGTGACCTCGTCGCCACCGCCGCCTTTCCGGACCGAGGCGGGTTCCGCACGCAAGATCACCATCACACTGAGAGTGGCGGATTGCGCGAAAGTACCCGGGAACGCCGGGCTGCCTTTCCTGGACGTAACCCTACGTAATAAGCGAGCAATACAAACGCACAGTTTCATCCCCGGTGAACGCTACGCCCAGCATCTGTCAGAGGCCCTTCAGGTAGCCTGCAGCAACAAATCCCGGTAATCACCAAAACCCCTGAGACGCCTGATGCGCACGTGCGGGGCCTGGGAATTCTCAGAATGCGGACCGGGCGAACCCGGCTGAATCCCACAGTTCCCCCCACTCAGTACCGCTCTGCATTACGTCGTGTCATAACAAGAGCGTCACAGCCTTCGTCAGGTACTCCTCCACGTTCCCCTCACACGCTTAGAGTCACGCCCAGTCACCGCGCCGTCGGAATGTCACTTCGGCCCAGCGCTCGACTCGGCCGCTTCCAGAGGGAAGGGCCGCGCCAGGGAAAGGACTGATCGTGCGTCAACGTTCGCTCATCGCCATCACCGCCGCTCTGGCGGCGGGAGCACTCACCCTCACCGCCTGTGGCTCGCGTGACGACGACGGCGGCAGCTCGGACTCCGGCAACGGCGGCACCAAGGTCGTCATCGGTGTCGACGCCCCGCTCACCGGCGACCTGTCCGCGCTGGGTCTCGGCATCAAGAACTCCGCCGACCTCGCCGCCAAGACGGCCAACAAGGACAACTTCGTCGACGGCGTCACCTTCGAGATCAAGGCCCTCGACGACCAGGCGCAGCCCTCGTCCGGCCAGCAGAACGCCGCCACGTTCGTGGCCGACAAGAGCGTCATCGGCGCCGTCGGCCCGCTGAACTCCTCCGTCGCCGAGTCCATGCAGAAGGTCTTCGACGACGCCAAGCTGGTCCAGGTCTCCCCCGCCAACACCGGCCCCGGCCTCACCCAGGGCGCCGACTGGCAGACCAGCAAGACCCGCCCGTACAAGTCGTACTTCCGCACCTCGACGACGGACGCCATCCAGGGCCCGTTCGCCGCGCAGTACGTCTACAACGACAGCAAGAAGACCAAGGTCTTCGTCATCGACGACAAGAAGACCTACGGCGCGGGCCTCGCCGCCACCTTCACCGACGAGTTCAAGAAGCTCGGCGGCAAGGTCGTCGGCACCGAGCACATCAACCCGGACACCAAGGACTTCTCCGCGGTGGCCACCAAGGTGAAGAGCTCCGGCGCCGACGTCGTCTACTACGGCGGCGAGTACCCGCAGGCCGGTCCGCTCAGCAAGCAGATCAAGGCCGCGGGCGTGAAGGTCCCGCTGGTCGGCGGCGACGGCATCTTCGACCCGACCTTCATCGAGCTGGCCGGCAACAACAGCGCCGGTGACCTCGCCACGTCGGTCGGTGCCCCGATCGAGGAGCTGGACTCCGCCAAGAAGTTCGTGGCGGACTACAAGGAGGCCGGCTACAAGGAGGACTACGCGGCCTACGGCGGTTACTCCTACGACGCCACCTGGGCGATCATCGAGGCCGTGAAGAAGGTCGTCGAGGACAACGACGGCAAGCTGCCCGACGACGCCCGCGCCCAGGTCTCCGCCGCGGTCCAGAACGTCAGCTTCGACGGCGTGACCGGCAAGGTCTCCTTCGACGAGTTCGGCGACACGACCAACAAGCAGCTCACGGTGTACGCCGTGGAGAACGGCGAGTGGAAGGCCGTCAAGTCCGGTACCTACACCGGCTGACCCACCCCCGCACCACCCCTTGAGCCGCGCGGGGCGCCGCACAACCAGGCGCCCCGCGCGGACTCGCATACGGCCCCCATCCACTCGACATCCGAAGTCTCGGAGGACATGCGGTGAACGAACTGCCGCAGCAGCTGGTCAACGGCCTGCTACTGGGATCCATGTACGGGCTGGTCGCCATCGGCTACACAATGGTCTACGGCATCGTCCAGCTCATCAACTTCGCCCACGGCGAGATATTCATGACCGGGGCCTTCGGCGCCATCACGGTCTACCTTTACATCCTGCCCGACGGCACCTCCATGGCCATCGCCCTGCCCCTGATGCTGATCGGCGCGATACTCGTCGCCGTCACCGTCGCCGTGGGAGCGGAACGATTCGCCTACCGCCCCCTGCGGACGGCACCCCGGCTTGCCCCCCTCATCACGGCCATCGGCCTCTCCCTGGCCCTGCAGCAGGCCGTGTGGGCCTGGTACCCCGACGCGGACTCTCCGATCAGGTTCCCGCAGATCGAGGGCGGCCCCTTCGAGATCGGCAACGTCACCATCCAGACCGGTGACATCTTCCTGCTTCTCGCCGCCCCCATCAGCATGGCGATCCTCGGCTACTTCGTCATGAAGACCCGCACCGGACGCGGCATGCAGGCCACCGCCCAGGACCCCGACACCGCGAAGCTCATGGGCGTCAACACCGATCGCATCATCGTGATCGCCTTCGCCCTCGGCGCCATCTTCGCCGCCGTCGGCGGTGTCGCCTACGGTCTGAAGTACGGCCAGATCGACTTCCGCATGGGCTTCATCCTCGGCCTCAAGGCCTTCACCGCGGCCGTCCTCGGCGGCATCGGCAACATCTACGGAGCCATGCTCGGCGGCCTCGTCCTCGGCATCGCCGAATCCCTCTCCACGGCCTACATCGCCGACATCCCCGGCATGGACAAGTTCGGCAGCCAGTCCTGGGCCGACGTCTGGGCCTTCGTACTCCTCATCCTCGTACTGCTGTTCAGGCCACAGGGCCTGCTCGGCGAGCGCGTCGCGGACAGGGCGTGACACCGATGACCACACAGACCACCGCACCCGAGAACGCCGGCACCCCCTCCACCGGCACCCCCACCGGCCTGGTCGGCATTCCGGCGCACATCGGACGCGCCCTCGCCACCGGCGGCGGCCTCCTCACCATCCTCTCCACCTTCCTCGCCTGGACGTGGACCGAGGAGTTCCCCGGCAAGCTCACCATCTACGGCTACCCCGGCGGCCTCCAGGTCCTCGTCCTCATCGGCGGCGCCCTGACCACCCTCTTCGGCCTCGCCTCCTACGGCGTCAAGGGCCTGGGCTGGCTCACCCCCGCCGGTGCCGACAGCGCCATCAAGCTCTCTTCCCTCGGCGCCTTCGCCACCGCCTGGTACACCGTCATCGCCATCAGCGCCAAGCTCGGCGGCGTCGTCAACCTCGAACCCGGCGGCTACGTGGCGGCCCTGGCCACCCTCACCGCTCTCCTCGGCGCCTTCGCCCTCCCCTTCGAGCGGCCCGCGCCCGACCCCATCGACCCGGACGACACCGCCTGGGAGCACTTCCGGCACAAGTGCCGGCACAGCCTGACCGTCCTGCGGGCCGCCGTCGCCACCGGGCCCGTCAAGGCCCCGGCCCGGACCCTGCCCGCCTACGGCGAGATCCTCGTCATCGTCGCGGCCCTCGCCCTCGGCCTCACCGTCTTCACCTACGGCATCGGCACCGAGTACGACGAACTCTTCATCGGCTTCCTCATCACCGCGGGCTTCGGCTTCGGCGCCCTCGCCAAGGCCGGACTGGTCAACCGCATCTCGGCCATCACCGCCAAGCACCGCACCGTGACGATGATCGGCGCGTTCGTCGCCGCCGCCGCCTTCCCCTTCACCCAGTCCGACGACCAGTACGCCACCATCGGCGTCTACATCCTCATCTTCGCCACCGTCGCCCTGGGCCTGAACATCGTCGTCGGACTCGCCGGCCTCCTCGACCTCGGATACGTCGCCTTCCTCGGCGTAGGCGCGTACACCGCGGCCATGGTCTCCGGCTCCCCCTCGTCGCCGTTCGACCTCCACCTGCCGTTCTGGCTGTCCGCACTCCTCGGCGCCGCCGTCGCCATGGTCTTCGGCGTCATCATCGGCGCCCCCACCCTGCGGCTGCGCGGCGACTACCTCGCCATCGTCACCCTCGGCTTCGGAGAGATCTTCCGCATCACCGTCCTCAACATGGACGGCACCTCCGGACCCGACGTCACCAACGGCTCCAACGGCATCTCGTCCGTACCGAACCTCGAAATCCTGGGCTTCGACTTCGGACAGCCGCACGACATGCTCGGTGTCACCATCGGCCGGTTCTCCAACTACTTCCTGCTGATGCTGCTGATCACCCTCGTCGTCGTGGTCGTCTTCCGACGCAGCAGCGACTCCCGCATCGGCCGCGCCTGGGTCGCCATCCGCGAGGACGAGACCGCCGCCGAGGCCATGGGCATCAACGGCTTCCGCGTCAAGCTCATCGCCTTCGCCCTCGGCGCCGCCCTCGCCGGCCTCGCCGGCACCGTACAGGCGCACGTCACCTACACCGTGACCCCCGAGCAGTACCAGTTCGCCCACGTGGTCCCGCCCAACTCGGCGTTCCTCCTGGCGGCCGTGGTCCTCGGCGGCATGGGCACCATCAGCGGCCCGCTCGTCGGCGCCGCCCTGCTCTACCTCATCCCCGCCAAGCTCCAGTTCCTCGGCGACTACCAGCTCTTCGCCTTCGGCGTCGCGCTCGTGCTGCTGATGCGCTTCCGGCCGGAAGGCCTCATCCCCAACCGGCGTCGCCAGCTCGAATTCCACGAAGAGGCGGAACCGCCCACAGTCCTCAGCAAGGCAGGGGCCTGACCACCATGACTACCGACACCACCACGCAGAACACCGCGAAGGCGGACGCCCCCGGCACCCCCGTCCTCGACGCACGCGGCGTCACCATGCGCTTCGGCGGCCTCACCGCCGTGCGCAACGTCGACCTCACCGTCAACAGCGGCGAGATCGTCGGACTCATCGGCCCCAACGGCGCCGGCAAGACGACCTTCTTCAACTGCCTGACCGGCCTCTACATCCCCACCGAGGGAGAAGTCCGCCACCAGGGCACCGTCCTGCCGCCCAAGTCCTTCAAGGTCACCGCCGCCGGCATCGCCCGCACCTTCCAGAACATCCGGCTCTTCGCCAACATGACGGTGCTGGAGAACGTCCTCGTCGGCCGCCACACCCGCACCAAGGAAGGCCTCTGGTCCGCCCTCCTGCGCGGCCCCGGCTTCCACAAGGCCGAGGCCGCCTCCCGCGAACGCGCCATGGAACTCCTGGAGTTCGTCGGCCTCGCGGCCAAGTCCGAGCACCTCGCCCGCAACCTCCCCTACGGCGAGCAGCGCAAGCTGGAAATCGCCCGGGCGCTGGCCAGCGAGCCCAGCCTGCTCCTGCTCGACGAGCCCACCGCCGGCATGAACCCGCAGGAGACCCGGGCCACCGAGGAACTCGTCTTCGCCATCCGGGACAAGGGCATCGCCGTCCTCGTCATCGAGCACGACATGCGGTTCATCTTCAACCTCTGCGACCGCGTCGCCGTCCTCGTCCAGGGCGAGAAGCTCGTCGAAGGCGACAGCGCCACCGTCCAGGGCGACGAACGCGTCGTCGCCGCCTACCTCGGCGAACCCTTCGAGAACGCCCCCGGCGCCGACGAGGTCGCCGAAGTCGAGGCGGCAGAGACACAGGCCGACGCCACGACGGACGCCGCGCCCGGCAAGGAGAACGACCGATGACCGCACTGCTCGAAGTCGAAGACCTCCGGGTCGCCTACGGCAAGATCGAGGCCGTCAAGGGCATCTCCTTCACCGTCGAAGCCGGTCAGGTCGTCACCCTCATCGGCACCAACGGCGCCGGAAAGACGACCACCCTGCGCACCCTCTCCGGCCTCCTCAAGCCGGTCGGCGGCCAGATCAGGTTCAACGGCAAGTCGCTGAAGAAGTACCCCGCCCACGAGATCGTCTCGCTGGGACTCGCCCACTCCCCCGAGGGGCGGCACATCTTCCCGCGCATGACGATCGAGGACAACCTGCGCCTCGGCGCCTTCCTGCGCAACGACAAGCCGGGCATCGAGAAGGACATCCAGCGCGCCTACGACCTCTTCCCCATCCTCGGAGAGCGCCGCAAGCAGGCCGCGGGCACCCTCTCCGGCGGTGAGCAGCAGATGCTGGCGATGGGCCGCGCCCTGATGTCCCAGCCGAAGCTGCTGATGCTCGACGAACCCTCGATGGGTCTGTCGCCGATCATGATGCAGAAGATCATGGCGACCATCGCCGAGCTGAAGTCGCAGGGCACCACCATCCTGCTGGTCGAGCAGAACGCCCAGGCGGCGCTCTCGCTCGCCGACCAGGGCCATGTGATGGAGATCGGCAACATCGTCCTGTCCGGCACCGGCCAGGACCTGCTCCACGACGAGTCGGTCCGCAAGGCCTACCTCGGCGAGGACTGATCCCCTACGACGAAGGCCCGCGTCCCTGGCCGGGGACGCGGGCCTTCGTCGTACACATCGCTGGAGCTAGGCCTTCCCGGCCTTCTTCTCCTCGGCGTCCTGGATGACGGCCTCGGCGACCTGCTGCATCGACATCCGCCGGTCCATCGAGGTCTTCTGGATCCACCGGAAGGCGGCCGGCTCGGTCAGCCCGTACTCGGTCTGCAGAACGGACTTCGCCCGGTCGACGAGCTTGCGCGTCTCGAGCCGCAGGGTGAGGTCGGCGACCTCCTTCTCCAGCTCCTTCAGCTCGGTGAACCGCGAGACGGCCATCTCGATGGCGGGCACGACGTCACTCTTGCTGAACGGCTTGACCAGGTACGCCATCGCACCGGCGTCCCGGGCCCGCTCCACCAGATCCCGCTGCGAGAAGGCGGTGAGCATGAGCACCGGGGCGATGCTCTCCTCGGCGATCTTCTCGGCGGCGGAGATGCCGTCGAGCTTGGGCATCTTCACATCGAGGATGACGAGGTCCGGCTTGTGCTCCCGGGCCAGCTCGATGGCCTGCTCACCGTCACCGGCCTCCCCGACGACGGAATACCCCTCTTCTTCGAGCATCTCTTTGAGGTCGAGCCGAATCAACGCCTCGTCCTCGGCAATGACGACACGGGTCGTCAGCGGAGGCACGTGCGACTTGTCGTCGTCGGGCGCGTCTACGGGCTGGGGCGACTCGGGGGCGGTCACGAAGGCTCCTCGTTCAGGGGCAGGGGTGCTGCTCCCAAGAGCCTACCTAGCTACGGTATGGTGGGTGCGCGAGGGGTTGCACTTTCCCTTCCTTTCCAAGGCCCCAGTACTCCAACCGGTTAGAGAGGCCGCTCTCAAACAGCGGACAGTGTGGGTTCGAATCCCACCTGGGGCACTTTTCCTTGGATTCCAAGGTTCCCACAGGAAAGCGGATGTCCACATTCTGGTGAACATCCGCTTTTTGCTGAGTATCGTCGCGATCACTCACAGAGAGTGTCCGCGAGAAACACGTGGACCGGGCGAAGCGGGGCGAGGGCCCCGGACGGCACAGTCCGCCATGCCCTCGTTGTGATGGGCGCGATCTCGACGCGGCCGCCTACAGCTACCTGTTGGGCCTCTGCCTCAGTGACGGCCACTCATGGACGACTGCGAGAAGGCCGTGCGCGCAGTGTTTCCCGGCAATTCCGTCTGCCGCGTCCGCAAGGTCGGTTGCCGCAACGTGAAGGTCTACTCGAAGCACCTGCATTGCCTGTTCCCTCAACACGGCCCGGGAAAGAAGCACGAGCGCGCCATCATCCTCGAACCCTGACAGCGGGCCATCGTCGACTCACCAACGTCTCCGACGACCTCCGCCGCCTCTGCACCGACACCCTCGACGGGCTCGGTGTCGAGTGGACGCACTGCACTCGCAACGGCAACCCGTACAACATCTCCGTCGCCAGGAAGGCCTCCGTCGCGCTTCTCGACCTCCATGTCGGGCCCAAGCACTGACTACTTCGGGCTGTCGTCCTCGCCGATGTGGTGGACGCGGACCAGGTTCGTGGAGCCGGAGACGCCGGGGGGTGAGCCGGCTGTGATGACTACCGTGTCGCCCTTTTGGCAGCGGCCGTATTTCAGGAGGAGTTCGTCCACCTGGTCGACCATCGCGTCGGTGGAGTCCACGTGCGGGCCCAGGAATGTCTCCACGCCCCATGTCAGGTTCAGCTGGGAGCGGGTCGCCGGTTCCGGGGTGAAGGCCAGGAGGGGGATCGGGGAGCGGTAGCGAGACAGGCGGCGGGCGGTGTCTCCGGACTGGGTGAAGGCGACCAGGTACTTCGCGCCCAGGAAGTCGCCCATCTCGGCCGCCGCCCTCGCCACGGCTCCGCCCTGCGTCCTCGGCTTGTTGCGGTCCGTCAGTGGGGGCAGGCCCTTCGCCAGGAGGTCCTCCTCCGCCGCCGCCACGATCTTCGCCATCGTCCGTACCGTCTCGATGGCGTACTTGCCCACGCTCGTCTCGCCGGACAGCATCACCGCGTCGGTGCCGTCGATGACCGCGTTGGCCACGTCGGAGGCCTCCGCGCGGGTCGGCCGGGCGTTGTCGATCATCGAGTCCAGCATCTGGGTCGCCACGATGACCGGCTTGGCGTTGCGCTTGGCCAGTTTGATCGCGCGCTTCTGGACGATCGGGACCTGCTCCAGGGGCATTTCCACACCCAGGTCGCCCCGGGCCACCATGATGCCGTCGAAGGCCGCGACGATGTCGTCGATCGCCTCCACCGCCTGCGGCTTCTCCACCTTGGCGATGACCGGGAGGCGGCGGCCCTCCTCGTCCATGATGCGGTGGACGTCCTCGATGTCGCGGCCGCTGCGCACGAACGAGAGCGCGATGACGTCGAAGCCCGTGCGCAGGGCCCAGCGGAGGTCCGCCTCGTCCTTCTCCGACAGCGCGGGGACCGAGACCGCGACGCCGGGGAGGTTCAGGCCCTTGCTGTCGGAGACCATGCCGCCCTCGACGACCGTCGTGCGGACGCGGGGGCCGTCGACCTGGGTCACCTCCAGGCAGACCTTGCCGTCGTCGACGAGGATGCGCTCGCCCGGGGTGACGTCACCGGCGAGGCCGGAGTAGGTGGTGCCGCACTGGTCCCTGTTGCCTTCGGCGCCGTCCTCCACGGTGATGGTGAAGGAGTCGCCGCGTTCAAGGAGTACCGGTCCTTCGGCGAAGCGGCCGAGGCGGATCTTCGGGCCTTGAAGGTCGGCGAGCAGTCCGACGCTGCGGCCGGTCTCGTCGGAGGCCTTGCGTACGCGCTGATAGCGCTCCTCGTGTTCGGCGTGTTCGCCGTGGCTGAGGTTGAATCGGGCCACGTCCATTCCGGCCTCGACCAGTTCCTTGATCTGGTCGTACGAGTCGGTGGCGGGGCCCAGGGTGCAGACGATTTTCGCTCGGCGCATGTTTCGAGCCTATGGCTTACCGGCGGGTAGTGAATTGGCCCCGCATGACCAACCAACAACCTTTGCGTGAAGGGCTATTGACAAGTGTTGAATTGTGCGGGCAGCCGCTCTGATGAGCGAATTCGGTTGCCTCAGCGCTGCCCCTCTTCTGGGAAATGAACTACAGCCTCGGGGGCCGCATGGTGAATCGCGCGATGACCTCCGCGTAGACGTGCTGACGCTGGGGTTCGAGGTCGAGCGCGGCCACGGTGTCCTCGGCGGCCTCCGCGTAGGCCATGGAACGCATCCGCGCCCCCGCGGCCATCGGGCGCGGTCCGCCGTCCTCGGCTCCGATGTCGGCGAGTTCCACGAGTGCCGCGAGCGTGGTGTCCAGCGCCTCGGCGTACTCGCGGGCCCGCTGGACCGCTTCCCGGACGGCCTGTTCGCGGGCCCGGCGATGGGCGGGTGAGGCGGGGCGCAGGTCCCACCAGGGGCCGTCGACGCGGGTGAGCTCCAAGTCGGCGAGCCGGGTGGTGAGTTCGCCGAGGGCGGTGAAGTCGGTGAGCTCGGCGGTGAGATGGACGGTGCCGTGGTAGGTGCGGACGCGTTCGCCGCGGCCGTGTTTGGTCAGTTCGGGCCGGACGGAGAAGGCGCCGGTCTCCACCCGCTCGACCGCGTCGCCGTAGGACTTGACCAGTTCGAGGGCGCCGGTGTTGCGCCGGGTGAGGTCGTCCAGGGCGGAGCGGCGGTCCTTGCCGCGGGAGGCGACGGTGATGCCGATGCGGCCGATCTCGGGGTCGACTTCGAGGTGGGCCTCGCCGCGTACGGCGATCCGCGGGGCGTCGGGGGTGCCGTAGGGGAGCGAGGGTGCGGGAGGCGTGGTCATACGTCCCACTGTGTCACCGCTTGGGCGGGCGCGGACAGCCAACTCACAGGCCAGGTCACCGGATCGCAACCTCGCGGACCTGTTCCCCGTCGCCATGTTCGGGTCAGAATCTACGCGCGTCGGTCCGCCTCCACGTCCGGGATCTACGCGCGTCATGGACCATCCCGAGGAGAACCGCGACATGCCCCTGAACCGTCGGAAGTTCCTGAAGAAGTCGGCCGTGACCGGAGCGGGGGTCGCGCTGACCGGCGCGGCAGCGGCGCCCGCGGCCGAGGCCGCCGAGGCGAGGAAGGGACCGAAGCCCGCCAAGCGGTACTCCCTGACGGTCATGGGCACGACCGACCTGCACGGCAACATCTTCAACTGGGACTACTTCAAGGACGCGGAGTACACCGACGCCAAGGGCAACGCGAAGGGCCTGGCCCGGATCGCCACCCTGGTCGAGCAGGTCCGCGAGGAGAAGGGCCGCCGCAACACGCTGCTGCTGGACGCCGGTGACACGATCCAGGGCACTCCGCTGACGTACTACTACGCCAAGGTCGAACCGATCACCGCCGAGGGCGGCCCGGTGCACCCGATGGCGCAGGCGATGAACGCCATCGGCTACGACGCGGTGGCGCTCGGCAACCACGAGTTCAACTACGGCATCGAGACGCTGCGGAAGTTCGAGGAGCAGTGCGACTTCCCGCTGCTCGGCGCCAACGCGCTGGACGCGAAGACGATGAAGCCGGCGTTCCCGCCGTACTTCATCAAGAAGTTCCACGTGAAGGGCGCCCCGCCGGTCAAGGTCGCGGTGCTCGGGCTGACCAACCCCGGTATCGCGATCTGGGACAAGGCCTACGTCCAGGGCAAGTTGACCTTCCCCGGCCTGGAGGAGCAGGCGGCGAAGTGGGTGCCGAAGCTGCGGTCGATGGGCGCGGACGTCGTGGTCGTCTCCGCCCACTCCGGCTCTTCGGGCACGTCGTCCTACGGCGACCAGCTGCCGTACATCGAGAACTCTGCGGCGCTGGTCGCTCAGCAGGTGCCGGGCATCGACGCGATCCTGGTGGGCCACGCGCACACCGAGATCGTCGAGCTGAAGGTGACGAACGAGCAGACCGGCAGGACGGTCGTGCTCTCGGAGCCGCTCTGCTACGCGCAGCGCCTGTCGCTGTTCGACATCGAGCTGGTCTTCGCGAAGGGCCGCTGGACGGTGGAGTCGGTCTCGGCGAGCGTGCGCGACTCCAGGACGGTCGCCGACGACCCGGAGATCACCAAGCTGCTCGACGACGAGCACGAGAAGGTCGTGGCGTACGTCAACCAGGTCGTCGGCACGGCGACCGAGACGCTGACGACGGTGGACGCGCGGTACAAGGACGCCCCGATCATCGATCTGATCACCAAGGTCCAGGAGGACGTGGTGAAGGCGGCGCTGGCGAGCACGGAGTACGCCTCCCTGCCCGTCATCGCGCAGGCCTCGCCGTTCTCGCGGACCTCGGAGATCCCGGCGGGCGAGGTGACCATCCGGGACCTGTCGAGCCTGTACGTGTACGACAACACGCTGGTCGCCAAGTTGCTGACGGGCGCGCAGATCAAGGCGTACCTGGAGTACTCGGCGCAGTACTTCGTGCAGACGGCGGCCGGTGCGGCGGTGGACGTGGAGAAGCTGACGAACGCGAGCGGCCGCCCGGACTACAACTACGACTACGTGTCGGGTCTGTCGTACGACATCGACATCGCCCAGGCGGCGGGGTCGCGGATCAGGAATGTGACCTACAACGGCGCCGCGCTGGACGACGCCCAGCAGTTCGTGTTCGCGGTGAACAACTACCGGGCCAACGGCGGCGGCGCCTTCCCGCATGTCGCCTCGGCGCAGGAGCTGTGGTCGGAGTCGACGGAGATCCGCACCCGGATCGCCGAGTGGGTCACCGCGAAGGGCGTGCTGGACCCGAAGGACTTCGCGTCGGTGGACTGGAGGCTCACCCGGGACGGCACGCCGGTGTTCTAGGCCGCCGGTGTTCTGGGCCCGGCCGAGTGAGCCTCAGATCCCGTCCGCCAGGGGTGTCAGCGCGTGTGGCCTGCGCGCGGGCGGGATCTGGGGCCGCGGTGTTTCCAGGCCGAAGGTGGTGAAGGCGGTCCGTGCGGGCAGCGGGTACGTCTGCTTGTCCGTCACCGCGTTGAGGATGGTGGCGCTGCGCCAGGCGGCGAGGCCGAGGTCGGGGGTGCCGACGCCGTGGGTGTGGAGTTCGGCGTTCTGGACGTAGACGTTGCAGCCCGAGCCGGTGACCGAGGGGTCGAGGACGAGGCGGAAGTCCTCGTCCACGCGCGGGCGTTCGCGGCTGTCGCGGCGCAGGTAGGGGTCGAGTCCGGCGAGGATCCGGTCGAGGGGGCGCTCGCGGTAGCCGGTGGCGAGGACGACGGCGTCGGTGGTGAGGCGGGAGCGGGTGTCCTGCTCGATGTGCTCCAGGTGCAGTTCGACCTTGGTGGTCGCGACCCGGCCCGCCGTGCGGACGCGGACGCCGGGGGTGAGGACGGCGTCCGGCCAGCCGCCGTTCAGGGTACGGCGGTAGAGCTCATCGTGGATGGCGGCGAGGGTGTCGCTGTCGATGCCCTTGTGGAGCTGCCACTGCGAGGTGACGAGCCGGTCGCGGACGGGCTCGGTGAGGGCGTGGAAGTAGCGGGTGTAGTCCGGCGTGAAGTGTTCCAGGCCGAGCTTGGAGTACTCCATGGGCGCGAACGCCTCGGTACGGCCGATCCAGTGCAGTCCCTCGCGGCCCGCGGGGCGGGTGCGGAGCAGGTCGAGGAAGATCTCGGCGCCGGACTGTCCGGAGCCGACCACGGTGACGTGCTCGGCGGCGAGCAGGTCCGCGCGGTGGTCGAGGTAGTCGGCGGCGTGGAACACGGGTACGCCGGGGGCCTCGACGAGCGGTTTGAGCGGGTCGGGGACGTACGGCTCGGTGCCGATGCCGAGGACGATGTTCCGGGTGTACGTACGGCCCAGTGCCTCGGCCTCGCCGTCGGTGTCGAGCTGGGTGAAGTCGACCTCGAACACGTCCCGTTCGGGGTTGAAGCGGACGGCGTCGACCTGGTGGCCGAAGTGCAGCGCGGGCAGGTTCTCGGAGACCCAGCGGCAGTAGGCGTCGTACTCGGCGCGCTGGATGTGGAAGCGCTCGGCGAAGTAGAAGGGGAAGAGCCGGTCGCGGCTCTTGAGGTAGTTGAGGAAGGTCCAGGGGCTCGCGGGGTCGACGAGGGTGACCAGGTCGGCGAGGAAGGGGACCTGGATGGTGGCGCCCTCGATGAGCAGGCCCGGGTGCCAGTCGAAGGCGGGGCGCTGTTCGTACAGGACGGTGTCGAGTTCGGCGAGCGGGTGGGCGAGGGCGGCGAGGGAGAGGTTGAACGGGCCGATGCCGATGCCGACCAGGTCGCGGGGGGTGTCGGGGGTGGTGCTCATCAGGGGGTGGTTCCTTCCACGAGGTTGAGGAGGGCCGCCAGGTCGTCGGGGCGGGTGTGGGGGTTGAGGAGGGTGACCTTGAGCCAGAGCCGGCCGTCTAGGCGGGCGCGGCCGAGGACGGCGCGGCCGTCGGTGAGGAGGGTTCGGCGTACGGCGGCGACGGCTTCGTCCGTGGCGGCTGCGGGGCGGAAGAGGACCGTGCTGATGGTGGGGCGGTCGTGCAGCTCGAAGCGGGGGTGCCGGTCGACGAGGTCGGCGAACTCCTGGGCGTGCTCGCAGACTTGGTCGACGAGTCGACCCATGCCCTGGCGGCCGAGGGTCTGGAGGGTGACCGCGGTCTTGAGGATGTCGGGGCGGCGGGTGGTGCGCAGGGAGCGGCCGAGGAGGTCGGGGAGGCCGGCCTCGGTGTCGTCGTCGGCGGCGAGGTAGTCGGCGTGGTGGTGGAGGGGGCGGAGGTCAGTTGCGTCGCGGACCACGAGGAGGCCCGCGGCGACGGGCTGCCAGCCGAGTTTGTGCAGGTCGAGGGTGACGGTGGCGGCGGAGTCCAGGCCGTCGAGCCGGTGCCGGTGGCGGTGGCTGAAGAGGAGGCCGCCGCCGTAGGCCGCGTCGACGTGGAGGCGGGCGTGGTGGCGGGCGCACAGGGCGGCGATCTCGGGGAGGGGGTCGATCAGGCCCGCGTCGGTGGTGCCCGCGGTGGCCGCGACGAGGTGGGGGCCCGGGAGGTGGGTGAGGGCCTCGTCCAGGGCGGCGGGGTCGAGGGTGCCTTTGGGGGCGGGGACGACGACGGGGTCGGGGAGGCCGAGGAGCCAGGCGGCGCGCGAGAGCGAGTGGTGGGCGTTGGCGCCGTGGACGAGACGGGTGCCGGGACTTGCTTCGCGGGCGAGGAGCAGGGCGAGCTGGTTGGATTCGGTGCCGCCGGTGGTGACCAGGGCGTCTGGCGGGGTGCCGCGGGTCGGGGCCGGCGTGGGGGCGGGTGCGCTCGCCGGCGCTTGCCGGGTGCCGCCTGTTTGGCTGCGGGGGCCGTCCGACGGGTACGACTGCCCGCAGCCAGGCGGATCGGACAACGCCGTAGCGGCCCCCGCGGGCGCGGCATAGGCCAGCGAAGCAAGGGCTTGCGTCACCAGCCGCTCCAGCTCCGACGCCGCCGGGGCCTGGTCCCAGGAGTCCAGGGACGGGTTGAGGGCGCTTGCCGCCAGGTCCGCCGCTGCCGCTACCGCCAGTGGCGGGCCGTGGAGGTGGGCCGCGCAGAGGGGGTTCGCCGGGTCCGCTGAGCCTTCCGCCAGGGTCCGTACCAGGCGGCGCAGGGCGTCCGGGTCGCCCTCGTCGGGCAGTACGTCCCCCAGCGCGGCCCGCACCTGCGCGGCCACCTCGGAGGGGCCCCCGGCCGGCAGGGGCCCTCCGCGCGCCCGTGTCCCCTCCCCCAGCGCCTGAAGGACGGTGTCGAGCAAGGGGCCCAGGGCGTGGGGGCCTTCGGGACCCGAGGCGAGCGGCGGCGTCATGCTCATGAGAACAGCTTGGAGGCCGACCCACGGTCATGTCCGAAAAGCCCGGGATTCGGAACCCGAAAGAGGGATCAGGCCCGCCTCACCCGCAACGCCCTCGCCAGGTCGTCCAGTTGGTCCACCAGCTTGCGGCGCAGGGCCGGGATCGGGTCCCCGTCGCGCAGACAGGCCTCGCCCAGGCTGAGGGTCTCGCCGTCCACCGCGTACACGGGGAACGCCCAGCGGCCGATCACGTCCGCGATGGCGGGGCCCCTGCGGGCCGCCACGGCTACCGCGTCGGTGTAGAAGCGCGGCACGTACTGCCGTGAGAGATCGGCCTGTTCGGGCTGCCAGAAGCCCTGGGCCGTGGCGGTGAAGAGGTAGTTCGACAGGTCGTCCGTGGTGAACATGGCCTCCCACGCGCGGGCCTTCGCCTCCGCGTCCGGCAGGGCCGCGCGGCAGCGGGCGGCGCCCTCCTGGCCGGTGGCGCTCGGGTCGCGTTCCAGCTCGGCGGCGATGGCGGTCTCGTCGGTCTCGCCGAGGACCGCGAGCCGGGACAGGATGCGCCAGCGCAGCTCGGGGTCGAGCTCGGGCCCGCCGGGCACGGTGCCCTCGGCCAGCCAGGCCGTGAGGGACTCGGCGTGCGCGGCGACGTCGATGAAGTGGCGTACGGCGATGAGCCGCAGGCCGGGGTGGTCGCCGTCCTCGGTGCGGCGGATGAGGTCGCGGCAGAGGTCGGAGAGGGTGGCCAGCGCGGCCGGGCGCTCCTCGGGCGCGAGGTAGCGGTCGGCGACCTGTGCGGAGGCGAAGGCGAGGACGCCCTGGACGAGGGCGAGGTCCGTCTCGTGCGGCAGGTGGGTGCGGGCGGTCTCCAGGTAGGCGCCGGCGGGCAGTTCACCGTCCCGGACGGCGTCCCTGAGCGCGTTCCACACCACCGCGCGGCTGAGTGGCTCGGGCAGCCGGGACAGGGCCGTGACGACGCCCTCGAAGGACTCGGGGTCGAAGCGGACCTTGGCGTAGGAGAGATCGCCGTCGTTGAGCAGGAGCAGCGCGGGACGCTTGCCGATGGGCTGCGGCTCGGTCTGCGGGACGTCGAGGCCGATCCGCTCGCGCAGGACGAGGCGGCGGCCCTCGTCGGCGACGTCCAGGTCGTAGAGGCCGACGGCGATGCGGTGCGGGCGGCTGCCGGTGCGCTCGACGTCCAGGGTGTAGGTGCCGTCCTCGCCGGGCGTCACGCGCGGGGTGAGGGTGTCGACGCCGGTGGTGCGCAGCCAGGCGTCGGCCCAGGCGTGGACGTCCCGGTCGGTGTGGGCGGCGAGGGAGTCGATGAAGTCGGCGAGGGTGGCGTTGGCGAACTTGTGCCGCTCGAAGTGGGTGTTGATGCCGGCGAGGAAGTCCTTCTCGCCGAGCCAGGCGACGAGCTGGCGCAGCGCGGAGGCGCCCTTGGCGTAGGAGATGCCGTCGAAGTTGAGCAGCGCGGAGGCGGTGTCGTCGACGGCCTCGGGGGCGACGGGGTGGGTGGAGGGGCGCTGGTCGGCGTCGTAGCCCCAGCCCTTGCGGACGACTCCGAAGTCGGTCCAGGTGTCGGTGAAGCGGGTGGCCTCGGTGAGGGTCTGGTAGCCCATGTACTCGGCGAAGGACTCGTTCAGCCAGATGTCGTCCCACCAGCGCAGGGTGACGAGGTCGCCGAACCACATGTGGGCCATCTCGTGGGCGATGACCATGGCGCGGGTCTGGCGCTCGGTGTCGGTGACGGCGGAGCGGTAGACGAACTCGTCGCGGAAGGTGACCAGGCCCGGGTTCTCCATGGCTCCGGCGTTGAACTCGGGGACGAACGCCTGGTCGTAGGAGTCGAAGGGGTAGGGCTCGTCGAACTTCTCGTGGTAGCGGTCGTAGCACTGCTTGGTGATCTCGAACAGCTCGTCCGTGTCCGCGTCCAGGTAGGGGGCGAGGGAGCGGCGGCAGTGCAGGCCGAAGGGCAGTCCGCGGTGTTCGGTGGTGACCGAGTGCCAGGGGCCCGCGGCGACGGCGACGAGGTAGGTGGAGATCAGCGGGGTGGGCGCGCCCTTCCAGACGCCGTCGGTGTGCTCGGTGACGCCGTTGGCGAGGACGGTCCAGCCCTCGGGGGCCTTGACGGACAGCTCGAAGACGGACTTGAGATCGGGCTGGTCGAAGGCGGCGAAGACGCGCTGGACGTCGTCCATGAACAGCTGGGTGTAGACGTAGGTCTCGCCGTCGCTGGGGTCGGTGAAGCGGTGCATGCCCTCGCCGGTGCGGGAGTAGCGCATGGCGGCCTCGACGCGCAGTTCGTGCTCGCCGGCGGTGAGGTTCTTCAGGGGCAGCCGGTTGCCGTCCAGGGTCTCCGGGTCGAGGGGCTGTCCGTCGAGCGTGACCGAGCGCAGTTCCGCGGGCTTGACCTCGACGAAGGTGTCCGCGTCGGCGCGCGTGGCGAACCGGACGACGGTCAGGGAGTCGAAGGTCTCGTCCCCGGTGGTCAGATCGAGTTCGATCGTGTAGCTGCGGACGTCGAGGAGCTGGGCACGGGCCTGCGCTTCGTTGCGCGTCAGTACGGACATGAACGACATGCTGCCTGATGGCACTGACAAGTCACAGGGGCGGGCCGGTACGCGGCCTATGTCCGGTCCTGCGCCGGGCGGGCGCCGGAGGTGTCGCGCTGGGAGGGGACGCGGGGGTCGGGGTGGGGCAGGACGGGCCCGCCGGTGTCGCTCCGGCCCTTGACGAGGGCGCGCAGTTCGCGCACTTCCTGCTCCAGGGCGCGGTGGCGGCGGTGGGCGTCGTAGAGGTAGCGGACCTTGGTGCGTAACGTCCAGGGGTCGATGGGTTTCATCACGAGGTCCGCGACGCCCAGCCCGAAGGCGGCGGAGGTCAGTTCCTGATCCTGACCGAAACCCGTGAGCAGGATGACCGGAATGTGCTGGGTCTGTTCCAGGCGCCGCATGTAGCGCACCACGTCCAGGCCGCTGACGCCGGGCATGCGCACGTCCAGCAGGAGGAGTCCCACCTGCCCGCGCAGCACCTGCTTGAGCGCCTCGTCACCGTTGGTGGCGCGGCTGAGCTGGTAGCCCAGGGGGGCCAGGGCGCTCTCCAGGGCGTACAGCGTGTCCTCGTGGTCGTCGACGATGAGGATCTTGGCATCCGAGGGCATGGCCCGACGTCCCTCCCGCATGGGACAACCAGCTTATGTCCGTGACCCTGACGGGGTGTGCCCGTCGACTGACAAAGAGTGCACAGCGCAGCATGCCCCTCCGCGGGCGGCCGTGTCACGCCCTCGGTGGTTCACTTCGCCGTGGACGCGGCGCCGTTGACCGTGTTCTCGGCGGTCTCGGCGATGCTCTCGTGGTGTCTGATCACCTCGGCGATGATGAAGTTCAGGAACTTCTCGGCGAAGGCCGGGTCGAGCTTGGCGTTCTCGGCGAGGGTGCGCAGCCGGTCGATCTGCCGGGCCTCGCGGGCCGGGTCGGCGGGCGGCAGCTGGTGCGCGGCCTTGAGGTGGCCGACCTGCTGGGTGCACTTGAAGCGCTCGGCGAGCATGTGGACGACGGCGGCGTCGATGTTGTCGATGCTGTCGCGCAGCCGCGCGAGCTCCTCGCGGACGGCGGGGTCGACGTCACCGGTTCCGGTGTTGCTGGTGGTCATGGGCGACCACCCTACGGCTCCGGGGCGCGCTCGATCATCGGCGGATCGTCCGGCGGCGGGATCCGATCGCTCCAGCCGCCGGGGACGGTACGGCCCTGCTGGGCGCGGAAGCGGACCGGGGGCATGCCGACGCGGCGGGTGAACAGGCGGGAGAAATAGGCCGGATCGTCGTACCCGACGCGGCGGGCGACGGCCGCGACGGGCAGTTCGGTGCCGGCCAGGAGTTCCTTGGCGCGGCCGAGCCGGATGCCGAGGAGATAGTCCTTGGGGCTGCATCCGGCGCCCCGGCGGACGGCGGTGCGCAGTTCGGCCGGGGTCATGCCGTGCCGGGCGGCGTGGTCGGCGACGGTCATCGGGGTGCAGGCGTCCCGCGCGAGGGCCTTGAGGACCTGGTCGCCGTCGGGGGCGAGGTCCGCGCGGGCGCGGCGCAGGGCGACGAGCAGCTCGTGGACGCCGGCCGCGGTCTCGACCTCCAGCAGCGGGTTGTCGCGGCGGGCGGCGCGCGCGATGCGGGTGATCACCCCGCGCGGGGCGGCGGCGTCCGAGAGGGGCACCACGGGGCGGTCCGGTTCGATGTAGCCGAGTTCGGTGTACGTCGTCGTCGCGGGCCCGGTGAAGTCGACGAACCCCTCGTCCCAGCCGGTGGCGGGGTCGGGGCCGTAGTGGTGCGGGACGCCCGGGGTGAGCCACAGCAGGGCGGGCGCGGAGACGGCGGTACGGCGGCCGTCGGGGCTGCGGTACCAGCCGCCGCCCGAGCTGATGACCACGGCGACGTGATGGGCGAGGGTGCGCGGGCCGACGGGGGGCAGGACGCCGTACTGGAGGCCGACGCCGAGGCAGACCAGGCCGAGGCGGTGGTGGGCGGGTCCGGGCGTGAAGAAGCGCATCCAGGTGTGGTACATCCGGGCCCCCTCTCCGTCCTTCGGTCGTCGTGTCGGTGGTCGTGTCGGTGGTCGTGCCGGTCGTCGTGCCGGTTGTCGTTCGTCCAAGCAGCGCCGATCTTTGTCCATGGACCCTGACCTGCGCCAGAGGCGAGGGTGGCGGCATGAGCGAGTTCACCGTGGGGCACACGGACTTCCTGCTGGACGGGCGGCCGGTGCGGCTGCTGTCCGGCGCGCTGCACTACTTCCGGGTGCACGAGACGCAGTGGGGGCACCGGCTCGGGATGCTGCGGGCGATGGGCCTCAACTGCGTCGAGACATACGTGCCGTGGAACCTGCACGAGCCCCGGCCCGGCGAGTTCCGGGACGTGGCGGCGCTCGGCCGGTTCCTGGACGCGGCCCGGCAGGCGGGGCTGTGGGCGATCGTCCGGCCGGGCCCGTACATCTGCGCCGAGTGGGAGAACGGCGGGCTGCCGCACTGGGTGCCGGGCCACGCACGCACGCGTGACGAGCGTTTTCTCCGCCCGGTGGAGCGCTGGTTCCGTGAGCTGCTCCCTCAGGTGGTCGCCCGGCAGATCGACCGCGGTGGCCCGGTGATCATGGTCCAGGTCGAGAACGAGTACGGCAGCTACGGCTCCGACGCGCGGTACCTGCAACGGCTCGCCAAGCTGCTGCGCGCGGAGGGCGTCTCGGTCCCGCTGTTCACCTCGGACGGCCCGGAGGACCACATGCTCTCCGGCGGCTCGGTGCCGGGGGTCCTGGCGACGGTGAACTTCGGCTCCCACGCGCGGGAGGCGTTCCAGGCCCTGCGCCGGCACCGGCCGGACGGTCCGCTCATGTGCATGGAGTTCTGGTGCGGCTGGTTCGACCACTGGGGGGCCGAACACGTCGTACGGGATCCCCGGGACGCCGCCGCGGCACTGCGGGAGATCCTGGACTGCGGGGCCTCGGTCAATCTGTACATGGCGCACGGCGGCACCAGCTTCGCGGGCTGGGCGGGCGCCAACCGGGGCGGCGGCGAGCTGCACGACGGGCCGCTGGAGCCCGACGTGACGTCCTACGACTACGACGCCCCGGTCGACGAGTACGGGCGCCCCACGCCCAAGTTCTGGGCCTTCCGCGAGGTGCTCGCCGAGTACGCCGAGGGCCCCCTCCCCGAGCCCCCGCCGCCGCCCGCCGCGCTGGGCGCCCCCGCCGAGGCCCGCCTGACCGCCTGGGCGCCGCTGAAGGCCGTACTCCAGGCGCGTGGGGGCCCCGAGGTGTCTGCTCCCGTGCCGCCGACCTTCGAGGAGCTGGACGTCGACCGAGGTCTGGTGCGCTACGAGGTGACCGTGCCGGGGCCGCGGCAGCCGTATCCGCTGATCGCGCGCGGGCTGCGGGACCGGGCGGTGGTGTACGTCGACGGGGAGCGGGCCGGGGTGCTCACCGAGGAGGACGAGCGGCTCAAGGAGCCCGTCGCCGGGCACGCGCGCGTGGAGCTGTGGGTGGAGTCGCTGGGGCGGGTCAACTACGGGCCGCGCTGCGGGGAGCCCAAGGGGATCACCGGGGGGATCCTGCACGAGCGGCAGTATCTGCATGACGTACGCGCGCGTGGGCTGCGGCTGGACGACCTGGACGACGTGTCGGCGGTGCCGTTCCGGGAGCTCGACGGGACGACCGCGCCGGGACTCTACCGGGGTTCGGTGGCCGTCCGGGGAGCCGGGGACGCGCTGCTGGAACTGCCGGGCTGGACAAGGGGGTTCGTCTGGGTGAACGGCTTCGATCTGGGCCGGTACTGGTCGGCAGGGCCGCAGACGGCGCTGTTCGTGCCGGGCCCGGTGCTGCGCGAGGGGGAGAACGACGTGTGGGTGCTGGAGTGCGAGGAGGCGTCCACGCGGGCGCCCCTGCTGCGGGGGGTGTGAGGGCGCGGGCCCCTGCCGCCGGGGGGTGTGAGGGCGTGGGCCCCTGCCGCCGGGGGGTGTGAGGGCGCGGGCGCATGAGTGAGCCGCGGGCCTCCTCCGAGAGAGCCCGCGGCTCACCTGTTCCCGGCCGCGCGCCTAGAGGGCGGACGCGGCCCGGGCTATGTCGGCGGCGAACGTGTTCACCTGGGTGTAGACGCCGGGCACGCCCGCGCGGGCGCAGCCGTCACCCCAGCTGACGATGCCGACCTGGATCCACTTGCCGGCGTCGTCCTTGCGGAACATCGGGCCACCGGAGTCACCCTGGCAGGTGTCGATCGCGCCGCGCGTCCAGCCGGCGCAGATCTCCTCCTTGGCCACCAGACGGTTGCCGTAGTGACGCTTGCAGACACGGTCCGCGACGAACGGCACGGTGGCCTTGCGCAGCTTGGTGGTGCCGGTGCCGGCACCCTCCCGCGTGTCGCCCCAGCCCGCGATCGTGAACATGCCGCGGTTGTAGCGGTCCGTGGTGGCGATCTTCAGCGTGGGCTTGTCGATCGGCTTGGCGAGCTTGATCAGCGCCCAGTCCTTGCCGGTGCCGTCGTAGCCCGGCGCCACCTTGACCTTCTTCGACTTGACCTTGATCGCCGCGGAGGAGTTGAGGTCGTTGACACCCGCGGTGACCGTGATGCTGGTGTTGTTGCCGGAGCCGTCCATGCAGTGGGCGGCGGTCAGGACGATGTCCTTCTTGTAGAGCGCCCCGCCGCAGCCCATCGAGAGATGGACCATGAAGGGGAACTCGTTCTGCGCCGCGGGCGTTCCACCTACGACGCGCGTGTCGGCGGCCTGGGCCGCGCTCACCGGCTGGAGGGACGCCACGGCGAGGGCGACGGCACCGGCTGCCGCGGCCTTCTTGGCCAGGGACAGGCCGCCGATTCTCTTGGGCGCGTTAAGGGTCAACGCATGTCCTTTCGTGAGGGGTTGGGCGGCCCGCAGTATGAAGATCAAGGAGGGGGCATGACAAGGACGGATCTCACGTACCGGCGATGGAACCCAGGCGCGGAAATATCCCTCACATCCCCGTAGAGTGGATTCGGGTTCAGGCGTCTTGGGGGTTCGGACGTGGCGAACGGCGGACCGGTCGAGCACGGCTACCCACACCTGGAGACGGTGCGGGCGGCGATCACGGCGCTGTACAAGCGGCTGTCCTACGACACCATCCAGACCTTCGCGAGCAGCGTGGTCCCCGCCGACGTCGCCTTCTGCGACACCGACGACCTGTATCTGGGGACCCAGCGGGTGGCCCGGGAGCTGGTGCGGCACTACCGGCTGCCGGACGCGCGGATCATCGTGAGCTTCCGCGAGATGACGCATGCGGCGAACGTCGAACTCGCCGCGGGACCTGAGTACTTCGTCGAGCTGAACGACCGGTTCCGGACGCATCGGCGGGACATCGGGGCGGCGCTGGCGCACGAGATCATGCATGTGTACCTGCACCGGCTGGACCTGTCGTTCCCGGGCACGCGGGACAACGAGATCCTGACCGACACGGCGACGACGTACCTGGGTGCCGGGTGGCTGCTGCTGGACGCGTACCGGGAGGACGGGGCGTCGTCGCAGAAGCTGGGGTATCTGACGCCGGAGGAGTTCGGGTACGTGCTGGCCAAGCGGGCGCTGGTGTTCGGGGAGGACCCCTCGGTGTGGTTCACCAGTCCGCAGGCCTACACGGCGTACGGCAAGGGCCTCGCGGAGGCGCGGCGCGATGAGCAGCAGCCTCCGCTGACGGCGGCGGGGTGGGCGGGGCGGCGGCGGTACGCGCGGGACCGGCGGCACGCGGGCGGGCCGGCGCCGGGAGCGCCGTACACGTTCAGCCCGGATGGTGGGGGGTTGCGGGTGTCGTTCCCCTGCCCGACGTGCCATCAGCGGATTCGGGTGCCGGTGCGGGGGAGGGTGCGGGCTCGGTGCGGGCTGTGCCGGACGGTTCTTGAATGCGACACGTAGGAAACTGCACTCACCCCCCGTACACCGGCAGAGGTTGTTCCGCCTCCCCCAGCAGCTTGCGTACCGTCCCCCCCGCCTCCCCCGCTCCCCACCGCGCCCCCTTGTCGGCGCTCGGTCCCCTGCGCCAGCCGTCCATCACCGTGATGCGGCCCGCCTCCGCCTCGAAGACGCGGCCCGTCACACCGGCGCTCTCGGGCGAGCCCAGCCACACCACCAGCGGGGACACGTTCTCCGGGGCCATCGCGTCGAAGCCGGTTTCGGGGGCGGCCATCGTGTCGGCGAAGGTTCGTTCCGTCATGCGCGTCCTCGCCGCCGGGGCGATGGCGTTGACCTGGACGCCGTACCGGGAGAGTTCCGCCGCCGCCACCAGGGTCAGGGCCACCACCCCCGCCTTCGCCGCGCTGTAGTTGCCCTGCCCCACCGCGCCCAACAGGCCTGCTCCGCTGCTGGTGTTGACGACCCTCGCGGTCGGGACGCGGCCCGCCTTGGCCTCCGCGCGCCAGTGGGCCGCCGCGTGCTTGAGGGGCAGGAAGTGGCCCTTGAGGTGGACGCGGATCACCGCGTCCCACTCCTCCTCGTCCAGGTTCACCAGCATCCGGTCCCGCAGGAACCCGGCGTTGTTGACCAGCGTGTCCAGGCGCCCATAGGTCTCCAGAGCCGTACGGATCAGCGAGGCCGCTCCCTGCGACGTCGCGATGTCGCCGCCGTGGGCCACCGCCTCGCCCCCCGCGTCCCGGATCTCCGCGACCACCCGAGCCGCCGGGCCGTCCGCACCCGGGGTGCCGGTGCCGTCCAGACCGACGCCCAGGTCGTTCACGACCACTCGCGCCCCCTCCGCCGCGAAGGCGAGCGCGTGGGCGCGGCCCAGGCCCCGGCCCGCACCGGTGACGACGACGACCCGCCCGTCGCAGATTCCGGTCATCTCAGCTCCCTTGGTCAGCAGTTGCCGATTCCCGCGTCAGTCGGCGAGTCCCGCATCAGGTGTCGATTCCCGCATCACTTGCCAAGCCCCGCATCACTGGCCGAACCCCGCACCAGCCCAAGCCCCGCATCACTGGCCGAACCCCGCACCAGCCCAAGCCCCGCATCCGCTGCCGATCCCCGCCCCGCCGCGGCCAGAAAGGCAGGCCGCTCCCCGCCGCCGTGCAGCGCGAGGTTCGCCCCCGTGACATAGGCGGCCGCTGCCGAGGAGAGGAACACCGCCGCCGCGCCCACGTCCGCCGGCTCGGCCAGCCGCCCGAGCGGGACCGTGCGGGACACCGCGGCCACGCCCTCCTCGTCGCCGTAGTGCAGATGCGCCAGCTCGGTGCGGACCATCCCGACCACCAGCGTGTTGACGCGGACCTCCGGCGCCCACTCCACCGCCATCGAGCGTGCGAGGCTCTCCAGGCCCGCCTTCGCCGCCCCGTACGCGGCCGAGCCCGGCGAGGGCCGGCCGCCGCTGACGCTGCCGATCATCACCACGCTCCCCCGGGCCCGCCGCAGCAGCGGATACGCGGCGAGCGAGACCGTCAGCGGGGCGGTGAGGTTCAGTTCCAGCACGCGCGCGTGCCGCTCGGCGTCCGCCTCGGCGAGCAGCCGGTACGGGGTGCCGCCCGCGTTGTTCACGAGCACGTCCAGCCGCGGGAGTTCAGCGAAGAAGCGGCCCACCGACGCGGAGTCCCGCACGTCCAGCGCCCTGAACTCGGTTCCCTCAAGCGGCACTTCCGGCGCCTTGCGCGCGCACACCACCACCTCCGCCCCCGCCTCGACGAAGGCGCGGGCGATGCCGGCGCCGACGCCGCGCGTGCCGCCGGTGACGACGGCGAGCTTTCCGTTGAGCTCCATCCGCTGCTACCTTCCACCTAACAAACGTTAGGTGGAAGGTAGCTGATGCGCCCATGAGTGTCTCCACCTCGTCCCCGGAAAAGGGGATCCGTCTCGTCACGGTCGACCATCCACCCGTCAACGCCCTGCCGGTGACCGGCTGGTTCGCGCTCGCCGACGCGATCCGCGCGGCCGGCCGCGACCCGGGGACACGGTGTGTGGTCCTGGCCGCCGCGGGCCGGGGGTTCAACGCGGGCGTGGACATCAAGGAGATCCAGAGCCGCGGCCAGGACGCGCTCCTCGGCGCCAACCGGGCCTGCTTCGCGGCCTTTTCGGCCGTGTACGACTGCGAGGTCCCCGTCGTCGCCGCCGTGCAGGGGTTCTGCCTGGGCGGGGGCATCGGGCTCGTCGGGAACGCCGACGCGATCGTGGCCAGCGAGGACGCCACCTTCGGACTGCCCGAGCTGGACCGGGGAGCCCTGGGCGCCGCCACCCACCTCGCCCGGCTCGTCCCCCAGCACCTCATGCGGACCCTGTACTTCACCTCCCGCACCGCGACCGCCGCCGAGCTGCACCGGCACGGCTCGGTGTGGCGGGTCGTGCCGCGCGAACAACTTCGCCAGGCGGCGCTGGAGTTGGCCGGCGACATCGCGGCCAAGGACGGCGAGCTGCTGCGCCTGGCCAAGGCGGCCATCAACGGCATCGACCCCGTCGACGTCCACCGCGCCTACCGCTACGAGCAGGGCTTCACCTACGAGGCGAGCGTCAGCGGCGTGGGCGCCCGGGTGCGGGACGCCTTCGGGTCCCGCGCGGAGGACGGTGACTGAGGTGGCCGACAAGACCATGACCCCCGACGAGGTCGCCTCCCGGCTCGGCGACGGCATGACCCTCGGCATCGGCGGCTGGGGCTCCCGCCGCAAGCCGATGGCCCTGGTGAAGGCAGTGCTCCGGGCCGGGATCACCGATCTGACGGTCGTCTCCTGCGGCGGCCCCGACGTCGGCATGCTGGCCGCCGCCGGCCGGATCCGCCGCCTGGTCGCCCCCTTCGTCACCCTCGACTCGATCCCCCTCGAACCGCACTACCGCGCGGCCCGCGAGCGCGGCGGCCTCGAACTGACCGAACTCGACGAGGCGATGTTCCTGTGGGGACTGCGCGCGGCCGCCAACCGGCTGCCGTTCCTGCCGGTGCGCACCGCCGTCGGTTCGGACGTCATGCGGGTCAACCCGGGCCTGCGGACGGTCACTTCGCCGTACGACGACGGCGAGACCTTCGTCGCCGCGCCGGCCCTCCGCCTCGACGCGGCCCTGGTCCACGTCAACCGCGCCGACCGTCTCGGCAACGGCCAGTACCTGGGCCCCGACCCCTACTTCGACGACCTGTTCTGCGAGGCGGCGGACACGGCCTACGTCTCCTGCGAACGGATCGTCGACACAGCGGAACTGGCGAAGGAGGGGGCGCCTCAGACGCTGCTGATCCAACGGCACAGCGTCACCGGGGTGATCGAGGCCCCCGGCGGCGCCCGCTTCACGTCCTGCGCGCCCGACTACGGCAGGGACGAGGCCGTACAGAAGGAGTACGCCCGCACGCCCTGGCCGGAGTTCGCCGCGCGGTACCTCCGGGAGGGGACGCCATGACCGCCACCCGCGCCGAGTACTGCGTGATCGCCTGCGCCGAGGCCTGGCGTGGCGCCGGGGAGGTCCTCGCGAGCCCCATGGGCCTGATCCCCTCCGTCGGCGCCCGGCTGGCCCGGCTCACCTTCTCGCCCGACCTGCTGCTCACCGACGGCGAGGCGATGCTCGTCGCCGCGGACGGCACGGTCGAGGGCTGGCTGCCGTACCGCCGTCACCTGACCCTCGTCACCGGCGGCAAGCGCCACGTCATGATGGGCGCGAGCCAGATCGACCGCTTCGGCAACCAGAACATCGCGTGCATCGGGGACTGGGCGCGGCCCGAGCGGCAACTGCTCGGCGTACGCGGGGCGCCGGTCAACACGCTGAACAACCCCACCAGTTACTGGATCCCCCGGCACTCCCGGCGGGTCTTCGTCGAGCGCGTCGACATGGTGTGCGGGGTCGGCTACGACCGTGCCGCGGGCGCCCGTCACCACCGCATCCCGCGCGTGGTCTCCGACCTCGGCGTCTTCGACTTCGCCACCCCCGACCACTCGATGCGGCTGGCCTCGCTGCACCCGGGAGTGAGCGTCGAGGAGGTCCAGGAGGCGACCGGCTTCGCGCTGACGGTCCCGGACGAGGTGCCGTACACCCGCGAGCCCAATCCCGCCGAACTGCGTCTGATCCGCCAGGTGATCGACCCGGGGAACACCCGCGCGCGGGAGGTCGACCGCTGATGGAGACCGCGCTGACCCGCCTCGTCGGCGTCCGGCACCCGATCGTGCAGACCGGCATGGGCTGGGTCGCCGGCCCCCGCCTGGTCTCCGCGACGGCGAACGCGGGCGCGCTCGGCATCCTGGCCTCCGCCACCATGACCGTCGACCGGTTGCGCGAGGCGGTCCGCGAGGTCAAGTCCCGTACGGACGCGCCCTTCGGCGTCAATCTCCGCGCGGACGCCACGGACGCCGGCGATCGCGTGCGGGTGATCATCGAGGAGGGGGTGCGGGTCGCCTCTTTCGCCCTCGCCCCCTCCCCCGAGCTGATCGCCGGGCTCAAGGAGGCGGGCGTGGTGGTGATCCCGACCGTGGGCGCCCGGCGCCACGCCGAGAAGGTGGCGGGCTGGGGCGCGGACGCGGTGATCGTGCAGGGCGGGGAGGGCGGCGGACACACCGGCGAGGTGGCGACGACCGTGCTGCTGCCGCAGGTGGTGGACGCCGTGCGGATCCCCGTCGTCGCCGCGGGCGGGTTCTTCGACGGGCGGGGCCTGGTCGCGGCGCTGGCCTACGGCGCGGCGGGCGTCGCCATGGGCACCCGCTTCCTGCTGACCTCGGACTCGACGGTCCCGGACGCCGTGAAGGCGCGGTACCTGGCGGCGACGGTCAAGGACGTCACCGTCACCACGGCCGTCGACGGCCTGCCGCACCGCATGCTCCGCACGGAACTGGTCGACGCGCTCGAGCGCTCCGGCCGTACGACGGCCCTGCTCCGGGCGGTACGGCGGGCCGCGGGCTTCCGGCGCCTCTCGGGGCTGAGCCGGCGCCGGATGATCCAGGACGGACTGGCGCTGAAGCACGGCAGGGAGCTGACCTGGAGCCAGGTCCTGCTCGCCGCGAACACGCCGATGCTGCTGAAGGCGTCGATGGTGGACGGCCGTACGGATCTCGGCGTGATGGCGTCCGGACAGGTCGCCGGGGTCATCGACGATCTGCCGTCCTGCGCCGAACTCGTCGAGCGGATCATGGCCGAGGCCGCGCGAATTCTGGGCGCGCTGCCGGCGGGCGGTGCTTCAATGCGCGCATGACGGAGACGATCAAGGACCCTTGGGGTATCAGTGTTTTCGGTGCGGGCAGTGTGCGGGCGGAGCCGCAACTGGTCCGGGTGAAGCTGGGCGTGGAGGAACTGGAGCCGGAGCCCGACCAGGCGTTCCATGAGGCGGGCGCGGCCGTGACCCGGCTGCGCGAGGTGCTGCGCGCGCACGGGATACCGGACGCCTCGGTGTCGGGTTCCCGGCTGAGGCTCAGCTCGGAGTACGGCCATGCCAACGGCACCCGTAAGTTCCTCGGTTACCGCTGCGAGGCCCAGTACGTCATCGAGACCGACACGCTGGACAACCTCCAGCAGCTGTTGGTGGACGTGGTGGAGGCCGGTGCGCGCAGCATCGACGGCGTCGACTTCGACGTCCACGACAAGCCCGCCCTGCGGGACGAGGCGCGCCGCAGGGCGGTGGCCGCCGCCCGTCGCAAGGCCGAGGTCTACGCGGAGGCGGCGGGCGTGCATCTCGGTGCCGTGATCCACATCCAGGACGTGGACGCCGAGTCGTACGAGTTCCGTCAGTACCGCGGGCACGGCGGCGGGGGCGGTGCCTCGGCCGGTGATCTCGCGCCGGGGATGGTGCAGGTGGCGGCGGGGGTGGTGCTCGGCTTCTCACTCGGCCACTGAGAGCCTCTCGATGATCGTCACGTTGGCCTGACCCCCGCCCTCGCACATCGTCTGCAGCCCGAACCGGCCGCCGGTGCGCTCCAGTTCGTGCAGGAGGGTCGTCATCAGGCGGACGCCGGTGGCGCCCAGGGGGTGGCCGAGGGCGATGGCGCCGCCGTTGACGTTGACCTTCTCGGGGTCCGCGCCGGTCTCCTTCAGCCAGGCCAGGACGACCGGCGCGAAGGCCTCGTTGATCTCGACGAGGTCGATGGCGTCGATGGTCATGCCGGTCTTCTTCAGGGCGTGCGCGGTGGCCGGTATGGGCGCGGTGAGCATCCGGATCGGGTCCTCGCCGCGCACCGAGAGATGGTGCACCCGCGCGCGGGGCGTCAGCCCGTGCTCGCGCACCGCCCGCTCGGAGGCGAGCAGCATGGCCGCCGCGCCGTCGGAGACCTGCGAGGAGCAGGCGGCGCTGATCGTGCCCCCCTCCACGACCGGCTTCAGCGCGGCCATCTTCTCCAGCGAGGTGTCCCGGCGCGGGCCCTCGTCGGCCACGACCGCGCCGTAGGACACCACCTCGCGGTCGAAGCGCCCCTCGTCGATCGCGCGCACCGCCCGCTCGTGCGAGCGCAGCGCGAACTCCTCCTGGTCCCGCCTGCTGATGCCCCACTTCGCGGCGATCATCTCGGCGCCGACGAACTGGTTCACCGGCTTGCCCCCGTACCGCGCCTGCCAGCCCTCGCTGCCCGCGAACGGGCCCTGGGTGAGCCCCAGCGGCTCGGCGGCCTGCCGGGTGGCGTAGGCGATCGGGATCATCGACATGTTCTGCACCCCGCCCGCCACGACCAGGTCCTGGGTGCCGGAGAGTACGCCCTGTGCCGCGAAGTGCACGGCCTGCTGGGAGGAGCCGCACTGCCGGTCGACGGTCACCCCGGGCACCTCCTCGGGCAGCCCGGCCGCCAGCCAGCAGGTCCGCGCGATGTCCCCGGCCTGCGGTCCGACGGCGTCCAGGCAGCCGAACACGACGTCCTCGACGGCGGCCGGGTCCGCGCCGGCGCGGGCCATCAGCTCCTTCAGCACATGCGCGCCCAGATCGGCCGGATGGACCCCGCTCAGGCCTCCCCCGCGCCGCCCCACGGGCGTCCGTACCGCTTCGACGATGTAGGCCTCGGCCATGACAACTCCCCAATGGCAGCAGTGAGTCACATACGTACGGCGATCCCGTCCAGCACCATCGACAGGTACTGCCGGGCGATCTCCTCGGGGCTGTGGTGTCCGCCGGGCCGGTACCAGGACGCGGCGACCCACACCGTGTCCCGGACGAACCGGTAGGTGAGCCGGACGTCGAGGTCGGCCCGGAACACCTCGGCCGCAACCCCGCGCTCCAGCGTGGACAGCCACGCCTTCTCGAACCTGCGCTGGGACTCGGCGAGGAACGCGAACCGCTCCTGCGCCACCAGCTGTCTGCTCTCCTTCTGGTAGATCGCGACGGCGGCGCGGTGCCGGTCGATCTCCCGGAAGGACTCGGTGACCAGTGCTTCGAGGGTCTCCCGCGGCCCCAGCTCGGCGCCCAGGACGGTGTCGTAGCCGTCCCACAGCTCGTCGAGGAAGGTGCGCAGGATCTCCTCCAGCATCGACTCCTTGGAGTCGAAGTGGTAATAGAGGCTGCCCGCGAGCATGCCCGCGTGGTCCGCGATCTTGCGTACGGTGGTGGCGTTGTAGCCCTGCTCGGCGAAGACCTCGGCGGCGGTGTCGAGGAGTTCGCGGCGCCGGGCGGGCGCGGCGGTCACCTGGGGCTTCTTCTTGGTCGGCACGGATCCATTGTCGTCCTAGGGGTGCTGGCCGCTGACGGAGACGATCTCGCCGGTCAGGTAGGACGAGTAGCCGGACGCCAGGAACACGATCACGTTGGCCACCTCCCAGGGCTGTGCGTACCGCCCGAGGGCCTCCCGCGCGGTGAGTTCCGCCAGCAGTTCGGGCGAGGTCACCTTCGCGAGGTGGGGATGCATGGCGAGGCTGGGCGCCACCGCGTTGACGCGCACCCCGTACTCCGCGGCCTCGATCGCCGCGCACCGGGTCAGCGCCATCACGCCGGCCTTGGCGGCGGCGTAGTGCGCCTGCCCGGCCTGGGCGCGCCAGCCGAGGACGGAGGCGTTGTTGACGATCACGCCGCCGGTGCCGCGCATCCCGCGCAGGGCGGCCCGGGTGCACCGGAAGGTGCCGTTCAGCGTCACGTCGAGCACCCGCGACCACTGTTCGTCGGTCATCTCGGCCAGCGTCGAAGTGCCCCCGAGCCCGGCGTTGTTGACCACGACGTCCAGCCGACCGTGTTCCGCGACCGCCGCCTCGAACAGGGCCGTCACCTGGGCCTCGTCGGTGACGTCGCACACGGCGGCCGCCACCGCCCCCGGGAACTCCCGGCCGAGTTCGGCCTCGTGCTCCTTCAGCCGCCGCGCGTGCGCGTCGCTGATCAGCACCCGCGCGCCCTCCTCCAGGAACCGGCGCGCGGTGGCCCCGCCGATGCCCGCGCCCGCGGCCGCCGTGATGACGGCGGTACGGCCTTTCAGCAGCCCGTGCCCGGGGACGTACGCCGGGCTCTCGACGCCTGTCATAGGGGCACGCTAACCTACCAAACACTTGTTAGGGAAGGAGCGGCGGCCGATGGATCTCACGTTCACCGAGGAGGAGACGGCCCTGCGCGCCGAGGCCCGTGCGTGGCTGCGCGCGCATGTGCCGCCGGAGCCGCTGCCCTCCCTGGAGACCGAGGAGGGCTTCGCGGCCCACCGCGCCTGGGAGGCCGAACTGGCCGCGGACCGCTGGTCGGCGGTCAACTGGCCGAGGGAGTACGGCGGTCGCGCGGCGAGCCTGGTGCAGTGGCTGCTGTTCGAGGAGGAGTACTACGCGGCGGGGGCGCCGGGCCGGGTGAGCCAGAACGGCATCCACCTCCTCGCGCCGACGCTCTTCGACTTCGGTACGGCGGAACAGCGGGCCCGGGTGCTGCCGTCGATGGCGTCGGGCGAGGTGGTGTGGGCCCAGGCCTGGTCGGAGCCGGAGGCGGGCTCGGACCTGGCGTCCCTGCGGTCCAGGGCGACGCGGACGGAGGGCGGCTGGCTGCTGTCCGGGCAGAAGACCTGGTCCTCGCGGGCCGCCTTCGCGGACCGCGCCTTCGGCCTGTTCCGCAGCGACCCGGACGCGGCCGAGCCCCACCGGGGGCTGACCTACCTGATGTTCGACCTGCGCGCCCCCGGTGTCACGGTCCGCCCGATCCACCGCCTCGACGGGAAGCCCGCCTTCGCCGAGCTGTTCCTGGACGAGGTGTTCGTGCCGGACGAGGACGTGATCGGCGAGCCCGGGCAGGGCTGGCGGATCGCGATGTCGACGGCGGGCAACGAGCGGGGGCTGATGCTGCGCTCCCCGGGCCGCTTCCTGGCCTCGGCGGACCGGCTGCTGACGTTGTGGCGGGAGAAGGGGAGTCCGGCCTCGGCGCGCGAGCGCGTCGCCGACGCCCTGATCGGCGCCCGCGCCTACCAACTCTTCACCTGCGCCGCCGCCTCCCGCTTCCTCGACGGCGAGCGGATCGGCCCCGAGTCCAGCCTGAACAAGGTCTTCTGGTCCGAGTACGACATCGCGCTGCACGAGACCGCGCTGGACCTCCTGGGCGAGGACCCGGACCCGGACTGGACCGAGCGCTACGTCTTCGCACTCGCGGGCCCGATCTACGCCGGCACGAACGAGATACAGCGGGACATCATCGCCGAGCGCCTGCTGGGCCTGCCCAAGGGACGCCGGTGATGCGCTTCCTGCCCGACACAGAACAGCGGGCCTTCGTCGCCTCCCTGGACGCGATGCTGGGCGCCGCGGACACCCCGGCCGTCGCACGGGACTGGAGCCGCGGGGAGCACGCGAGCGGACGCGCGCTGTGGGGACGGGTCGCCGAAGCCGGGGTGTTCGCACTCGCCGTACCGGAGAAGTACGGCGGGGTCGGGCCCAGGCCGGTCGAACTCGCGCTCGCGTTCGTCGAGTTGGGTCGGTACGCCGTCCCCGGCCCGCTCGTCGAGACGGTCACGGCGGCCGTCCTGCTCGCGGAGGGCGGGAGCGCCCTCGCCGAAGGGACCATGGCGACCGTGGCGTACGGCAGCCCGTACGCCCTCGACGGTGACGCGGCCGACCTCCGCCTCACCCTCACCGCCGACGGCCTGTTCCGCTCCCCCGGACACGGACCCGTGCACACGTCCCTCGACCCGGCCCGCCGCCTCACCCCCCTGGAGAAGGGCGAACTCCTCGCGAAGGACCCACCCGCCGAACAGGCCCTCGCCCTCGCCCGGCTCACCACCGCCGCCCAGGCCCTCGGCATCGGGCTCACCCTGCTCGACAAGACCGTGAGCCACGTCAAGCGGCGCACCCAGTTCGGCGCCCCCATAGGCTCGTTCCAAGCCGTCAAGCACCGGCTGGCCGACGCCAAGATCGCCCTGGAGTTCGCCCGCCCCCTGGTCCTCGGCGCCGCGCTCACCCTCACCCCCGCCGACCTCGCCGCCGCCAAGCTCGCGGCCTGCGAAGCGGCGTACACCACCGCGCGCACCGCGCTCCAGCTGCACGGCGCGATCGGCTACACGGCGGAGTGCGACCTGTCCCTGTGGCTGACCAAGTCCCGCGCCCTGCGCACCGCCTGGGGCACCCCGGACGAGTGCCGCAGCGCGGTGCTCAGTGGTGGTGATCGCCGCTCGTGATCTCCCGGTACTCCTCGGCCGTCGGCTTCGGGATCCGCGTCCCGGGCCCGAACATCGCCCGCGCGAGGCGCGCCCGCACCCGCTGCGAGCCCTTCACCGGCCGCCGCACGCCGTTGCCGTCGACCAACGGCCCGATCTCGTACGGCGGATGCTGCTCGTGCTGGGTCAGGGTGTGCAACTGGGCCCGCGTAAGGGGCTCGTGGATCTCGACGTACTCACCGTGCGGAAGCCGTTTGATGGTGCCGGTCTCCCTGCCGTGCAGCACCTTGTCGCGGTCCCGGCGCTGGAGGCCGAGACAGATCCGTTTGGTGACCATGAACGCGACGACGGGCCCGACGAAGACCGACACCCGGACGAACCAGGTGATGGCGTTGATGGACAGATGCAGATGCGTGGCCACGATGTCGTTGCCGCCGCCGATCAGCAGCACCACGTACAGGGTCAGCCAGGCCACACCGAGGCCGGTGCGGACGGGCACGTTGCGCGGCCGGTCGAGGATGTGGTGATCGCGCTTGTCGCCGGTGATCCACGCCTCGACGAACGGATACACCCCGAGGGCGAGCAGGATCAGCGGGAAGAGCGAGAAGGGGATGAACACGCCCAGCACCAGGGTGTGGCCCCAGGCGCTGATCTCCCATCCCGGCATCACCCGGATCAGGCCCTCGGAGAAGCCCAGGTACCAGTCGGGCTGGGCGCCGGTCGTGACCAGGTCCGCACGGTAGGGCCCGAAGGCCCACACGGGGTTGATCTGGGCGATCCCACCCATGATCGCGAGCGCCCCGAAGACCAGGAAGAAGAAGCCGCCCGCCTTGGCCATGTACACCGGCAGCAGCGGCATGCCGGTGACCCTGCTCTGGTCGCGGCCCGGGCCCGGGAACTGCGTGTGCTTGTGGTACCAGACGAGGATCACATGGGCGACCACCAGACCCAGCATGATCCCCGGCAGCAGCAGCACATGGATCGGGAACAGCCGCGAGATGATGTCGTGGCCGGGGAACTCCCCGCCGAACAGGAAGAACGACAGATACGTCCCGACGATCGGCACCGACAGGATGGCGCCCTGCGCGAACCGGATGCCGGTCCCGGAGAGCAGGTCGTCCGGGAGGGAGTAGCCGGTCAGTCCGGTGATGATGCCGAGCATCAACAGCAGCCAGCCGAACACCCAGTTCATCTCGCGGGGCTTGCGGAAGGCGCCGGTGAAGAACACCCGCATCATGTGCACGAGCATGCCGGTGACGAAGACCAGCGCGGCCCAGTGGTGCATCTGACGGATCAGCAGTCCGCCGCGTACGTCGAAGCTGATGTCCAGGGTGGATTCGAACGCCCGCGTCATCACCACGCCGTTGAGTGGTTCGTACGAGCCGTGGTAGACGACCTCGACACCGCTCGGCTCGAAGAAGAGCGTCAGGTAGACGCCGGTGAGGATCAGCACGACGAAGCTGTAGAGGCAGACCTCGCCGAGCATGAAGGACCAGTGGTCGGGGAAGACCTTGCGCATCCCTTTGCCGAGCGTGTAGACCCCGAGCCGCCCGTCGGCCCAGTCGGCGAGCTTCTCGCCCTTGCCGGCCGCCTTCCCGCGGGCCGTCCGTCCGTCCGTTCGCGCGCCGCCCATACGCCGTCGCCCTCCCCCTCGGATCACCCTCAGGGTGGCACGCTCGTACGCCTGAGCCAACGGGGCGTGGGCCGGTTCAGGCCCGGGGCGGGACGATCCCCTGCGCCCGCGCGGCCACCAGCCACTTCGGGAACTCGCCGACCAAGCGGTCGTACAGCTCGCTGTCGGAGACCTTGCGCGGGTCCTGGCCCGCGTGGAAGAAACCGGCGTTGTCGACGACCCGCTTGGCCGGGACGGACAGCTCGTCGAGCTTGCGCAGATAGTCGAACTGCTTGCTCGACGGGTCCCCGAAGCCGATGAACTGCCAGAACAGCGGGAGCCGGGCCGCCTTGCACAGATACCGTTCCGCGGCGAGCTTGTTGATCGGGCCGCCGTCGGTCTGGAACACCACCAGGGCGGGTTCGCGGGAGCCGCTGTCGAGGTAGTGGTCGATGACGGCGTCCATGGCGAGGTGGTAGCTGGTCTTGCCCATGTGCCCGAGGCCGGCCACGATCCGCTCGATCCGCCCCTGGTGCTCGGCGAGGGCGATGTCGGTCTCGGCGTCGACGTCCGTGGAGAAGAAGACGACCGGCACCCGGCCGTCGTCGTCCAGGTGGGCGGAGAGCCCGAGCACCCGGTCGGCGAGCGCCTGCACACTGCCGTCCTTGTAGTACGGCTTCATCGAGCCGGAGTAGTCGACCACCAGGTACACCGCGGCGCGCAGCCCGTCCAGCCCGTGCTTGGTGAGCGACACCCCGGCGCTCTTGTACAGGCTGACCAGCGCGGGCGCGGTCTCCTCCACCTTGCTGAGACTGATGGCCGCCATGCGGACCCCCCTCGACTCGACCGATCGCCTGCCGAGGTTACGGCACGGGCGACCCTCCTCTCCCGGCATCCACAGCTGTTGGTTATTTTGTTCGCCGCCGTCCCCACCGGCTCAGAACAGTCCCCGATGCCTTCCGAGGAGCCGGCGTGGAACCCGAGTCCGCCGTCACGACCTGCTATCGCCATCCGGCGGTGGAGTCACACATCCGCTGCACCCGCTGCGAGCGGCACATCTGCCCGGACTGCATGCGGGACGCGGCCGTCGGTTTCCAGTGCCCCGAGTGCGTGCGGGAGGGCACGAAGTCGGTGCGCCAGGCCCGCACGGTCGTCGGCGGCCGGATCTCGCGCACGCCGGTGGTGACGTACGCCCTGATCGCGCTGAACCTGCTGGCGTACCTGGCCGAGGTGGTGCGCCCGGAGATCGTGGAGCGGTTCTCGATGATCGGGGCCCGGCTGGTGGGCCCGGACGGCGTCGCCTACGTCTACCAGGCGCCGTACCCGGCGGTCTTCGAGCCGGAGGGCCTGGTCGCCGGGGAGTGGGAGCGGCTGCTCACCAGCGCGTTTCTGCATCAGCCGCCGACGGACGGCACCTTCGGGCTGCTGCACATCGTGGTGAACATGTTCTCGCTGTGGACGCTCGGCCGGACGGTGGAGCCCATGCTCGGGCGCACCCGTTACCTCGCCCTGTACCTGCTGTCCGCACTCGGCGGTTCGGTCCTCGTGCTGCTGCTGGACGACCCGGGCCAGTCCACGCTGGGCGCGTCCGGCGCGATCTTCGGCCTGGGCGCCGCGTACTACGTCATGGCCCGGCGGATCGGCGCCGACATGGCGTCCGTCAACCGCTTCATGGCCTTCCTGCTGCTGTGGCTGCTGATCTCCGCGGGACTGACCTCCTGGCAGGGCCACCTCGGCGGCCTGCTGACCGGCGGGGTGGTGGCACTGGCGTACGCCTACGTGCCCCGAGGTCCGCGCCGGACGCTCGTGCAGGCGGTGGCCTGCGCGGCGGTGCTGGCGCTGCTGGTGCTGGTGGCCGTGGTGAGAGTCGGGGGCCTGAAGTGAGACGTACCGGAATCCTGGCGTTCGCGGCCGTTCCCGTCGCGCTCACGGCGGCGGCCTACTTCCTGATGCCCTCCGACTCCGCGCAGAGCCCGGCGGGACCGCCGATCTCGGCGGCGCAGCTCGCTCGCGAGGAGGCCAAGGAGCGGGCCGAGACGGAACGGGCCGAGGACGAGAAGACGATCGCGAGCCTCCCGGCGGGCCTCGCCGACCCCGCCAAGAAGGAACTGGCCCTGAAGATCACGGCCACGGCCGAGTTCTCCACCCTGAACTGGCGCCTGGGCTACGGCAGCGTCGAGGACAACGGCGACGGCTGCGGCTACACGGCCGGCGTCATCGGCTTCTGCACCGGCACGCACGATCTGCTCGCCCTGGTGGAGCGGTACACGAAGGCCCACCCCGGCAACGGCCTGGCCCGCTATCTGCCCGCCCTGCGCGAGGTGGACGGCACGGACTCGCACGAGGGCCTGGACCCCGGCTTCACCGCGGCCTGGAAGGCGGAGGCGGAGAAGCCGGCCTTCCGCCAGGCGCAGGACCAGGAGCGGGACGACGTGTACTTCAACCCCGCGGTCCGGCTCGCCAAGCTCGACGGCCTGGGCACGCTGGGGCAGTTCGTCTACTACGACGCGATGGTCCTGCACGGCCCCGACCCGAGCCCGAACGGCTTCTACGGCCTGCGCGAGCGCGCCCTGCACGAGGCGAGGCTGCCGTCCCGGGGCGGATCGGAGAAGGCGTACCTCGACATCTTCCTCGACATCCGCGAGCAGGCCATGAAGCGGAAGAAGTCGACCGCGGACACCAGCCGCGTCGACACCGCTCAGCGCCAGTGGCTGTACAACGGCAACATGTCGCTGGACACACCGCTGAACTGGCGGATGTACGGGGAGCCGTACCGGATCCCTTAGGCCCACCGCTCTCTGAGCACCTTCTCGGCCGGCTTCCCGTGCGGGCTGTACGACAGCTTGCTCGGGGTCTCCCCGCTGTCCGGCCAGTCGTCCCACATCCACCAGCAGACGCCGGCCCACCAGCGGCGGCCGGTGAAGGTGTCCAGCAGCGCCCGGTAGGCGGCGGCCTGTTCGGCGGTGTCGGGGCGGCTGCTGACCGTCCAGTCGTACGGGGCGGTCGTCGTCCCGCGCTGGCTGACGTACCCGGCCTCGGTGAACAGGATGCGGCGGCCCTGCTCGCGGGAGTAGGCGGCGAGCCGGTCGCCGATCGGCCGCCACGACGCGCGCAGCCGGTCGACGGAACGGGTGGGCCGCTCCGACAGCGGCCAGTAGGCGTCGATGCCGATCAGGTCGAGCTCGCGCCAGAAGCCGACGCGCCGGTACTCGTCGTAGTTGGCGGCGTAGGTGAGGGTGCCGTCGTAGTGGTCGCGGACGGAGGCGATCACCTCGGTCCAGGCGGCCCGGTCGCCGGAGACGCCCGCGAGTTCGGTGCCGACCGCGAACTGCTCGGCCCCCGTGGCGGTGGCGAGGTCGGCGTAGTGGGTGATGAAGCGGCGGTACGAGGTGAACCAGGCTTCGCGGTCGCGCGGGCGGATCTCGGCGCGGTCGCCGTCGCCGGGCAGGTCGACATGGGGCTTGATCATGACCTTCAGGCCGTGGGCGTGGGCGCGTCGCACGATCCCGCGCAGGCTCGCGTCGCTCGCGGTCTCGTCGGTGCGCCGGATCACCGCGTCGCCCCGGCGCTTCTGGTACCAGGTCGGCGTGAAGGTGACCCAGCGCGCCCCGGTGGCCCTGATGTCCCGGAGGTAGCGGTCCGCGGCGGGGCTCGCGTAGTCGGTGCGGTACCAGGAGGGCAGGGTGATGCCCCGGATCACGGGCGCCTCCTCAGGCTCCGGAGGCCCCGGAGGCCCCGGCCGGCATCCGCCCACGGCGAGGAGGACCGCCGCCACGACGGCGACGGTCCTCCCCCTCACTGGCGCCTCACAGGCTCGCGGGGCTGACGAAGGTGTAGCCCAGGGCCTTGATGCCCTCCACGGTCTCCTTCAGCGGCTGGACCGGGAAGTACGGGTGGTAGAAGAAGCTGGCGAAGCCGTCCCGTACCGCCAGGTTGGCCTTGGCCGAGGCGATCAGATCGGCCGGCAGGCGTGGTGGATGGTTGTTGTATTCCTCCGGCTCGTAATTCCCGATGTTTTCGGGAATCACCTTTGTCCCGTACACATCACGCACCACGTACGGGAAGAACTGCCCGATGAATCGGTTCGGATCCGACGAGACCCCGCTGAGGGTTCCGGCGAAATAAAGCGACCGTTCGAGACGGGCAGAGTAATTCGAGCTGAATACCTGGTAGTCGGTGGCCGAACCCGCGTAGTGCGGAGTGGTCCACAGCGTCGGCCTCGGCAGGCCCGCCGCCGCGAACTCGGCGAGCGCGCTGTCGACCCGGCCCTGGGCCCAGGCGGCGGAGTCCCCCGGGATCGGACCGTCGTAGATCACGCTGTTCGCGGAGTCCACATGGGCCCGGTAGAACTCGAAGTCGTCGCCGCTGACGCCGTTGTAGGGGTTGGCGACGTTGCCGTACTGATGGGTGTAGCCGTGGTTCATCAGCACCGCGCCCCGGTCCAGCATGTACTTCAGCGTGGCGACCAGCTGGGGCCGGTCGGTCAGCTCGACCGTCTCCGGGACACCGTTGTTGTAGGTGCCGTTCGGGTCCGTGTAGACGGGGATGACGTTGATGCCGTACGGGATCTGCTCCGCGTACAAGTAGTCCGCGATCGCCTTCAGTTCGGCCGGTTCGGAGTTGGGGCTGATGTCCTCCAGGCGCACGATCGCCCGGTGCCGTTCGGCGGTGGCCGGGGCGAGGGCGTCGAAGAGGAGGTCCTCGAAGACGATGACCCGGTCGCTCTCGGAGACGTAGGCGAAGGGGATCTCACCGACGTAGGTGAGGTTGGACGAGCGGATCGCCCAGCCGAAGGTGTGCCCGTTGGAGCTGTCCAGGCCCTCGGCGAGCCGGGTGACCTGCGGATAGCCGGTGCCGGTCAGCACGTTGGGGCGCAGCACCCCGCCGTCCTGCCCGGCCGGGATCTTCCGGGTGAGCGTCTGCCCCTTGTACGTCACCCGCGTGACGGTTCCCACGGAGCCGCCGTCGTCGTAGTACGACGTCGTGGGGTCCCAGCCGTACTTCTGCGCGAACTGGGTGACGCCCACGGCGTTGGCCATGTTCCAGATGTTGGCGCCCATCCAGGTCACGGGCTTGGTGGTGGTCAGCGCGTCCTGGTAGAAGGCGGCCGGGACGGCGTCGGGGACGTCGCAGCAGTAGTAGGTCGAGCCGATGTAGACCGTCGCCGTGTACGACTCCACCAGGCCCGCGGTGTACTGCGAGACCGGCCTCGCCGTGACGCTGCCGAAGTGGCCCGCCAGGTTGGCCGTGGCCATGGCGTACAGCTCGCCGAGGTGCCCGTAGGGGCCCGCGGTGTCGTACAGGACGAGGGTGGTCGGTTCGGCGGCGGGGCCGATGTCGGCCGGGGAGATCAGCTCCGCCTGACGGCTGACCGCCGCGGCCAGCGCGGAGGTGGTCCCGGTGGCGGTCTCCAGGGCCGGGGTGACGGCCGCCGCGGTCTTGGCGCGCGCCCGGTCGTGGCGGGCCCGGTCGGCCTTGAGCTGCGCCTTCGCCCAGGCCTTGAGGTCGACCCGGTTGAGTCCGGACCGGGTGCCGTGCGATGCGCCGTGGTCGCGGTCCTGGCCGCCGGCCGCCTGGGCGCCGGCCGCCAGGAAGGTGCCGCTGAACAGCGCGGCTACGAGTAAGAGCAGCAGGGAAAGCCTCGGAAATCCCCGTCTCCGAGGCCCGTTGAGTGGTCTCACGATCAATCCCCCCACTTTGCCAAGCTTTTGGCAAAGAGTTTTTCCAGCAGGAAGTCACCGATTGTTCTTGGCGATCAAGAAGGGTGTCAATGGCGCACCCGTTTTTCCTGAACGCCCTTCTGATGCGCCCCGGCGGTCTGCTACGTTCACCATCGCGCGTTGGGGACGCGCTGAAATGTGGGGGGACAATGTACGGACGACCCGCGCTGGGGGCACTGTTGCCTCTGGCAGGGGCCATGGCCGCGCCGGAAGCGATACCCGGACTGCCATTGGCCAAAGCTCTGCAGGCCACGGCGGGAGCCGGATTCCTGCTCTACTGCCTGACCGCCTTTCTGATACTCATAGCCCGGACGCACCTGCGCAGACAGACAAGAAAAGCGCAGGTCAGCGCCGGGGGTGGCCATGATCGTTGAGTTGCTGCTGTGGGCCAGCGTGACCCTGATCGTGCTGGCCGGCTGCTACAACACGAGTCTTTTCCTGCTCTCTCGGCGCAGAATTCGCCGTTCCCGGACCGACCGGAGAGAACGGTTCTATGTATTCCTGATCGCCTGTCTGAACGAGGAGCGAGTTCTTTCCGAAAGCCTGGCGCGAATCACCTCGCTGCCCGCCGGGAATTTCATGGCGCTGGTCATCGACGACGGCTCCGACGACCGCACCGCCGAGATCGCGCTGGCCGCCGACCCCGACCGGGTCCGGCTGCACCGGCGCACGCTCCCGAACGCACGCCGGGGCAAGGGCGCCGCGCTCAACGACGGAGTGCGCCATCTCAGGGAGTCGGGGCTGCTCGCCGGCCGTGACCCCGGCGACATCGTCCTGTGCGTGGTGGACGCCGACGGCCGTCTCGACCCGCATGTCGTGCAGTCGGTGGACCCCTACTTCGACGACCCGCGTACGGGCGCGGTTCAGGTCTGCGTCCGGATGTACAACCGTCGCCAGGGGCTGCTCGCCCGCATGCAGGACATGGAGTTCGTCGTCTACGGCGATGTCTTCCAGAGCGCCCGCCGCTTCATCGGCAGCGTGGGCATGGGCGGCAACGGACAGTTCATGCGGCTGTCCGCGCTCGACACCCTGGGCGGGGACGGCCCCTGGAGCGACAGCCTCACCGAGGATCTCGACCTCGGCGTCCGGCTGATCGCCAAGGGCTGGACCAACCAGCACTGCACCACCGCCTCGGTCTCCCAGCAGGCCGTGCTCAGCCTGCGCCGGCTGATCCGGCAACGCTCGCGCTGGTTCCAGGGACACCTGCAGTCGGCCGGGCTGGTCCCGCTCATCCTGCGGGACGTGCCGACCCGTCCGGCGCTGGACCTGCTCTACCACCTGTCCAGCCCGGTGCTCATCCTGCTCACCTCGCTGCTTCCGCTGTCCTTCCTCGTCGCCCTGGGCGCCACCACCGTGGCCTCGGTCCAGGAGGGACAGCCGCTGGTGTCGCCCATGTGGCTGCTCGGTCCCTATCTGCTGTCGTTCACGGCCGCGTACGCCTACGGCTTCGTGTACGCCAAGCGGGAGCGGGACCTCGGCCTGGTGCGCTCGGTGCTGCTCGCCCATGTCTTCGTCTTCTACGGCTACATCTGGTTCGCCGCCGGCTGGTGGGGCTTCTGGCGGATGCTCACCGGCAAGCGGACCTGGCTGAAGACCGCGCGCACCTGATCCGTCTTCGACCTCCGCCGTCTTACGTCTCTCGTCTCTCTCACCCTTACGCGCGGCCCTGCGACCGCGCGCGCCCAAGGGGGGCTCGCCATGTCCACACCTCCATCCGTCCTGCCCGTACGCGCCATGCTGGTGCTCGGCACCCGGCCCGAAGCGATCAAACTGGCGCCGGTGGCCCGCTCGATGGCCGCCGGCACCCGGTTCGAACCGCTCGTCGTCACCACCGGCCAGCACCGCGAGATGCTCCACCAGATGCTCGGCCTGCTCGGCGTCACCAGCCGGATCGCGCTCGACGTGATGCGCAGCCGTCAGCAGCTGTCCGACCTGACCGCCCGCCTGGTCGCCGAACTCGGTGACGTGATGCGTTTACAGCGCCCTGACCTGGTCCTGGTGCAGGGGGACACCACGACCGCGCTGGCCGGGGCGCTCGCCGCCTTCTACGAGAAGATCCCGGTCGCCCATGTCGAGGCCGGACTGCGCACCGGCGTCATCGACAACCCCTTCCCGGAGGAGCTCAACCGCAGCCTGATCGGCCGTATCGCCCGCTGGCACTTCGCCCCGACCGCGCGCGCGGCCCGGCATCTGACCGACGAGGGCGTGCCGAAGGAGCAGGTGTTCGTCACCGGCAACACCGTCATCGACAACCTGCTGTGGGTGCTGGCCGAGGGCACCGGCAGCTCCGCGTTCCGCACCCCGGCCAAACGGATCCTGGTCACCCTGCACCGGCGGGAGAACCAGGGCGAGCGGATGCGCGGGATGGGCCGGGCGCTGCGCCGGCTCGCCGGGCGGGGGGACGTGGAGATCGTGCTGCCGCTGCATCTGAGCCCGGCCGTGCGGGAGGTGCTGCTGCCCGAACTCGACGGACACGAGGGCATCTCGCTGGTCGAGCCGCTGGACTACCTCGACTTCGCGGCCACGCTCGCCGAGTGCGATCTGGTCCTGACCGACTCCGGCGGCATCCAGGAGGAGGCCCCGAGCCTCGGCAAGCCGGCCCTGGTGCTGCGGACCACCACCGAGCGCCCGGAGGCGGTGGAGGCGGGCGCGGCCCGGCTGATCGGCACGGATCCGGACGTCATCGAGCGGGCCGCCGGGGAACTGCTCGACGACCCGGCGCTCTACCGGCGGATGGCGGGCGCGGGCAATCCGTTCGGCGACGGGCGGGCGGCGGACCGGGTGCTGGCCCAGCTGGCCGAGGACTTCGCCGCCGATGTTCCGGTCGACGCCACGGTCTGAGGGCTGCGAGGGCCATACTCGACGGCATGACTCGCTCACTCCTGCGTGGCGTCCTCCTGGCGGTGACGCTCGCGGGAGTGCTCGCGATCACCCTGACCCAGTGCGCCTCCGGCGAACCGGCACCGCCGCCGACACCGTGGGCCGACGGTTCCACGCACGGCCGGTGGCTGTCGGTCTTCAACGGCCACGGCACCAACTCGGGCGACGACGACTCGCTGACGCTGTCGCCGATGCCCGCGGAGGACCCCGGGACCACCCATGCGGGACTCGTGGTGAGTACGGCCTCGTACCGGGACGTCCGCCTGAAGGCCCGTATGCGCACGGTGGAGCAACTGCGCGAACCCGACCCCAATCCCTGGGAGGTGCCGTGGCTGGTGTGGGCGTACACCGATCCGGAGCACTTCTACTACATCACCCTGAAGCCCAACGGCTGGGAGCTGGGCAAGCGCGATCCGGCCTATCCGGGCGGGCAGCGGTTCCTGGCCACCGGGCACGAGAAGTACGAGGTGGGTGACTGGTCCGAGGTGCTGGTGGAACAGCGCGGGGCCTCGGTCACCGTGACGGTGGACGGGGAGACCCTGGTGAAGTTCACCGACGCCGAACGCCCCTACCTGGAAGGGAAGGTGGGGGCGTACACCGAGGACGCGACGGTGCGGTTCGAGGGGCTCGAGGCCGAGGAAAGGTGACGGCGCCCGCCCCGTCGTCCGGTCGGGGACAAAGGGCAGGCGCCGTCGATGTTCCGTACGCCTTTGTACGGGACGTCTCTTGAGCGGTCCTAAAAGGACCGTCAGACCATCAGGGCCCGGTCGGTCGGGCGGATCGGGGCCGGCAGTTCGCTGGCGCCGGTCAGGAAGCGGTCCACGCCACGGGCGGCCGAGCGGCCCTCGGCGATGGCCCACACGATCAGCGACTGGCCGCGGCCCGCGTCACCGGCGACGAACACGCCCGGCACGTTGGTCTGGAACTCGGCGTCGCGGGCGACGTTGCCGCGCTCGTCGAGGTCCAGGCCGAACTGCTCGACGAGGCCGTTCTCCCGGTCGGTGCCGGTGAAGCCCATGGCCAGGGTGACCAGCTGGGCGGGGATCTTCCGCTCGGTGCCCGGCTTCGGGGTCAGCTTGCCGTCGATGAACTCCACCTCGGTGAGGTGCAGCCACTGCACGTTGCCGTCCTCGTCGCCCTCGAAGTGGGTCGTCGAGACGGAGTAGACCCGCTCGCCGCCCTCCTCGTGCGCGGAGGTGACCTTGTAGAGCATCGGGAAGGTCGGCCACGGCTGGGTGACGTTGTTCCGCTCGTCGTTCGGGCGGGGCATGATCTCCAGCTGCGTCACCGAGGCCGCGCCCTGTCGGTGGGCGGTGCCCACGCAGTCGGCGCCGGTGTCGCCGCCGCCGATGACGACGACGTGCTTGCCCTCGGCCGAGATCGGAGCGGTGACGTAGTCGCCCTCCTGGACCTTGTTGGCCAGCGGCAGGTACTCCATCGCCTGGTAGATGCCCGTCAACTCCCGGCCGGGGACGGGGAGGTCACGGGCGGTGGTGGCACCGGCGGCGATGACGACGGCGTCGTACCGCTTCTTCAGGTCGGTCGCCTTGAGGTCGCGGCCGATCTCGATACCGGTCCGGAAGCGGGTGCCCTCCGCGCGCATCTGCTCGATACGGCGGTTGATGTGCCGCTTCTCCATCTTGAACTCGGGGATGCCGTAGCGGAGCAGGCCGCCGATCCGGTCCGCGCGCTCGTAGACGGCGACGGTGTGGCCGGCCCGGGTCAGCTGCTGGGCGGCGGCGAGGCCCGCCGGGCCCGAGCCGATGACCGCGACCGTCTTGCCCGACAGGCGCTCGGGCGCCTGCGGGGCGACGTCACCGGTCTCCCACGCCTTGTCGATGATGGAGACCTCGACGTTCTTGATGGTCACCGCGGGCTGGTTGATGCCCAGCACACACGCCGACTCACAAGGCGCCGGGCAGAGGCGACCGGTGAACTCCGGGAAGTTGTTGGTCGCGTGCAGCCGCTCGGAGGCGGCCCCCCAGTCCTCGCGGTAGGCGTAGTCGTTCCACTCCGGGATCAGGTTCCCGAGCGGGCAGCCGTTGTGGCAGAACGGGATGCCGCAGTCCATGCAGCGGCTGGCCTGCTTGCTGATGATCGGCAGCAGGGAGCCGGGGACGTAGACCTCGTTCCAGTCCTTCAGCCGGACGTCGACCGGACGGGACTTGGCGACCTCGCGGCCGTGGTTGAGAAAGCCCTTGGGATCAGCCATTGGTCGCCGCCTCCATCATCTTCTCGGTGATCTCGGTCTCGGAGAGACCGGCTCGCTCGGCGGCGTCCTTGGCGGCGAGCACTGCCTTGTACGTGCTGGGGATGATCTTGCTGAAGCGGTCCACGGCGGTGTCCCACTCGGCCAGGAGCTTCTCGGCGACGGTCGAGCCCGTCTCCTCCTGGTGGCGGCGCACCACGTCGTGCAGCCACTGCTTGTCCGCGTCGTCCAGCGCCTCCACGGCGTCCACGTTGCCGACGTTGACGTTGTCCCGGTTCAGGTCGATCACGTAGGCGACACCGCCCGACATACCGGCCGCGAAGTTGCGGCCCGTCTCGCCGAGGACCACCGCGTGACCGCCGGTCATGTACTCGCAGCCGTGGTCGCCCACGCCCTCCGAGACCACCAGGGCACCGGAGTTGCGGACGCAGAACCGCTCGCCGGTCCGGCCGCGCAGGAACAGCTCGCCGCCGGTCGCGCCGTACGCGATGGTGTTGCCCGCGATCGTGGAGTACTCGGCGAGGTGGTCGGCGCCCCGGTCGGGACGGACGATCACCCGGCCGCCGGAGAGGCCCTTGCCGACGTAGTCGTTGGCGTCGCCCTCCAGGCGCAGCGTGACACCGCGCGGGAGGAAGGCGCCGAAGGACTGGCCGGCGGAGCCGGTGAAGGTGATGTCGACGGTGTCGTCGGGCAGGCCCGCGCCGCCGAACTTCTTCGTCACCTCGTGACCGAGCATGGTGCCGACGGTGCGGTTGATGTTGCGGATGGCGACCTGGGCGCGGACCGGCTGTGCGTCCGTCGCGCTGTCGGCGGCCAGTGCGTCGGCGGCGAGCTTGATCAGCTCGTTGTCGAGCGCCTTCTCCAGACCGTGGTCCTGCTCGATCAGCTGGTGGCGGACGGCACCCTCGGGCAGCTCCGGCACGTGGAACAGCGGGGCGAGGTCCAGGCCCTGCGCCTTCCAGTGGTTCACCGCCCGGGTGACGTCGAGCGCCTCGGCGTGGCCGACGGCCTCCTCGATGGAGCGGAAGCCCAGCTCGGCGAGGATCTCGCGGACCTCTTCGGCGATGAACTGGAAGAAGTTCACGACGTACTCGGCCTTGCCCGCGAACCGGTCCCTGAGGGTCGGGTTCTGGGTGGCGATGCCGACCGGGCAGGTGTCCAGGTGGCAGACGCGCATCATGACGCAGCCGGAGACGACGAGCGGCGCGGTCGCGAAACCGAACTCCTCGGCGCCGAGCAGCGCGGCGATGACGACGTCCCGGCCGGTCTTCAGCTGGCCGTCGGTCTGCACGACGATGCGGTCGCGCAGGCCGTTGAGCAGCAGGGTCTGCTGGGTCTCGGCGAGACCGAGCTCCCAGGGACCACCGGCGTGCTTCAGCGAGGTCAGCGGCGAGGCGCCCGTGCCGCCGTCGTGGCCGGAGATGAGGACGACGTCCGCGTGTGCCTTGGAGACACCCGCGGCGACCGTGCCGACGCCGACCTCGGAGACCAGCTTCACGTGAATCCGCGCCTGCGGGTTCGCGTTCTTCAGGTCGTGGATCAGCTGGGCCAGGTCCTCGATGGAGTAGATGTCGTGGTGCGGCGGCGGGGAGATCAGACCGACACCCGGCGTCGAGTGACGGGTCTTGGCGACCCACGGGTAGACCTTGTGACCGGGCAGCTGGCCGCCCTCGCCGGGCTTGGCGCCCTGGGCCATCTTGATCTGGATGTCGTCGGCGTTGACCAGGTACTCGCTGGTCACACCGAAGCGGCCGGAGGCGACCTGCTTGATGCTGGACCGGCGCGCCGGGTCGTACAGACGCTCCGGGTCCTCGCCGCCCTCACCGGTGTTGGACTTGCCGCCCAGCTGGTTCATGGCGATGGCGAGGGTCTCGTGCGCCTCCTTGGAGATGGAGCCGTACGACATGGCGCCGGTGGAGAAGCGCTTGACGATCTCGGAGACCGGCTCGACCTCGTCGATGGAGATCGGCTGCCGGTCGGACCTGAAGCCGAACAGGCCGCGCAGCGTCATCAGCCGCTCGGACTGCTCGTTCACCCGGTCCGTGTACTTCTTGAAGATGTCGTAGCGGTTCGCACGCGTCGAGTGCTGGAGGCGGAAGACCGTCTCCGGGTCGAACAGGTGCGGCTCGCCCTCGCGGCGCCACTGGTACTCGCCGCCGATCTCCAGCGCGCGGTGCGCCGGGGCGATGCCGGAGGCGGGGTACGCCTTGGCGTGCCGGGCGGCGACCTCCTTGGCGATCACGTCGATGCCGACGCCGCCGATCTTGGTGGCGGTGCCGTTGAAGTACTTCTCCACGAAGGCCTGGTCGAGACCGACGGCCTCGAAGACCTGGGCGCCGCGGTAGGAGGCGACGGTGGAGATGCCCATCTTCGACATGACCTTCAGGACACCCTTGCCCAGGGCGTAGATCAGGTTGCGGATGGCCTTCTCGGGCTCGATGCCGGGCAGGAAGGTGCCGGCGCGGACCAGGTCCTCGACCGACTCCATCGCCAGGTACGGGTTGACGGCCGCGGCGCCGAAGCCGATGAGCAGGGCGACGTGGTGGACCTCGCGGACGTCACCGGCCTCGACCAGCAGGCCCACGTGGGTGCGCTGCTTGGTGCGGATGAGGTGGTGGTGGACGGCCGCGGTGAGCAGCAGCGAGGGGATCGGGGCGTGCTCGGCGTCGGAGTGCCGGTCCGACAGGACGATCAGCCGGGCGCCGTTCTCGATGGCCGCGTCGGCCTCGGCGCAGATCTCCTCGATGCGCGCGGCGAGGCTGTCGCCGCCGCCGGAGACCCGGAACAGACCGGACAGGGTGGCGGCCTTGAAGCCGGGCATGTCCCCGTCGGCGTTGATGTGGATGAGCTTGGCCAGCTCGTCGTTGTCGATCACCGGGAAGGGCAGGGTGACCGAGCGACAGGAGGCGGCCGTCGGGTCGAGCAGGTTGCCGGCCGGGCCGAGGGAGGAACGCAGGGAGGTGACGAGCTCCTCCCGGATGGCGTCCAGCGGCGGGTTGGTGACCTGCGCGAACAGCTGGGTGAAGTAGTCGAAGAGCAGGCGCGGGCGCTCGCTCAGCGCGGCGATCGGCGAGTCGGTGCCCATCGAACCGATCGGCTCGGCACCGGCCTTGGCCATCGGCGCCAGGATGATCCGCAGCTCTTCCTCGGTGTAACCGAAGGTCTGCTGGCGCCGGGTGACCGAGGCGTGGGTGTGCACGATGTGCTCGCGCTCGGGCAGGTCGGACAGCTCGATCTCACCGGCCTCGAGCCACTCCGCGTACGGCTTCTCCGCGGCGAGCTGGGCCTTGATCTCGTCGTCCTCGATGATGCGGTGCTCGACGGTGTCGACGAGGAACATCCTGCCCGGCTGGAGGCGGCCCTTGCGGACGACCTTGGCGGGGTCGATGTCGAGGACGCCGACCTCGGAGCCGAGGACGACCAGGCCGTCGTCGGTGACCCAGTAGCGGCCGGGGCGCAGGCCGTTGCGGTCGAGAACCGCGCCGACCTGGGTGCCGTCGGTGAAGGTGACACAGGCCGGGCCGTCCCAGGGCTCCATCATCGTGGAGTGGAACTGGTAGAAGGCGCGCCGGGCCGGGTCCATGGAGTCGTGGTTCTCCCACGCCTCCGGGATCATCATCAGCACGGAGTGCGGCAGCGAACGGCCGCCCAGGTGCAGGAGTTCGAGCACCTCGTCGAAGGACGCGGAGTCGGAGGCGTCCGGGGTGCAGACCGGGAAGATGCGGTCCAGTTCGCGCTCGCCGAACAGGTCGGAGACGAGCTGCGACTCCCGGGCGCGCATCCAGTTGCGGTTGCCCTTGACGGTGTTGATCTCACCGTTGTGCGCGACGAAGCGGTACGGGTGGGCGAGCGGCCACGACGGGAAGGTGTTCGTGGAGAACCGGGAGTGCACGAGCGCGATCGCGGAGGCGAAGCGGCGGTCGGACAGGTCCGGGAAGAAGGGCTCGAGCTGGCCGGTGGTCAGCATGCCCTTGTAGACGATGGTGCGGGCGGACAGCGACGGGAAGTAGACGCCGGCCTCGCGCTCGGCGCGCTTGCGCAGCACGAAGGCCTTGCGGTCGAGGGCGATACCCGTGGCGGGCACGGCGGCGGCGTCGGCGACGAAGACCTGCCGGAAGGCGGGCATCGTGGACCGGGCGGTGGCGCCGAGCAGTTCGGGGGCGACCGGAACCTCGCGCCAGCCGAGGACCGTCAGGCCCTCCTCACCGGCGATCGTCTCGATCCGTGAGACGGCCTCGGCCGTCCCCTCCTCGGGCAGGAAGGCGATACCGACGGCGTACGCACCGGCCGCGGGCAGCTCGAATTCGGCGACCTCGCGGAAGAAGGCGTCCGGCACCTGGGACAGGATGCCCGCGCCGTCGCCCGAGTCGGGCTCGGAGCCGGTGGCACCGCGGTGCTCCAGGTTGCGCAGAACCGTGAGCGCCTGCTCGACCAGCGCGTGGCTCGCCTCGCCGGTGAGGGTGGCCACGAAGCCGACGCCACAGGCGTCGTGCTCGTTGCGGGGGTCGTACATACCCTGCGCAGCAGGGCGAGCATCCATGAACGACCAGTTCTGGCCATTCGCGGAATGCTGGGACGGCTGGCGCGGCGTACGCATCGGCTCTCCCGTCGTCGTCAGTGGCATGTTTCAGGTGCCGAGGGACGACGTTGGCCCTCTGCGTGTGATCTGCGCTGTCATAGGCGCTGAGATCAAAATTTCGTGCAGGTTACATGATGGAGCGGTTCTCGGGAACCGGATACACCGTTCCAAATGCGGACGCCGCGGGGTGACGGCGGGACCGCGCGCGGCGGCCGGAAAGTGATGGGGACCGACAGGGACAAGATCGATCAGATCGGTGCCAGTCGGCGGTGGCGAGGGGAGCGTCGTCGCCCACCTCGCACGTGTGCGCGGCAGGCACCATTGCCCACAGCGCTTACGGCTCATGCCCGGTGGTTAACCATTCGAAACCAGCGAGTAACGGGTACTTATGCGGCCCATCGCATAAGTTCCAGTCGCGCTATCCTACGGCCGTTCCGAACAGGCTGCCCAGGGCGTACGTCACACCGGCGGCGGCGCCACCCAGGGCAAGTTGCCGCAAACCGCTGTACCACCAGCTCCGCGCGGTCACCTTGGCCACTACGGCACCGCAGGCGAACAGCCCGAAGAGGGCGAGCAGCAGGGCGGGCCACAGCGCGGTCGCGCCGAGCAGATACGGCAGTACGGGGAGCAGGGCGCCCAGCGCGAAGGAGCCGAAGGACGACACCGCGGCGACGGTGGGCGAGGGCAGGTCGCCCGGGTCGATCCCCAGTTCCTCGCGGGCGTGTATCTCCAGGGCCTGCTCGGGGTCCCGGGAGAGCTGCCGGGCGACCTCACTGGCCAGCGCGGGCTCGACGCCCCGGGCCCGGTAGAGCGCCGCCAGCTCCGCCTCCTCGTCCTTCGGGTGCTTGCGCAGCTCCCGGCGCTCGACGTCCAGCTCGGCCTCGACGAGCTCGCGCTGCGAGGCGACGGAGGTGTACTCGCCGGCGGCCATCGAGAAGGCTCCGGCGGCAAGCCCGGCGAGCCCGGTGAGCACGACGGTCTGATGGCTGACCTGACCGCCGGCGACGCCGGTCATCAGGGCGAGGTTGGAGACGAGCCCGTCCATGGCACCGAAGACCGCGGGCCGCAGCCAGCCGCCGTTGACATCGCGGTGGGTGTGGTTGTCGCGGTGGGCTTCGTGGAGTGGAGCCTCGGTCTCGATGATGGCCATGTGTGGGGTCCCCCTCGACTTAGGAAAGGCTAAGTTTGGACAAGTTCCATTCTTCGACAACGCCAAATCTACGCTGTACATTCCCTCCCCGCCAGCAAGGAAAGGCTGGGCTAACCTGCGGTTTTGTGGTCGACCGCTCATTCGATCGAAAGCCTGCACAGATGTCGACCGGGTGACACCGCGACCGAGCAGGCTCTGCCGTCGGCCTCCCGTGGCAGACATCCGCAAAGGGTTCCGCGCCCTTCGCGGAGCCCCCGGAGGAGAGGCCGCGTATGGCATCGATCGCCTGCATCCCCTCGGTTCCGGCGCCGGGGGACGCCGCCGGCCTCCGCGACCGGGCGCGCGGCGCGCTGCTGGGCCTGGCGGTGGGCGACGCGCTGGGCGCCCCGGCGGAGAACATGAAGCCGTCCGAGATCCGGGCCCGCTGGGGCCGCATCACGGGCTACGTGATGGACAGCCCCTCGGGCACGGACGACACCGAGTACGCGATCTTCTCGGGCCTGCTGCTGGCCCGCCACGGCTCGGCGCTCTCACCGGCGCATGTGGAGGCGGCGTGGCACGAGTGGATCGCGGACCGGGAGGAGGGCCCGTTCCGGGGCGCGGGCTTCAGCGAGCGCGGCACCCTGGAGAACCTGCGCCGGGGCCTGGCGGCCCCCATCTCGGCCCAGCACCGCCACGCCTGGAGCGACGGCCTGGCGATGCGGGCGGCCCCCTTCGGCGTCTTCGCCGCGGGCCGCCCTGCGGAGGCGGCCCGGCTGGTGGCGATCGACGGCTCGGTGAGCCACGAGGGAGAGGGCATCTACGGCGGCCAGGCGGTGGCCGCGGGGGTGGCCGCGGCGATGGCGGGAGCGCCGGCGATCGCGGTGGTGGCGTCGGCCCTGGCGGTCGTCCCGGACGACTCCTGGACGGCGAGGTCGCTGCGCAGGGCGGTGGCGGTGGCCCACCGGGGCGAACGGGCGGTCCGCTCCGCGGTGGTGGTCGGCGGCTACCCGTGGACCGACCTGGCCCCCGAGGCGGTGGCGCTGGCCTACGGCGCCTACGCGGCGGCGGACGGCGACTTCGTCCACTCCGTCCTCACGGCGGTGAACATGGGCCGGGACGCGGACACGACGGCAGCGGTGGCGGGCGCCCTGGCCGGCGCGACGGAGGGCATGTCGTCGATCCCGGAGGACTGGGCGTCGGCGATCGGCCCGGCACGCGGAACCTGCCTCCCGGCCATGCGCGGCCACCACATCCTGGACGTGGCGGACCTCCTGACGAAGGAGGCCTGCGCATGAAACCACCGGCACCGTGGGACGAGGGCGCGACCGCCGCCCAGGCGACCGTGCTTCCCGACGCCGGTCCGGCCATTTCAGCCCGTCCGGCGTTCGAGGACGAGGCCCCTTCAGGGCCGACGGGGGTCCAGGGGGCGGAGCCCCCTGGGAGCGGGGCCGAAGGGGCGGCAAGCCCCTGGAGGACGGGAGGGGTAGGGGCGGCGGGGGCGAACAACGCCCGCCGCACCGAGGGCCTGCTGCTCGGCCTCGCCGCGGGCGACGCCGCCGGCTGGCCCGCCGCCCGGCACCGCGCCGCCCGCATGCCCGAATGGACCCGCCGCCTCACCCGCGAACTGGACACCTTCGCCGAGCAGAACGCGACCACCACCCTCCCCGTCCCCATCGCCCTCAACCAACCCCCCGAACCCCTCCGCCTGGGCCCCTCCGACGACGCCGAATGGGCTGCCTTCGCCGCCGAGGCCCTCCTCCGCGCGGGCGACGACACCGTCCTCGCCGACCTCAGCCGCCACCGCCGTACCCGCGCGGCCATCGACCTCACCTGGAACGCCGTGGCCAGCGAGGTGGCCGCCGCCGCTGACCGCGCCCCCGAGGTCGAGTCCGCCGTCCTCCCGCTGCGCGCCCGCATCTCCGTCCGCGCCGGACTCGGCAACCTCGCCACCGGCCTGCGCCCGCCCGCCACCGGCCACGACAACCCCCACTACTTCGACGACGCCGCCTGCGTCCGCGCCTGCGTCCTCGCGGTGGCCCACCCCGGCGACCCCCAACAGGCCGCGGAACTCGCCGAGTTCGATGCCCGCTACACCCAGGACGGCGACGGGGTCCACGGCGCCCGGGCCATGGCGGCGGCCCTCGCCCTGGCCCTCTCCGGCGCCGACGCGACCGCCTGCGTCACCGCCGCCCTCCAGCAACTCCCGCCCGAGACCGAGATCGGCCGCAACGCCCGCCACGCCCTCACCCTCGCCGACGCCGCCGACAGCGCGTTCGCCCTCGTCCCCCACCTGGAACACCAGATCGTCGACCACGTCTACAGCTACGGCATCGCCGCCGCCGAGACGGTCCCCGTGGCCCTCGCCCTCACCACCGCCGCCCACGGCCGTATCGCCGAGGCGCTCCCCGCCGCCGCCTGTCTGTCCCGCGTCGCCGACTCCGCCCCCGCCCTCGTCGGCGCCCTCACCGGCGCGCTGTGCGGCGGCGCCGCGATCCCCGCGTCCTGGCGCGACGCCTGCCGCACCCTCTCCGGCTGCACCCTCCCCCGCCTCACCGGTACGGACCTCGTGGAACTCGCCGAACTCCTCGAAGCCACGCATCCGGCCAGGGCAGGAGGATGATTCGCCGCATGAAGAGCAAACCGGCAGAAAACCCCGACGAGGCGAGCCTGGACGACCGGATCACCGGAGCACTCGTCGGAGCCGCCGTCGGCGACGCCCTGGGCGGCCCGGTCGAGGGCTACTCCCCCGAGCAGATCGTCGAACGCCACGGCGGCCGGGTGCACGGCATCGTCGGCCCCTGGAACGGCGACGCCTGGCGCACGGCCCGCCCCATCGCGCCGTACCACAAGGGCGACGGCCACATCACCGACGACACCTTGATGACCCACGCCCTGATCCGGGTCTACGCCGGCGTCCGCGACCACCTGGACGCCTACGCCGTCGCCGACCACCTGGTCCCCGACCTGATGACGAACCCGCGCTGGATCCCGGAACTGGAGGCCGAGGCCCTCCCCCTCCACCGCGTCTTCCTCGCCGAGAAATGGCTGGTGACGCGGATCCACTACGGCCATGCCGACCCCCGCGAGGCCGGCACCGGCAACATCGTCAACTGCGGTGCCGCGATGTACATGGCCCCCGTGGGCCTGGTCAACGCGGCCAACCCGCCCGCCGCCTACGCCGAGGCCCTCGACATCGCGGGCGCCCACCAGTCGTCGTACGGCAGAGAGGCGGCCGGCGTCTTCGCGGCGGCGGTGGCGGCGGCCTGTGCCCCCGGGGCGACCCCGGACTCGGTGATCGCCGCCTGCCTCGCCCTGGCCAAGGACGGCACCCGCGCGGCGATCGAGACGGTCTGCGAAGTGGCCGCCCGGTACAGCGACTTCGAGTCGGCGCTGAAGCCGCTGCGGGAGGCCGTGGCCCCGTACGACACGGTCGGCCCCGACTACCGCGCCCCCTCCCTGGGCGCCCGCCGCCCGTCCCGCCTGCACGCGATCGAGGAACTCCCCGTCGCCCTGGCGATGTTGCTGCTGTCCTCGGGCGACTACCGCCGGACGGTCCTGGGCTCGGTGAACTACGGCCGGGACTGCGACTCCATCGCCACCATGTCCGGCGCGCTGTCCGGCGCCCTGGGCCACCCGGTCCCCGAGGACTGGTCGAAGCAGGTGGCGGACGCGAGCCGGGTGGACCTCTGGGAACCGGCCCGGACGCTCGCGCGGGTGACCCGCGAGATCTTCGAACGGGACGTGCGGCGCCACCGCGCCCACGAACAGGCCTTCGCCCGACTCGGAGGCCGTGCATGCTCCGACTGACCTGGGTCCAGCCGGAGGATTTGATCGGCCATGAACTCCGCCAGGCGGCCCGGGACGGCCGGGAACCGTCGAGGATCGCGGCGAGGTGGAAGGCGGCGGGCGGCCTGGACGCCCCGCCCCGAGCGGGCGCCTCCCCGGACCCGGCCTCCCGCTACCTCCGGCTCCTGGCCGAGGACCTCCTGGACGAACTGGCGGAGCTGCCCACCAAGCTGGCCGACCACGAGCCCACGGACCTGAGGAAGATCAAGTCCCTGTGCCGGGAGTGGCCGGTCGCCACCCCCGCGGCACCCCCCACCCCGGCCACCCCCGCGGCACCCCCCACCCCGGCCGCCCTCGAAGCCGCCTGGCTCGGCCGAGCGGTCGGCTGCCTGCTGGGCAAACCCGTGGAGAAGCTCCCCCTCGACGCCATCCGCCAACTCGCCCGGGCAATGGGCAACTGGCCTCCGAGGACGTACTTCACAGCCAAGGGCGTCCCCCAGGACCTTCTCGCCGCCCACCCCTGGAACCGCCGCTCGGCGCCCACCTCCCTCGCCGAGAACATCGACGGCATGCCCGAGGACGACGACCTCAACTACCCCCTGCTCAACCTGCTCCTCCTCCAGCGCCACGGCAGAAGCTTCACCACCACGGACGTGGCCCGGCTCTGGCTCGACGAACTCCCCGCCGGCCGCACGTTCACCGCCGAGCGCATCGCGTACCGCAACCTCCTCAACGGCCTCGAACCCCCGCGCACGGCCCACCACCGCAACCCCTTCCGCGAATGGATCGGCGCCCTGATCCGCGCCGACGTGCACGGCTGGACCAACCCCGGTGACCCGGCCGCCGCGGCCGAACAGGCCCACCGGGACGCCACCCTCACCCACACCGCCAACGGCGTCTACGCGGCGATGTTCGTGGCGGCCACCATCGCCCGGGCGGCGACCGGCACCCATGACGTCCACGCCTGCCTGCGCACCGGCCTCACCGTGATCCCCCCGGCGGCCCGCCTCACGAGGGCGATCCGGCACGCCGTACGACTCGCCGGGGAACACCGGGACTTCGACACGGTCGTGGACGAACTCCACGCCGTCCACGCCGAAGAGCACTGGGTCCACGCCGTCCCCAACACCGCCCTGATCGCCGCCGCCCTCACCCACGCCGACGGCGACTTCACCGGATCCGTCTCCCGGGCCGTGTCCGGGGGCTGGGACACCGACTCCAACGGCGCCACCGCCGGCAGCGTCGCCGGACTGCTCGCCGCCCACCCCTCCGCCCTCCCCGACCACTGGACGGCCCCGCTCAAGAACCGCCTGTCCACCTCCGTCGGCGACTTCAACGGCACCGGCTTCGACACACTCGCCCAGCTCACCCACCGGGAGGCAGCCCGCCCATGAGCCACATCGCCGTACTCGGCAGCACGAACATGGATCTCGTCGCCTTCGTCGAGAAGGCCCCCCAGCGCGGAGAGACGGTCACCGGCCGCGAGTTCCGCACGATTCCCGGCGGCAAGGGCGCCAACCAGGCCATCGCCGCGGCCCGCGCGGGCGCCACCGTCTCCATGATCGGCGCGGTCGGCAACGACGCCTTCGGCACCCGGCTGCGCTCCACGCTGGAACACTCCGGCGTCGAGACCGACCATCTGCGCACCACGGAGGGCCCCTCCGGCACCGCCCACATCGTCGTCGACGACCACGGCGGCAACGCGATCGTGGTGATCCCCGCCGCCAACGGCACCGTCGACCACCTCGCCCCAGGCGACGAGGGCCTCATCGCCTCCGCCGACGCGCTGCTGCTCCAGTTGGAGATCCCCCTCGCCGCCGTGCTCGCGGGCGCCGAGGCGGCCCGCGCCCACGGCGTCCGGACCATCCTCACCCCGGCGCCCGCCCAGCCGCTCCCGGTCGAACTCCTCAACGCCACCGACCTGTTGCTGCCCAACGAGCACGAGGCCGCCACCCTCACCGGCCGCACCGACCCGCGCTCAGCGGCCCTCGCCCTGCTCGACGAGGTCCCCGAGGTGGTCGTCACCCTCGGCGCCGCGGGCAGCCTGTACGTGGCACGCGGCGCCGAACCGCTCACCGTGCCCGCGCCCCAGGTCACCGCCGTGGACACCACCGGCGCCGGCGACACCTTCGCCGGCACGCTCGCGGTGGCGCTCACCGAGGGCCGCCCGATGCCCGACGCGCTGGCCTGGGCGGGCGCGGCGGCGGCACTGTCGGTGCAGCGGGCCGGGGCGACGGAGTCGATGCCGTACCGCCCCGAGATCGAGGCGCAGTACACGTCATGAGCCAAGCACCCCTCCACGGCCTGCGCGTCCTCGACCTCGCCACCCTGTTCGCCGGACCCCTCGCCGCCACGGCCCTCGGTGACTTCGGCGCGGAGGTCATCAAGGTCGAGCACCCGGACCGGCCCGACCCGTCCCGCGGCCACGGCCCGGCCAAGGACGGCGTCGGCCTGTGGTGGAAGCACCTCGGCCGCAACAAGCGCACGATCACCCTGAACCTGTCGACCCCGGGCGGCCGGACCACCCTCCTCCGGCTCGCCGCGGGCGCGGACGTCGTCATCGAGAACTTCCGCCCCGGCACCCTGGAGAAGTGGGACCTCGGCTGGCCCGAGCTGTCGGCCGCCAACCCCCGTCTGGTCCTCACCCGCGTCACCGGCTTCGGCCAGTTCGGCCCGTACGCCCACCGCCCCGGCTTCGGCACCCTCGCCGAGGCGATGAGCGGCTTCGCCGCGCTCACCGGCGAACCGGAGGCGCCCCCGACGCTCCCGCCGTTCGGCCTCGCGGACTCGATCGCGGGTCTCGCCACGGCGTTCGCCGTCCTCACCGCGCTCGCCGCCCGCGAGCGCACCGGCGAGGGACAGGTCGTCGACCTCGCCCTGATCGAGCCGATGCTGTCGGTCCTCGGACCCCAGCCCACCTGGTACGACCAGCTCGGCTACGTCCAGCAGCGCACCGGCAACCGCTCCGCGAACAACGCCCCGCGCAACACCTACCGCACGGCGGACGGCAGTTGGGTCGCGGTCTCGACGTCGGCCCAGTCCGTGGCGGAGCGGGTGATGACCCTGGTCGGCCGTCCGGACCTGATCGACGAACCCTGGTTCGCCACGGGCGCCGACCGGGCCCGCCACGCCGACGTCCTCGACGAGGCGGTCGGCTCCTGGATCGCCGCGCGCACCCGCGACGAGGTGATCGCGGCCTTCGAGAAGGCGGAGGCGGCCGTGGCCCCGATCCAGGACGTGACGGGGGTGATGGCGGACCCGCAGTACCAGGCGCTGGACACGATCACCACGGTCGACGACCCGGACCTCGGGCCCCTGCGGATGCAGAACGTGCTCTTCCGTCTCTCCGCCACCCCGGGCGCGATCCGCTGGACCGGCCGCCCGCACGGCGCCGACACGGACGAGGTGCTCACCGAACTGGGCCTGACCCCGGCGGACGTGGCGGCCCTGCGCGCGGAGGGTGCCGTATGACATCGCCTACGCTGACCTGGCTGTACGCCCCTGGCGACCGCCCGCACGTCATGGCCAGGGCCCTGCTGGCCGGGGCGGACGTCGTGGTGATCGACCTGGAGGACGCGGTGGCCCCCGACCGCAAGGAGTACGCCCGGGCCGCCACGGCCGACTTCCTCTCCGACGCCCAGCCGGTCCCGGTGCACGTCCGGGTGAACGGCTCGGACGGGCCGTGGGCGGCGGCGGACCTGCGGGCGCTGTCCGGACTCCCCGGGGTCACGGCACTGCGCCTGCCCAAGGTGACCTCTCCCGTCCAGATCCGCCGGGTGGCGCGCTCGACCTCCCGGCCCCTGTACGCCCTCCTCGAATCCGCCCTCGGCATCGAGAACGCCTACGCCATCGCCCGCGCCCACCCCGCCCTGCACGGCATCGCGCTCGGCGAGGCGGACCTCCGCGCCGACCTCGCGGTACGCGCGGACGCGGGTCTGGACTGGCCCCGTTCCCGAGTGATCGTCGCCGCCAGAGCGGCCGGCCTGCCGCCCCCGCCCCAGTCGGTCCACCCCGACACCCGCGACCTGGAGGGCCTGTCGGCGTCCTGCGCCCACGGTCGCGCCCTGGGCTTCTTCGGCCGGGCGGCCATCCACCCCCGCCAACTCCCGGTGATCGAACGGGCCTACCTGCCGACGCGTCAGGAGATCGAGCAGGCGGAAAGAATCCTCGAGGCGGCGACCGCGGAACGGGGTGCCCAGGCGCTGGCGGACGGCACCTTCATCGACGCGGCAGTGGTGGTGGCGGCGCGGCGAACCCTCGCCCTGGCCCGTCGGCTGCTGCTCTCCGCCGCGACGGCGAGCACCCCGACGGCGTCTCCCGGCGGTGCCGAACTCACCGAGACCCGCCCCTGACCCACGGCGAAGGGCGCCCGGAACACTCCGAGCGCCCTCACGGTCGTACGACCGACCGGTCAGCCCTTCTTCGCCGACCCGGCCCCGTCGTTGGCATCGTCCTTCACGTCGGACGACTCGGTGTCGGAGGCGGACTCCGCGTCGGCCTTCTCACTCTCGTCGGAGTCGGCCTCGGCCTCGGCCGAACCGCCGGCGGCAACCGCGCCGGGCTCGACCACGGCCTCCCGTCCCGGCCGCTTCTTCGCCGACAGCACGATGTACAGCACCGCCAGCAGGAACACGATCAGCGCGGTCCAGTTGTTCAGCCGCAGGCCGAAGATGTGGTGGGCCTCGTCGACGCGCATGTACTCGATCCAGAACCGGCCCACGCAGTACGCGGCGACGTAGAGCGCGAACGCCCGCCCGTGCCCCAGCGTGAACCGCCGGTCGGCCCAGATGACGAGCAGCGCGACACCGATGCACCACAGCGACTCGTACAGGAACGTCGGGTGGTACGTCCCCGGCAGCCGCCCGTCCGAGGAGGACGTGATCTCCACGGCCCAGGGAAGGTCCGTGGCCTTGCCGTACAGCTCCTGGTTGAACCAGTTGCCCCAGCGGCCGATGGCCTGCGCGAGGGCGATACCGGGGGCGACGGCGTCGGCGTACGCCGGCATCGGGATGCCCCGGCGGCGGCAGCCGATCCACGCGCCCAGCGCGCCGAGCGCGATGGCGCCCCAGATGCCGAGGCCGCCCTCCCAGATCTTGAAGGCGTCCACCCAGTCACGGCCCTCGCTGAAGTACAGCTCGTAGTCCGTGATCACGTGGTAGAGGCGTCCGCCGACCAGACCGAAGGGGACCGCCCACACCGCGATGTCGGCCACCGTGCCGGCCCGGCCGCCGCGGGCGATCCAGCGCTTGTTGCCGAGCCAGACGGCGACGAAGACACCGATGATGATGCAGAACGCGTAGCCTCGCAGCGGAATGGGACCGAGGTGGATCACCCCGCGCGACGGGCTGGGAATGTAGGCAAGTTCCATGGCAAGGTCGACGCTACCCTGCCGGGCCGGGGCTGCGTCGGGCAGCCCGGCTACGGCTCCATAACAGGCGGGCGCCCACGCCTCATCCGTTGGCCGCCTCCTGAACCTGCTCCTTCAGCTTCTGGGGCGTCATCGACTGGTCCTGGTAGATGTTCTTGCCGTCGAGCAGGACGGTCGGCGTGCCGGTGAAGCCTCCGCTACGGAAGGCGTCGTTGGACTTGGCGACCCAGCTGTTGTGCGTGCCCTCCTCCACACAGGTGCGGAAGGCGGGCGTGTCCAGGCCGTCGACCTTGGCGGCCAGCTCGAACAACTTGGCGTTGTCGGAGAAGGCGTCGTCGGTCTCGGGGGGCTGGTTCTGGTACAGCACGTCGTGGTAGTCGACGAACTTCCCGGCGTCCTGGGCGCAGGCCGCGGCGTTGGCGGCGTTGCGGGAGCCGGTGCCGCCGAGGTTGCCGTCGATGATCGTCGCGAGGCGGTACTCCACTCTGAGCTGTCCGGCGTCCGTCAGCTCATGGATCGTCGAGCGGTAGGTGTCCTCGAAGGACTTGCAGGCCGGGCAGCGGAAGTCCTCCCAGACGACGAGGGTCGAGGGGGCGTCGTCCTTGCCCACCGGGATCGTGAGGCTGTCCTCGCCCTGCGCGCCCGAGGGCGCCACCACCGGACCGGCCTCGTCACCGCTGTCGTCCTTGCCGGCGTTGGCGGCGATCACGCCGATCACCGCCGCGAGCCCCAGCACACAGACGACGCTGGCGCCGACGATCAGCGCGCGCCGTCGCTTCTCTGCGGCCTTCTGCTTCTCGCGCTCGTCCGCCATCCGCTCCCGGGCGGTGCGCTTTCCCTCACGGTTCTTCTCGCTCACACCCCGGAAACGAACCGGGGAGGCGCCCAGCGCCTCCCCGATCCCAGGTCCACCCGTTCGAGTGACCGCTCCCGCACGTGATGTGCCGTTACGCCTGGCCGCGGACGCCCTTCGCCAGCTCACCGGCGAGCGCCCGGACGGCCTCCACACCGGCCGCGTGGTCCGGTGCGTCGAGCATCCGCTTCACGAAGGCCGAGCCGACGATGACACCGTCGGCGAAACCGGCGACCTCGCGCGCCTGCGCGGCGCTGGAGACGCCGAGCCCGACGCAGACCGGCAGGTCGGTGCCGGTGGCCCGGGTCCGCTCGACCAGGTCCTGCGCCTGCGCGCCGACCGACTCACGGGTTCCGGTGACGCCCATCAGCGAGGCGGCGTAGACGAAGCCGCTGCCCGCCGCGGTGATCTGCGCGAGCCGCTCGTCCTTGCTGCTCGGCGCGACCACGAACACCGTGGCGAGGCCGTGCTTCTCGGCGTGTTCCCGCCACAGCCCCGACTCCTGCACGGGCAGGTCGGGCAGGATGCACCCGGCGCCGCCCGCCTCCGCCAGCTCGGCGGTGAACCGCTCGACGCCGTAGCGGTCGATGGGGTTCCAGTACGTCATCACCAGCACCGGCTTGCCGGTCGCCGCGTGGGCCTCGCGGACCGTGCGCATGACGTCGGCGATCCGCACACCGCCGCGCAGGGCGATGTCGTCGGCGGTCTGGATGACGGGACCGTCGAGGACGGGGTCGCTGTGCGGCAGACCGACCTCGACGATGTCCGCGCCGCCGTCGAAGACGGCCCTGATCGCCTCGATGCCGCCGTCCACGGTCGGGAATCCGGCCGGGAGGTAGGCGATGAGCGCCGCGCGGCCCTCCGCCTTGGTGGCGGCGAGGGTGTCCGCCAGCAGCTGACCCTTGACGCTGTTCACTGCGGCCCCGCTCACTTGGCGTCCCCCTCGATCTCGGCGGTGTCGGCGGCGTTGGCCGCGACCTCGGCGTCGGCGCCCTGGTCGTACAGGCCGAAGTAGCGCGCGGCCGTGTCCATGTCCTTGTCGCCGCGCCCGGACAGGTTGACGATGATCAGCCCGTCCTTGCCCAGTTCCCTGCCGACCTCCAGGGCACCGGCGAGGGCGTGCGCCGACTCGATGGCCGGGATGATGCCCTCGGTGCGGGACAGCAGGCGCAGCGCCTGCATGGCCGCGTCGTCGGTGACCGCGCGGTACTCGGCGCGCCCGCTGTCCTTGAGGTAGGAGTGCTCGGGGCCGATGCCGGGGTAGTCCAGACCGGCCGAGATCGAGTACGGCTCGGTGATCTGGCCCTCGTCGTCCTGGAGGACGTACGACCGCGACCCGTGCAGGATGCCGGGCTCGCCCGCGGTCAGCGTGGCCGCGTGCTCGCCGGTCTCGACGCCGTGCCCGGCGGGCTCGCAGCCCACCAGGCGTACGCCCTCGTCCGGGATGAAGGCGTGGAACAGGCCGATGGCGTTGGAGCCGCCGCCGACGCAGGCGACGGCCGCGTCGGGGAGGCGTCCGGCGCGCTCCAGGATCTGGCGGCGGGCCTCGACGCCGATGACCCGGTGGAAGTCGCGGACCATGGCCGGGAAGGGGTGCGGTCCCGCGACCGTACCGAAGAGGTAGTGGGTGCGGTCGACGTTGGCGACCCAGTCGCGGAAGGCCTCGTTGATCGCGTCCTTGAGGGTGCGCGAGCCGGACTTCACGGCGATGACCTCGGCGCCGAGCATGCGCATCCGGGCCACGTTGAGGGCCTGGCGCTGGGTGTCGATCTCGCCCATGTAGATGGTGCAGTCGAGGCCGAACAGGGCGCAGGCCGTGGCCGTCGCGACGCCGTGCTGGCCGGCGCCGGTCTCGGCGATGACGCGGGTCTTGCCCATGCGCTTGGTGAGCAGGGCCTGGCCGAGCACGTTGTTGATCTTGTGCGAGCCGGTGTGGTTGAGGTCCTCGCGCTTGAGGAAGACCCGGGCGCCGCCCGCGTGTTCCGCGAAGCGGGGGACCTCGGTGAGCGCCGACGGGCGGCCCGTGTAGTTGACGAGCAGTTCGTCGAGCTCGCGCGCGAACTCGACGTCGTGCTTGGCCTTTTCGAACTCCACGGCGACCTCGTCGACGGCGGCGACGAGGGCCTCCGGGATGAACTTGCCGCCGAACGCGCCGAAGTAGCCGTCGGTGCTGGGGACCTGACCCTCGGGGTCAGGGATGAAGAACTCGCTGGGCATGCGGATACCTCACGGTGAGTGGTGTTTGGGAACAGCACTGATCGCCGTGGGGGCGGGGATGGCTGGTCGACTGCGGGCCGTCAGTGGCTGGTCGCGCAGTTCCCCGCGCCCCTGGAGGTCCGCTGCCATCGACGGCCGTTCACCTGGCCGGGTTCGTCTCCGATGACGTAACGCACACGACGACCGTGTACCCGGCGGGCCGGGGCGCGGCAGCCGCGCGGGCGGCAGCCGCGCGCCAGGCGGGCGTACCGGTCCACGGTCGTCATGGTGAGAGTCATCAGCGGTCAGCCTAGCGGGTGATCAGCCGCGTCCGTGCCGCAGTGCCGGGTGTTCGCCCGCCGCCACCAGGTCCGCCACCGCCGACTTGGGGTCGCGGCCGGTGACCAGGGACTCGCCGACCAGGACCGCGTCGGCGCCGGCGTTGGCGTAGGCGATGAGGTCGTGCGGGCCGCGGACGCCGGACTCGGCGATCTTGACGAGGCCGGCCGGGATCTCGGGGGCCACGCGCTCGAAGGTGCCGCGGTCGACCTCGAGGGTCTTGAGGTTGCGGGCGTTGACGCCGATGATCTTGGCGCCGGCGTCCACGGCGCGCTCGACCTCGTCCTCGTCGTGCACCTCGACCAGCGGGGTCAGACCGATGGACACCGCGCGCTCGATCAGCGACTCCAGGGCCGGCTGGTCGAGGGCGGCGACGATCAGCAGCGCGAGGTCGGCGCCGTACGCGCGGGCCTCCCACAGCTGGTACGACGTGACGATGAAGTCCTTGCGCAGGACCGGGATGTCCACGCGGGCGCGGACGGCCTCCAGGTCGGCGAGCGAGCCGCCGAAGCGGCGCTGTTCGGTGAGGACGGAGATGACGGCCGCGCCGCCCGCCTCGTAGTCCGCGGCGAGTCCGGCCGGGTCGGCGATCGCGGCCAGCGCGCCCTTGGACGGGCTGGAGCGCTTGACCTCGCAGATCACCTTGACGCCGTCACCCTTGAGGGCGGCGACGCCGTCCTTGGCCGCGGGAGCCTTCGCCGCGCGCTCCTTGAGCTCGTCGAGGCTGACGCGCGCCTGCCGCTCCGCGAGGTCGGCACGGACTCCGTCGATGATCTCGTCGAGCACACTCACGCGAGCGGCCCCCTTTCCCGATGCGATGACGAAAACGGGTGGTCACTGCGATGGTATCCGGAGGACGGCGTAGGGCTCGCATCCGGTTGACGGCGGTCCCACTACCTGGACGTTCATCAGTTGATCAAGGGTGCAGCCAGCCACCGAAGGGCAGGTTCCGGACAACGCTGAAGACCAGCAGCAATGTGCCCAGGGTCCACAGGTGCACCGGGCCGAGGTCGAGCCGCAGCGGGCGCCCGCGGGCCGCGCGGACCACCCAGACGGTCCACAGCACGGCGAAGGCCAGATAGCCCAGTACGGCCGCCGCGTTGTTCTGGAGCGCCGCGGCGAGGTCGCCGTGGACGAAGGCGTGGGCGCTGCGCAGTCCGCCGCAGCCGGGGCAGTACAGACCGGTGAGCCGGAGCAGCGGGCAGGCCGGGTAGTGGCCGGGCTCGTGCGGGTCGACGGCGCCGACGTAGGCGAAGGCCGCGACGACGGCCGCGAGGACCCCGGCGGGTACGGCGAGGCGCCCGAGGACACTCCCCGTCACCCTGCGGCTGTCGGTGTTCACGCCACGCATTCTGCCCTCAAAACGCGTGAGGGGCGGCTCCTCGGCCGCCCCTCGGGAAGTTCGTACGCCTCAGCCCTCGACGCTCGCCGGCTCCCGCTTCTCGAAGTGCGGCTTGCCCGCCTCCTTCGGCGCGCCGAGGCCCATGATCTTCATGACCCAGCCGACGACGCCACCGAGGACCACGACGCCCATGCCGGCCCAGAAGCCCGCCGGGTTGGCCAGCACCATGAAGGCGCCCGCGACGCAGAAACCGATGAAGGCGATTGTGACACCGGTCCAGGCGGCCGGGGTGTGACCGTGGCTGCTGCCCGCCATGACTTGCTCCTCGTTGCTGTGTGTAAGTCTCTGAGCCGGACGCTCGACGCCATTGTCCCGCATGCGGGGGCGACAGGTGCTCGGGGGTCACCCTTGCGGGTCGGCCCCTCAGGCGCCGGTCGGGTCCTCGCCGCGGTCCAGTGCCTTCCAGAGGTCCTCGGGGCGGTCGGGGTCCACGGCGGGGGCCTTGCGGGGCCTGGGCGCCCCCGAGCGCTCGTACCGGCTCGACATCGCCGGCCACACCGACGCGTAGCGCAGCGCCAGCAGCCCGGCGATCAGCATCAGGACTCCGCCGGCGACCGCGACGTAGGGCCACGCGGTGTGGCCGAGCGAGGCGACCGTCGCCGCCGTGTCGCCGGTGGCCTCCGCCGCCTTCTCGTCCAGCGCGGAGCTGTCACCGGCGCCGAACAGGGCCGCGGCGATCGTCCCGGCGCCCGACAGCGCGAGCAGTCCGGCCACGAACACCCGGCCGAGGCGGCGGACGGCGAAGACGGCGACCAGGGCGGCGAGGCCGACTATGGCGAGCGAGGCCGGGACGCCCGTGACGTCACTGCCCCTCGCGGTGAGCGGGAAGTCTCCGCCGGCGACCGTGGCGGTGCCCTCGGACCACCGCTGTCGGGTGGCGAGCAGCGCCACGGCCGCGCCGAGCGCGCCGGACAGCAGGGCTACGGCGAGGCTGAGGCGGCCGGCCCGGGCGGGCCCTGCGGCTTCGGAACGGGGGTGAGGAACAGCAGTCACGTACTCCACTATCGCCTGAACCCCGGGCGAACCGTCACCCGGGGTTCCTATGAGAAGCGCCCTATTGCCCAAGCCGGTTCGCCGTGTGCACCGCGCGCAGCACCGCCGCCGCCTTGTTGCGGCACTCGGTGTCCTCGGCGACCGGGTCGGAGTCCGCGACGATTCCGGCGCCCGCCTGGACGTAGGCCGTGCCGTCCCTGAGCAGGGCCGTGCGGATCGCGATGGCCGTGTCGGAGTCGCCGGCGAAGTCGAGATAGCCGACGCAGCCGCCGTACAGGCCGCGCCGGGAGGGCTCGAGTTCGTCGATGATCTGCATGGCGCGGGGCTTGGGCGCGCCCGAGAGGGTGCCGGCCGGGAAGCAGGCGGTGAGGACGTCGAAGGCGGTGCGGCCCTCGGCGACCTTGCCGGTGACGGTGGAGACGATGTGCATCACGTGCGAGTAGCGCTCGATGGACATGAAGTCGACGACCTCGACCGAGCCGGGCTCGCAGACCCGCCCCAGGTCGTTGCGACCCAGGTCGACGAGCATGAGGTGCTCGGCGCGCTCCTTGGGGTCGGCGAGCAGGTCGTCGGCGAGGGCCTGGTCCTCCTGCGGGGTGGCCCCGCGCCACCGGGTGCCGGCGATGGGGTGCACCATCGCCCGCCCGTCCTCGACCTTGACCAGCGCCTCGGGGGAGGAGCCGACGACGTCGAAGCCGTCGAAGCGGAAGAGGTACATGTACGGCGACGGGTTGGTCGCCCTGAGCACCCGGTAGACGTCCAACGCGCTGGCCGTGCACGGGGTTTCGAAGCGCTGGGAGGGCACGACCTGGAAGGCCTCACCGGCCCGGATGCGCTCCTTGACGTCCTCGACGGCCCGCTGGAAGTCCTCGCCGCCCCACAGGGCGGTGTACTCGGGCAGTTCGGAGGGCGGCAGGACGGCCGGGGGCTGGGCGACCGCGCGGGTCAGGTCCGCCTCCATGGCGTCGAGGCGGGCGACCGCGTCCGCGTAGGCCTCGTCCACACCGGTGTCGAGGTCGTTGTGGTTGATCGCGTTGGCGATCAGCAGGACCGAGCCCTCCCAGTGGTCCATCACCGCGAGGTCGCTGGTCAGCAGCATGGTCAGCTCGGGGAGCTTCAGGTCGTCGCGCTCGCCGGGGCCGATCTTCTCCAGGCGGCGCACGATGTCGTAGCCGAGGTAGCCGACCATGCCGCCGGTGAAGGGCGGCATGCCGTCCTGGTGCGGGGTGTGCAGGGCCTCGATGGTGGCGCGCAGGGCGGCGAGCGGGTCGCCGTCGGTGGGGACGCCGACGGGCGGGACGCCGAGCCAGTGCGCCTGGCCGTCGCGGGCCGTCAGGGTCGCCGCGGACCGCACGCCCACGAAGGAGTACCGGGACCAGGAGCGGCCGTTCTCCGCGGACTCCAGCAGGAAGGTGCCGGGGCGCTCGGCGGCGAGCTTGCGGTAGAGCGCGACCGGGGTGTCGCCGTCGGCGAGGAGCTTGCGCGTGACCGGGATGACGCGGCGGTCGGTGGCGAGCTTGCGGAAGGTCTCGAGGTCCATGGCCGGTGACCTTACTGATCTCCGGCCGGTGCGCCGGAATCCTTGAGCAGGACGTCGGTGTCGAAGCAGGTGCGCGCGCCGGTGTGGCAGGCGGCGCCGACCTGGTCGACCTGGACGAGGACGGTGTCGGCGTCGCAGTCGAGGGCGACGGACTTCACCCACTGGAAGTGGCCGGAGGTGTCGCCCTTGACCCAGTACTCCTGGCGGCTGCGCGACCAGTAGGTGCAGCGGCCGGTGGTCAGGGTGCGATGCAGGGCCTCGTCGTCCATCCAGCCGAGCATGAGCACCTCACCGGTGTCGTACTGCTGGGCGATGGCGGGGAGGAGCCCGTCGGCGCTGCGCTTGATGCGCGCGGCGATCTCGGGGTCCAGCTGGCTGGGCTGACGGGGCTTGCTGGTCATGGGTGCCATTGTGCCGCGCCGCACTGACAGTGACGGTGCCGTGTCCACTGGATGGAAAGGGGCGGCGCGAAGCGCCTCGGTGAGGGGTGGTGGCCGGGCGACGGGTGGGCGGACCCCCGTCGCGGTCGTAGGCTGACGGCATGTCGACTTTCGCCAAGCGTGAACGACTTCTGCTGGCCGACCTCCTGGAGGCCGAGGGCCCCGACGCCCCGACCCTGTGCGAGGGCTGGACCACCCGCGACCTCGCCGCGCACGTCGTGGTGCGCGAACGCCGTCCCGACGCCGCCGGCGGCATCCTGATCAAACCGCTCGCCGGCCGCCTGGAGCGGGTCATGGCGGAGTTCGCGGACAAGCCGTACGAGGAACTGATCCAGCTGATCCGGACCGGCCCGCCGCGCTTCTCGCCGTTCAACCTCAAGCAGCTCGACGAGATGTCGAACACGGTGGAGTTCTACGTCCACACCGAGGACGTCCGCCGGGCCCGTCCCGACTGGACGCCCCGCGAGCTGGACCCGGTCTTCCAGGACGCCCTGTGGTCCCGTCTGGAGCGCACCGCCCGCCTGATGGGCCGGGGCACCCCGACCGGCCTCGTGCTGCGCCGCCCGGACGGCCAGACGGCCGTCGCCCAGCGCGGCGCCCCCGTGGTGACGGCCACCGGCGAGCCCTCGGAGCTGCTGCTCTTCCTCTACGGCCGCAAGAACGAGGCCGAGGTGGAGCTGGCGGGCGACAAGGACGCGATCACCAAGCTGCACGAGGGCAAGCAGCTCGGGCTCTGACCCCGGATCCGGGGCGGCCTACCGCGGGAGCTCGGCGCGGCGCAGGTCGCGCACGCCCAGCGCGATCACCCCGCCGAGCCCGCACACCGCGGCACTGGCCACGAAGACCGGACCGGTGCCCCAGGCCCCGACGGCTGCGGCGGACAGCGGCATGCTCAGAGGCGCGAAGCCCAGGCTGACCAGGGAGGCGACGGCGGTGACCCGGCCCAGGTAGGCGGGGTCCGCCTGGGTCTGGAGCAGGGCGCCGCACATGGCGCCGCTGAGCCCGGCGAGCAGTCCGACGAGCAGCGCGATCCCGACGGCCGCGAGCAGCCCGGGGGCGTGGGCGAGGGCCCCGATCGTGACCGACCCGGCGATGATCGCGCACCCCGCCACCCGCCCGGCGTGCGGCAGGCGCCCGCGGACGGTCAGCAGCAGGGAGGCGGCCCCGGCGCCGACGCCGAACCCGGCGAGCACCCAGCCCATCCCGGCGGCGCCCCAGCCGCGCTCCTCGGCGAGCAGGGTCAGACCGACGTTGAGCGGGCCGACGAAGCCGAGGTCGCCGAGAGCGATGGCCAGCATCAACGGGGCGAGCACCCGGTGGCGGCGGATGTAGCGAAGTCCGCCCAGCAGATCGCGCCAGGCGGTGTCCCCGCGCGCGGGCGCCTGATCGTCGGCGGGCAGCTCCCGCACCCGTACGGCGATCAGCAGGGGCACCGACACCGCGATGAGCAGCCCGGCGAGCGCGAACGCCGCCGCCGCGCCGCCGACCGCCACCCCGAGCCCGCCGAGCGGGCCGCCGACGACGCTCGCGAAGCGGATGGCGAGCCCCCGCATGCCCTGCACGCGCGCGAGTTGGTCGCGTGACGTCACGCGCGCGGGGAGGGCGCCCACGGCCGGCACGAACACCGCGTCGACGGTGCCGAAGACCAGCGCGAGCGCGGCCAGCGGCCACAGGCCCGGGCTGGTCAGGAACAGCAGCGCCGCCACCGCGAGGACGGCCGCGCAGCGCACGACGTCGCTGCCGATGACGACCCGGCGCGGCCCGAGCCGGTCGGCGAGCACTCCCCCGCCGAGCATCAGCAGCGCCCGCGGCACGGCGCTGACGGCCATGACCACACCGGCCTGCGACGCCGAACCGGCCTGTACGGCGGCCCAGGACAGGGCGATGTAGTAGACGCTGTCACCGATCATCGAGGAGGTGTAGGCGGCGAGCCAGCGCAGGACGTTGCCGTCACGGTGGGCGGGTCGGGGGGTGACGTCGGGCGGGGCTGTGAGCGTGGCGGTCACGACGGCTGCCTCTCAGACGCGGAACGGGAAGGCGTACGTGTGCACGGCGACGTTCTCGCGGCCCTCGGTCGCACCGGCGGCCTCCGCGGCCCGGCCCCGCTGCTCGTACCTGCGCAGCAGCGCGAGCATCTCCTGGTCCAGTTCGGCGAGTTCGTCCGCGGTGAGCCGCAGTGTGGCCTCGGCGGACGCGGCCGTCCGGTTCCACTGCTCGCTCCAGCCGGCCCGCTCCTCCAGCCAGCGGCGGTACATGTCCATGCGCTGGTCGGCGAAGAGCCTGCTGGCAGCGGTGTGGGCCGCGGCCTTGTCGGGGGCGTCCCGGAAGTCCTCGTCGCGGATGCTCACGCCCTCCGAGGCGGGCTGCCACCAGCGCTCCCGCCCGTCGGCGCTGCGCGGTTCGGCCGCCTCGACCAGCCCGTGCTCGGCGAGTTTGCGCAGGTGGTAGCTGACCAGTGACACCGCCTCGTCGACCTGCTCGGCGAGCTGCGAGGCGGTGGCGACCCGGGCCACCGTCAGGTTCCGGTACAACCGGGACCTGAGGGGATGGGCCAGCGCCTTGAGCGTGCCCAGGTCCGTGATCCGCCGGTCCCTGTCCTCGTCTGCCATGCCCCCAACCGTAGATACGAAAGAAAAGTTGCGCAACAGGTTTTGCGCAACTTCCCTTTCTCAATCCGGGGATGTCAGCGAACCGGGTGCCCCGCCCCCCGCAGCGCCTGCTTCACCTCGCCGATGCGCAGGTCACCGAAGTGGAACACCGAGGCCGCCAGGACCGCGTCCGCGCCCGCCTCGACCGCCGGGGCGAAGTCGCCGAGCCGTCCGGCGCCGCCGGAGGCGATCACCGGCACGCTCACGTGCTTCCGCACCGCCTCGATCATCTCGAGGTCGTAGCCGTCCTTCGTGCCGTCCGCGTCCATGGAGTTGAGCAGGATCTCCCCCGCGCCCAGCTCGGCCGCCCGGTGCGCCCACTCCACGGCGTCGATGCCGGTGCCCTTGCGGCCGCCGTGCGTCGTCACCTCGAAGCTCCCGGACTCGGTGCGCCGCGCGTCCACCGACAGCACCAGCACCTGCCGGCCGAACCGCTCGGCGATCTCCCGGATCAGCTCCGGACGCGCGATGGCCGCGGTGTTCACGCCCACCTTGTCCGCGCCCGCGCGCAGCAGCTTGTCCACGTCCTCGGCGGTGCGCACCCCGCCGCCCACGGTCAGCGGGATGAAGACCTGCTCGGCCGTGCGGCGCACGACGTCGTACGTGGTCTCCCGGTTGCCGGACGACGCGGTGATGTCCAGGAACGTCAGCTCGTCGGCGCCTTCGGCGTCGTACACCTTCGCCATCTCGACGGGGTCGCCCGCGTCGCGCAGGTTCTGGAAGTTGACGCCCTTGACGACCCGGCCGTTGTCCACGTCCAGGCAGGGGATGACTCGGACCGCCAGGGTCATGAATCCACGGCTCCTCTGAATGCCTCTACTTCAACCTCGACCAGGATGCGCGGGTCGACGAAGCCCTCCACGACCAGCAGGGTCGCGACCGGGCGCACCGAGCCGAACAGCTCGTGGTGGGCGCGGCCCACCTCGTCGACGTCCCGCTGATGGGTGAGGAACATCCTGGTCCTGATCACCGACTCGGGCCCGAGCCCGAACTCGGCGATCGCCTCCAGCGCGCTCGTGAACGCCACCTTGGCCTGCTCGTAGGGATCGCCCTCCCCGTAGAGCACCGGGCCCTTGAAGGCGGTGGTGCCGCCCACCAGCACACGGTCGCCCGCCGCGACGGCGCGCGCGAAACCGAAGCTCTCTTCCCAGGGACTTCCGCTCTGCACCCGCCGTACGCCGTCGGACGTCGTCATGACGACACAGCCTCCAAGGCCTCTTCCAGGGTGAACGCCTTCGCGTACAGGGCCTTCCCGACGATGGAGCCCTCGACACCGAGGGGTACCAGCTCGGCGATGGCGCGCAGGTCGTCCAGCGACGACACGCCGCCGGAAGCCACGACCGGGCGGTCGGTGGCGGCGCACACGTTCCGGAGCAGCTCCAGGTTCGGGCCCTGGAGCGTGCCGTCCTTGGCGATGTCGGTGACGACGTAGCGGGCGCAGCCCTCGCCGTTGAGGCGCTCCAGCGTCTCGTAGAGGTCGCCGCCGTCGCGGGTCCAGCCGCGGCCGCGGAGCGTGGTGCCGCGTACGTCCAGGCCCACCGCGATCTTGTCGCCGTGCTCGGCGATGACCTTGGCGACCCACTCGGGGGTCTCCAGGGCGGCCGTACCGAGGTTCACGCGCGTGCAGCCCGTCGCGAGGGCGGCCGCGAGGGAGGCGTCGTCGCGGATGCCGCCGGACAGCTCGACCTTGATGTCCATCGCGCCCGCGACCTCGGCGATCAGCTCGCGGTTGTCGCCGGTGCCGAACGCGGCGTCCAGGTCGACCAGGTGCAGCCACTCGGCGCCGGAGCGCTGCCAGGCGAGGGCCGCCTCCAGGGGGGAGCCGTAGGAGGTCTCCGTGCCGGACTCGCCGTGCACGAGGCGGACGGCCTGGCCGTCACGGACGTCGACGGCGGGGAGGAGTTCGAGCTTGCTCACAGGGTTCCGATCCAGTTGGTGAGGAGCTGGGCTCCGGCGTCGCCGGACTTCTCGGGGTGGAACTGCGTGGCCCACAGGGCGCCGTTCTCCACGGCGGCCACGAAGGGCTTGCCGTGCGTCGACCAGGTGACCTTGGGGGCGCGGATCGCCGCGTTGTGCGTCTCCAGGGTCCAGTCGTGGACGGCGTAGGAGTGCACGAAGTAGAAACGGGCGTCCGCGTCCAGGCCGGCGAACAGCTCGGAGTCGGCCGGCGCGTCCACCGTGTTCCAGCCCATGTGGGGCACGATGTCGGCCTGGAGCGGCTCGACCGAGCCGGGCCACTCGTCGAGGCCCTCGCTCTCCACGCCGTGCTCGATGCCCCGGGCGAAGAGGATCTGCATGCCGACGCAGATGCCCATCACCGGGCGCCCGCCGGACAGCCGGCGGTCGATGATCCAGTCGCCGCGCGCCTCGCGCAGACCGGTCATACAGGCGGCGAAGGCGCCGACGCCCGGCACCAGCAGCCCGTCGGCGTTCATGGCCTTGTCGAAGTCACGCGTTATCTCGACCTCGGCGCCGGTGCGGGCGAGGGCGCGCTCGGCGGACCGGACGTTTCCGAAGCCGTAGTCGAAGACGACGACCTTCTTGCTCGAAGCCGCGGTCAATTCCACACCTCCAGCCTCAGGACACCGGCGACCAGACACATCCCGGCGCCGATGGACAGCAGCACGATCAGGCTCTTCGGCATCTCCTGCTTGACGAAGGAGTAGACGCCGCCGAGCAGGAAGAGCCCGACGACGATCAGGATGGTGGAGAGGCCGTTCACAGCGCGCCCTTCGTGGAGGGGAGGATGCCGGCCGCGCGCGGGTCGCGCTCGGAGGCGTAGCGCAGGGCCCGGGCCAGTGCCTTGAACTGGCACTCCACGATGTGGTGCGCGTTGCGCCCGTAGGGCACGTGCACGTGCAGCGCGATCTGCGCCTGGGCCACGAAGGACTCCAGGATGTGCCGGGTCATCGTGGTGTCGTACTCGCCGATCATCGGCGCCATGTTCTCGGGCTCGGTGTGCACGAGGTAGGGGCGGCCGGACAGGTCGACGGTCACCTGGGCGAGGGACTCGTCCAGCGGGACCGTGCAGTTGCCGAAGCGGTAGATGCCCACCTTGTCGCCGAGCGCCTGCTTGAAGGCGGCGCCGAGGGCGAGGGCGGTGTCCTCGATGGTGTGGTGCGAGTCGATGTGCAGGTCGCCCTCGGTCTTGACGGTCAGGTCGAACAGACCGTGCCGGCCGAGCTGGTCGAGCATGTGGTCGTAGAAGCCGACCCCGGTCGCCACGTCGACCTTGCCGGACCCGTCGAGATCGATCTCGACGAGGACCGAGGTCTCCTTCGTCACGCGCTCCACACGTCCTACGCGGTTCATGCGTTCTGCTCCTTCTTGAGTTCACGGACCGCGTCGAGGAACGCGTCGTTCTCTTCGGGGGTCCCGGCGGAGACCCGCAGCCAGCCGGGGATGCCGTTGTCCCGGACCAGCACACCGCGGTCGAGGATCCGCTGCCAGGCGGTGTGGGAGTCCTCGAACAGGCCGAACTGCACGAAGTTCGCGTCGGACTCCACGACCTCGAACCCCAGGGCCCGCAGTTCGGCGACCAGCCGGTCGCGCTCGGTCTTGAGCTGCTCGACATAGCCGAGCAGGGTGCCGGTGTGCTCCAGGGCGGCCAGGGCGGTCGCCTGGGTGACGGCCGACAGGTGGTAGGGCAGCCGTACGAGCTGGACGGCGTCGACCACGGCGGGGTCCGCGGCGAGATAGCCGAGGCGCAGGCCCGCCGCGCCGAAGGCCTTCGACATCGTGCGGGAGACGACGAGGTTCGGCCGCCCCTTCAGCAGCGGCAGCAGCGAGTCGCCGTGGCTGAACTCGATGTACGCCTCGTCCACCACCACCATCGACGGCTTCGCCGCCTGCGCGGCCTCGTACAGCGCGAGGACCGTCTCGCGCGGGACCGCGTTGCCCGTGGGGTTGTTGGGGGTGGTGATGAAGACGACGTCGGGCCGGTGTTCGGCGATGGCCTGCCGGGCGGCATCCACGTCGAGGGTGAAGTCGTCGTTGCGGGGACCGGAGATCCAGCCCGTGCCCGTGCCGCGCGAGATGAGCCCGTGCATCGAGTACGACGGCTCGAAGCCGATCGCGGTACGGCCGGGGCCGCCGAAGGTCTGGAGCAGCTGCTGGATGACCTCGTTGGAGCCGTTGGCCGCCCAGACGTTGGCCAGGCCCACCTCGTAACCGGACGTGTCCGTCAGGTACTTGGCGAGCTGCGTGCGCAGTTCTACGGCGTCCCGGTCCGGGTAGCGGTTGAGGTTCCGGGCCGCGTCGCGCACCCGCTCGGCGATCCGTTCGACCAGCGGCTCGGGCAGGGGGTAGGGGTTCTCGTTGGTGTTCAGCCGTACCGGCACGTCCAACTGGGGCGCGCCGTAAGGGGACTTGCCGCGCAGCTCGTCCCGTACGGGGAGATCGTCGATGCCAGTCACTTGCTCTCGGGTACCTTCCAGCCGAACCGTGCCTTGATCGCCGCGCCGTGCGCCGGGAGGTCCTCCGCCTCCGCCAGCGTCACCACGTGATGCGCGACCTCGGCCAGCGCGTCCTTCGTGTAGTCGACGATGTGGATGCCGCGCAGGAAGGACTGGACGGACAGGCCCGAGGAGTGGCAGGCGCAGCCGCCGGTGGGCAGGACGTGGTTGGACCCGGCGGCGTAGTCGCCGAGCGAGACGGGCGCCCAGGGGCCGATGAAGATCGCGCCGGCGTTGCGCACGCGCTCGGCCACCGCCGCCGCGTCGGCCGTCTGGATCTCCAGGTGCTCGGCGCCGTACGCGTCGACGACCCGGAGCCCCTCTTCGACGCCGTCCACGAGCACGATCGCGGACTGCTTGCCCTTGAGCGCCGGGACGATCCGGTCCTCGATGTGCCTGGTGGCCGCGACCTGCGGCTCCAGCTCCTTCTCCACCGCGTCCGCGAGCTCCACGGAGTCGGTGACCAGGACGGCGGCGGCCAGCGGGTCGTGCTCGGCCTGGCTGATCAGGTCCGAGGCGACGTGCACCGGGTCGGCGCTCGCGTCGGCCAGGATCGCGATCTCGGTCGGGCCCGCCTCGGCGTCGATGCCGATCTTGCCGGTGAAGTAGCGCTTGGCGGCGGCGACCCAGATGTTGCCGGGCCCGGTGACCATGGGCGCGGGCGGGCAGGACTCGGTGCCGTAGGCGAACATCGCGACGGCGGTCGCGCCGCCCGCGGCGTACACCTCGTCCACGCCGAGCAGCGCGCAGGCGGCCAGGATCGTCGGGTGCGGCAGGCCGCCGAACTCGGCCTGCGCCGGGGAGGCGAGGGCGAGCGACTCGACGCCGGCCTCCTGGGCCGGGACCACGTTCATGATCACGGAGGACGGGTAGACGGCCCGCCCGCCGGGTGCGTACAGCCCGACCCGCTCGACCGGCACCCACTTCTCGGTGACCGAGCCGCCGGGCACGACCTGGGTCGTGTGGGTCGTCCGGCGCTGGGCGCGGTGGACGAGACGGGTGCGCCGGATGGACTCCTCCAGGGCGGCGCGGACGGCCGGGTCGAGCTCCTGAAGAGCCTTCTGGAGCGCTTCCGCCGGGACCCGGACCTGCTCGAGCCTGACCCCGTCGAACTTCTCGGCGAAGTCGATCAGCGCCGCGTCGCCACGATGATGCACGGCCTCGCAGATCGGACGCACCTTCTCCAGGGCGGCCTGAACGTCGAAGTCGGCTCGGGGCAGCAGGTCGCGCAGGGCGGGGCCCTCGGGGAGGGCGTCGCCGCGCAGATCGATTCGGGAGATCACGCGGTCAATTCTCTCAGACCGGGATCGAGCGCCGTTCGCGCGTATCAATGGCTGATACAGAACGCACCGAGCAGCCGGAAGATCCCCTTCACCGTTAGCTTTCCGGTCGTCACCGAGAGGGCATGAACGGTTGTACGAAACCCATGAGCAGCCGGGGAGGAAGGGAACACCGTGACCGAGGGGGCCGGCATCCGGGACGGAGACCTGCCGGACGATCTGACCGCCGCCGAGGCCGGCATGTGGCAGGCCTTCCGCAACGGCACCGTGTACGACTTGAGCAGCGGCGACACCGTCGTCGACGACCCGCACGGAGGGCACCCGTGGGGGCCCGAGCGGACCGTGCGCGCCCGCATCGTGTGCTGGCTGCTGCTGGACGGACCGCCCGCCCTGGCCGGCCGGGTGTCGTCGCTGAAGCTCGTCGGCGTCCGGATCAGCGGCAGCCTGGACCTGGCGGGCGGCACCGTGGATCCGTACGTCGAGATGCGCGGCTGCCGTTTCGACCGGGACGTGCTGCTGCCGGAGGCGCGGTTCACGACCATGCGACTGGTGGACTGCGCGGTGCCGCGGCTGGAGGCGGCCCGGGTGCACACCGAGGGCGATCTGCATCTGCCGCGCTGCCGGTTCCACAACGGCATCCGGCTCACCGACGCCCAGATCGGCACCGATCTGCTGCTCAACCAGGCGATCGTGTACCGCGACCGCAGCGGCCGTTCGATCGCCGGGGACGGCATGACGGTCGGGCAGGATCTCCAGGCCGAGCTGCTGGAGTCGCACGGCGAGCTGAGCCTGCGCAGCGCGAAGATCGGCGTCTCGCTCAGCCTGCGCGGGGCACGGCTGGCCAACCCGTACACCCGGCTGGCGCTCAACGCGCCCCAGCTGACGGTCGAGCGCTCGCTGTACCTGACCCCGGCCGGCGTCGGGAACCCGCTGCTCAGCGGCACGACCCCGGCCCGCGGCACCCGGATCCAGCGCTTCGAGTGCCAGGGCGGGGTGCGGCTGGACGACGGGCGGTTCGGGGACGCGGTCGACATGGAGCGGGCCCGGTTCACCCTCACCGACGAGCAGGAGGTGTCCCTGCGCCGGGTCCAGACACCGGAGCTGCGCTTCCTCGGGGAGCGGCCGGCGCGCGGCACGGTGGTGCTGTCGGGGGCACGGGTGGTCAACCTCATGGACCGGGCGGACGCCTGGCCGGGCCCCGGGCGGCTGCACATGGGCGGTTTCTCGTACGAGAACCTGGTCCCGCGCGGGCCCTTCCCGCTGGCCGAGCGGCTGGAGTGGGTGGCCGCGGCGACCGCCGAGTACAACCCGGAGCCGTACGAACGGCTCGCCACGGTGCTGCGGACGGGCGGTGAGGACGAGGACGCCCGCGAGGTGCTCCTCGCCAAGCAGCGCCGGCGCCGGGAGAGCCTGCCGATCGCCGCGAAGCTGTGGGGGTACGTCCAGGACTGGACGGTCGCCTACGGGTACCGGCCGGGACGGGCCGCGGTGTGGATGGCGGTGCTGTGGGCGGCGGGTTCGGTGGCGTTCGCGCGCGCCGGGCATCCGCCGCTCAAGCGGGGCGAGCATCCGGAGTGGAACCCGACGCTGTTCGCCCTGGACCTGCTGCTTCCGGTCATCGATCTGGGGCAGGTCGGCTTCTGGCAGCTCAAGGGCGGCTGGCAGTGGCTGGCGACGGCGATGATCCTGCTGGGCTGGATCCTGGCGACGACGGTGGCGGCGGGCGCGACACGGCTGCTGCGCAGGAACTGACGCCTGAGCTGGACCGGTCGCCCTTTTTACCTGTCCTTGACCCAAGGCCGTACAACTTTCCACGTTTTCCCCCAAGCCTCTGGCGCCGTCTCGACCAGCGGCTTTTCAATGGTCGACACCATGGCCCTGCTGCTGCCGTTCATCCGCGGTCCGCGGATGACAAGGACCGCGCCCCCCGTCCCCGGCCCACGCGCCGACGACGAGGTGCTGCTCGACGCGCCCGACACCCGGCTGGGCCCCGCGCTGGTCGCGGCCGCCCAGGGTGACCACGGCCCGGCCTCGGCGCTGCTCGCGGCCACCCGCGCGGCCCGCGAGTGGGAGCACCGCGACCGCTACACGGCCCGCCTCGCCGCCTTCGCCCATGCCCGGCCCGAGTGGTTCGAGTCCTGGCGCGCCGCCGCCCCGCACGACCCGGACTGCCTCGTGGTGGACGCCCAGCTGCGGGTGGACCGCGCCTGGCAGTCCCCGGCCCGGGCCGAGCTGCTGCGCGAGGTGAGCCCGCTGGTCACGGCCGCGGCGCACGGCGACGACCGGGACCCGGTGCCCTGGCGGATCGCCCTGGACCACGCGCGCGGCGCCCAGGCCGGACCGCGCTACGTGGAGGAGCTGTGGGAGGCGGCGATGCGCCGGGCCCCGCACCACTACGGCTGCCATGTGGCGGCCCTGCGCTATCTGGCCTCCTCCTGGCACGGCTCGCACGTCGAGTGCCTGGACTTCGCCGACCGCGCCGCACAGGACGCCCCGGCCGGCTCCCTGGTCCAGGCGCTGCCGCTGCGCGCGGCGTTCGCCTACCTGACGGACGGCTGCGGCCCCGAGGTGCCGAGGGCGCAGCTGGACGAGGCGGCGGACCGGGCGATCGCGCTCTCCGCGGCCCTGCCCCCGGCCGACCCGTGGTCGGCGGAGCTGCGCAACCTCCTGACGTACGTCCTGGTACGGCTGAACCGCCGCCCGGACGCCCTGGAGCAACTGCGCCTGACCGGCCCGTACGCCACCACGTTCCCCTGGGACCGCTTCTCGGACGACCCGCTGGGCCACTGTCTGCGGGTGCGGGACGAGATCCGCAGCGCGTCCGGCGGTCCGATCAACGGGCACCCCGGACGCGCACCCTCCCTGGACCATTAGGCTCTTGCGTCGTGACCACCGTCCGTCTCCCGCTCTTCCCCCTGAACTCGGTGCTCTTCCCGGGTCTGGTGCTCCCGCTGAACATCTTCGAGGAGCGCTATCGCGCCATGATGCGCGACCTGTTGAAGACCCCCGACGAGGAACCGCGCCGCTTCGCCGTCGTGGCGATCCGCGACGGCCACGAGGTGGCACCGAGCGCGCCCGGCATGCCTGATCCGACGGCGCTGCCGCAGCGCGGGCCCACGGCCGGCTTCGGGCCGGAGCCGCTGAAGTCCTTCCACTCGACGGGCTGCGTGGCCGACGCGGCGACGATCCGGGAGCGGGCGGACGGCACGTTCGAGGTGCTGGCGACGGGCACGACGCGGGTACGGCTGCTGTCGGTGGACGCGACGGGCCCGTTCCTGACGGCGGAGCTGGAGGAGCTGCCGGAGGACCAGGGCGACGAGGCGGGCGCGCTGGCGGAGGGCGTGCTGCGGGCGTTCCGCCAGTACCAGAAGCGACTGGCGGGGGCGCGGGAACGCTCCCTGTCCACCGGTGCCGAACTGCCGGACGAACCATCGGTGGTGTCGTACCTCGTGGCGGCGGCGATGATGCTGGACACCCCGACCAAGCAACGCCTGCTGCAGGCCCCCGACACGGCCTCCCGGCTGCGGGACGAGCTGAAACTGCTGCGCGCGGAGACGTCGATCATCCGTAACCTGCCGTCACTGCCGGCGGCGGAACTGACGCGCACGCCGACGAGTCTGAACTGAGGGAAGACCGGCATGGCGAAGAAGCAGAAGCAGTCGGCGGGGACTCCGGCGACGGTGGCCCTGACGGCGGCGGGCGCCGACTTCACGACCCACGCCTACGAGCACGACCCGTCGCACCCCTCCTACGGCGAGGAGGCGGCGCAGGCCATGGGCGTCTCCCCGGACCGGGTCTTCAAGACGCTGGTGGCGGAGGTCGACGGCAGGCTGACGGTGGCCGTGGTCCCGGTGGCGGGCCAGCTGGACCTGAAGGCCCTGGCGGCGGCGCGGGGCGGCAAGAAGGCGGCGATGGCCGACCCGACCCTGGCGGAGCGCACGACGGGCTACGTCCGGGGCGGCATCTCCCCCCTCGGCCAGCGCAAGAAACTCCCCACGGTCCTGGACGCCTCGGCGACGGCCCACGAGACCATCTGCGTCTCGGCGGGCCGCAGAGGCCTGGAGATCGAACTCTCCCCCACGACCCTGGCCACCCTCACGGAAGCGACCCTCGCCCCCATCGCCCGCGCCTGACCCCTCGACGACACGCGCTTCCTCGGTTAAGCAGAGAAGGCATGTCGAAGAAAACGCGGAAACGCAAATGGCGCATCAAAAAGGGCCGCTCCAACCACGGCAGGCGCCCGGCGTAGGGAACTCAGCACGGGCCCGCCGTCTTCAGCCCGTCCGGCGTTTGAGGACGAGGCCCGTTCAGGGCCGACAGCGGGGGTCTGGGGGCGCGGCCCCCAGGGATGGGACGGGTAGGGGCGGCGGGGGCGAGGAAAAAGCGGGCTACGCCTTCGGCGCCCCGTACCCGTCCAACGGCCGCTCCCGCTGGTCGTACGGATCCGGATCCCGAGGCCCGAACAGCGCCGTCAACCCGAGGTGCACCACCAGCGCGGCAATGGACCACACCAGCCACGCCCCCTTCGCGTCGAGCTCCAGCGGCGCCGAGAACGTCACCCCCTTGCCCACATCCTTCGCATGGGCGATCACATCCTGCGACGGCCCCAGCCACACCCCGACCCGCCAGGCCAGCAAGGACGCCAGGAACCCCCCGAGCGCCAGAGCGACCACCAGCGGCACACCCCCACGCCGCCGCCAGAGAAACACCCCCACCGCGCTCACCGCACCGAAGGCCAGCGCCAGCAGCGTGAACGTCCCGTCCACCCCGACCGCCTGCTCCCCCTCGGTGTCCTTGAAGTAGACGGCCCAGCCCCCGTCGACCACGTCCCCCACCAGCGGAACGCGCGGCGCCAGCCACCACCACAGCACCCCGAGCAGCACCCCGGCCACCGCCACGACCACCGTCACCGCGGCGCCCTCCCGCAGCTCGGCCCTCATCCCGGGCCCGTCCTGCCCGTACGACACAGGCGGCAGCCCGTACCCGTACTCCCCCTGCCCGTACGGAGAGGGGGACGAGGACGACGCGTGCGGCTGCTGCCACGCGGTGTTCGCGGGCTGGTCACGCGGCGGCGGAGGAGGAGTCAACGGTGCGGTCACCCTGACATCGTGCCAGGCCCGCCCGTGCGCCGCGTCACCGGACGGCCGCCCGACGGTACGCCCAGGTGGCCGCGGCCAGCGACACGACGCCCACCACCCCGCACACGGCGAGGTCACCGAGGACGAAGGCCCAGTCGGGCCGCTCCCCGAAGGTCCGCGCGAAGGCCTCCACGCCGTACGTCGACGGCAGCAGATCCCGCGCGAACCGCACCGCCTCGGGCATCCGCTCGGCGGGCAGAACCCCCAGCAGCAGCGCCGCGGACATCCCCAGCTGCCCCAGCACGGTGGCCAGTTCAGGCCGGGGCGCGAGCAGTCCCAGCGCCGCCCCCAGCCCCGCGAGGGCCGCCCCGGCGAGCGGGATCACCGCGACCAGCACCCACAGATGCGCCAGCGGCAACCCGAACAGCACACATCCGAACACCGCCGTCACCACGGTCCCGGGCACGGTGAAGGAGGCGTACGCCCCCGCCGCCCCGAGGACCACGGCCGCGGGCGGCACCGGCAGGGTGGCGTAGTGGTCGAGCCCTCCGCTGGCCCGCAGCTGCCCGAAGTACTGGGCGAGCAGGTTCAGCGCCACGAAGGCGACCACGAGCACCGAGGACCCGGCCACCACGGCCCGCGCCTCGTCCCCGCCGTCCACGACCCCCCGCATCAGGATCATGATCCCGATGGACTGGAAGGTCGCCACGAACAGCAGCGGAATCCGCGCGACCCGCGCACGCGAGAGCTGCGCCCGGTACACGGCGCACAGCGACGGCCACAGCCGGGCCCGCGGCCCGAGCTCGGCCGCGTCGGTGACGGGCGTCTCGTCCACGGCCGGCGCGCCGGCACGCAGAACCTCGGCGGGTACGACACTCACGTGGCGCTGCTCCTCTTCGCTCCGGCGGTGGTTCCGTTCCGTACGGATGCGACGCACTGCGTACTCAAGCCCGCACCGACAACACTCGAGCCGAACCCCACGACACCCCAGCCTGCCTCAGTCCCGCTCAAGCCTTCACCAGCCCCTGCTGCGCGGCCCCGCCCAGCGCCAGGTACACGTCCTCCAGGCTGGGCGTGGCGAGGGTGAAGTCGTCGAGGGCGGAGAACGCGGCCCCGCCGGTGACGGTGGCGACGACCGCGCGGGCCTCCTCTGGCGCGAGCCGCAGCGTCCAGCGGCGCCCCGACTCCACGACCCGGTCCTGGAGGGCGGCCACCTCGGGCACGTGCAGCGGCGCGGCGTCGCGCCACACCAGGTCGACCCGGACCTCCCCGGCGACCTGCTCCTTCAGCCCGGCCGGGGTGTCGCAGGCGATCACCCGCCCCCGGTCGAGCACGGCGACCCGGTCCAGCACGGTCTCGGCCTCGATGACGTTGTGGGTGACGAGCAGCACGGTCGTGCCGTGCTCGGCCCGCCGCCGGTCGACGGCGGACCAGACCGCCCGCCGCGCGACGGGGTCCATCCCGGTGGTCGGCTCGTCGAGCACGAGCAACGGCCGCTGCCCCACCAGCGCGGCGGCGAAGCAGGCGAGCCGCCGCTGCCCGCCGGAGAGCTTCTTCAGGGGCCGCGCGGCCAGCTCGGTCAGGCCCAGCTCCGCCAGCACGGCGTCCCGCTCGGCCCGGGCCGCGCGCACGTCCAGGCCGCGCAGCCGTCCGGTGGTCTCGGCGGCGAGGGAGACGGTCAGTTCGTCGAGCGCGGTCGACTCCTGGCCGAGGTAGGCGAGGATCCGCGCGGCCCGCTCCGGGTGCCGCACGATGTCGTGCCCGAGGATCTCCACGCTGCCGCGATCGGGCCGCATCAGCCCGGTGAGCTGACGTACCAGCGTGGTCTTGCCGGCGCCGTTCGGCCCGAGCAGCCCGAAGATCTCACCACGCCGGATGTCCAGCCGTACGTCGTCGGTGGCCCGCACCTCGGGAGTGCCCGGCGTGCCGCGCCGCGCCCGCACCGCCGGATAGGTCTTGGTCAGCCCGCGCACGGCACACACGACATCCCCTTTGGGCCGAAGTGCCTGTCCCGCGCGCGTACTCACAAGGGATGAGCCTACGGGGTCGGGCGGCCCCGCTCGCCCCTGGGGCGGCGTATGTGCCGTTTCACTCCCCCGCGGGCGCGTGCTCCGCGGCGGTCCGGACATCGATCTCCCGCCAGAACCCGGCCCGGATCGCGTACCGGTCGTGCTCGTCGATCTGGTCGTCCTTGTGGGCGAGCAGCCCGAACCGGGCCGCGTACCTGAGCAGTTCCCCGTCGATCCGGTGCGGGATGCGCGGGTACATCCCCGACAGCTTCTGCAGGTGGCTCTGGTCCCCGAGCCGTCCCATCCACCGCCGTGCGAACACCTGCCCGACCTCGTACGGGTCCCCGCCGACGGTCGTGATGTCCTCCTCCCGGTCGGCCCACCGCTGCTCCGCCGTGGTCACCTGGGCCAGCGTCGGCATGGACGCGATCTCGGGCGGCTCGGCGGCGGTGCCGGGCCGGTCCACCCAGCCCTTGTCGGAGGACCATCGCAGCGTCGCCCCGGCCGGGTGGGTGGCGGGCGGCACTCCGGGGCCGCGCAGGGCGGCCAGGTCCTTCGGCGTGGGCACGCCCTTGGGCGCGGGCACCCGCTCCTGCGTGCCGTTCTCCTGGGCGGCGGCCGGCTGCCGGTGCTCCCGCTCCTCGGTGGGCCGCTCGGCCCCGGCGAGCGCGGAGTCGGGCAGCGGCGCGGAGAGGATCGCGGCGATCTCGGGCCGCGGCGCGGGCGGCGGCGCGCAGATCCCGCCGAGGTCCTTGGCGCGTACGGCCTTGGTGATCCACGTACGGTCCAGCACGCGCCGCTCGTCGGCCTCGGCGACCAGGTCCTCGGACTGGTTGTAGTCGCCGTCCGCGGCCTGCACGGCCCACAGGTGTACGGCGACGCCGTGCTCCTTCGCGGCCATCATGCCCGGCAGCAGATCACCGTCCCCGGTCACCAGCACCACGTCCGAACAGGCCCGGTTGCGGGCCAGTTCGGTCAGCTCGGCGTGCATGGCGGCGTCCACGCCCTTCTGGGCCCAGCGTCCGTCGCTGCGGGTCAGCGCGCCGAGCCGGACGGTCACCCGGGGCATCACGCGCAGCCTGCGGTGCTCGGGCTGCGGGACGCGGTCGGGGGCGCCGTCGAACCAGTAGATGCGCAGCAGCGGACGTTCGGTGTCCGACTCGGCGCGCTCGCGCAGGCCCTGGATGAGGGCCGTGTGATCGACGGTGATCCGGGAGCGGGAGGGCTCTCCGGCGAGAAGAGAGGCGGCGGCCCCCAGCAGATACCCGGCGTCCACCAGGACGATGCAGCGGTCCACGCGATCCACCCTCTTTCCGGGAGGTTTGCTTCGGGCTTCCTTCGAGTCTGCCCGACCGCGCGAAGGTTAACGGCCGGAACTCGATCTTCGGCGTGGCGTTTCGGGGCGACCGGCTCGAGTGAGCGCCGTCACCGACGGTAATTATCCGAAATGCGCTCTTTGTCGGCCTATGTGAGTCTGGTCGCGGCCCTGGCCCCTAGATCCCCACAGGAGGCAGACACCATGGCCAAGAACAAGAAGCAGGACCGGAAGCAGCCGCAGTCCGAGCGTGGACAGCAGCAGGCCCAGCAGTCCTCCATGGAGCAGCAGGCCGAGCAGCGCATGTCCCAGGTGACGCCGGGCGACATGGCGCGCAAGGGCCGGCAGAAGCGCTTCGGTCACAACTGACATCTTCATAACGGGCTGTTGCAGCCCAGGCACATGGCGAGGGGCGCACCCGATGGATGGGGTGCGCCCCTCTCAAGCGTCCTGACTCACGCCTCCTGGCTCAAGCGTCCTGACTCACGCCTCCTGGCTCAGGCGTCCTGACTCACGCGTCGTCGCTCAGCCGGCCAGGCAGGACGGGCCGAGCAGCACCTTCAGATCGCCGAAGAGAGCCGGGTCCGGCTTCACCCGGTGCCGGTCCAGACGCAGGACCGTCGTCCTGGTCGGCCCCTGGAGCTTGATGCGGACCTCGCTGTCGCCCTTGTGATGGCTGAGGATCTCGCCGAGCCGGCTCACCATCGGCGGGGTGACCCGGGTCGCCGGGATGGTGAGGACCACTGGCGCGTTCGTGCCCGCGTTGGACAGGTCCGGGACCATCAGCTCCATCGCGACCAGCCGCGGCACGTCCTCGCGCTTGTCCAGGCGGCCCTTGACGAAGACGACCGCGTCCTCGACGAGCTGCGTGGAGACGAGCTGGTAGGTCGCCGGGAAGAACATGCACTCGATGGAGCCGGCGAGATCCTCGACGGTGGCGATGGCCCAGGCGTTGCCCTGCTTGGTCATCTTGCGCTGCAGGCCCGAGATGATGCCGCCGATGGTGACGACCGCGCCGTCCGCGTGCTCACCGCCGGTGAGCTGGGCGATGCCCGCGTCCGCCTTGTCCGAGAGCACGTGCTCCAGACCGAAGAGCGGGTGGTCGGAGACGTACAGACCGAGCATCTCCCGCTCCTGGGCGAGCAGGTACGTCTTGTCCCACTCGTCGGTGGAGAACTCCACGTCCAGCCCGAAGCCGGGCTCGCTGCTCTCCTCCTCGCCCATGCCGCCGAAGAGGTCGAACTGGCCCTCGGCCTCCTTGCGCTTGACCGCGACCACGTTGTCGATCATCGGCTCGTAGTGAGCGGTGAGGCCCTTGCGGGTGTGGCCGAGGGTGTCGAAGGCGCCCGCCTTGATCAGCGACTCGGTGGTGCGCTTGTTGCAGGCGGCCGCGTCGATCTTGTCGAGGTAGTCGGGGAAGGAGGCGTACTTCCCCTTGGCCTTGCGGCTCTTGATGATCGACTCGACGACGTTCGTGCCGACGTTCCGCACGGCCTCCAGGCCGAAGAGGATCACGTCGTCGCCCTGGGCGGCGAAGTTGTGCACGGACTCGTTGACGTTCGGCGGGAGCACCCGGATGCCCATGCGACGGCATTCGTTGAGGTAGATCGCCGACTTGTCCTTGTCGTCCTTGACGGAGGTCAGCAGCGCGGCCATGTACTCGGCGGGGTGGTTCGCCTTGAGGTAGGCGGTCCAGTACGAGACCAGGCCGTACGCGGCCGAATGCGCCTTGTTGAAGGCGTAGCCGGCGAAGGGGACCAGGACGTCCCACAGGGCCTGGATGGCCTCGTCGCTGTAGCCGTTCTTGCGGGCGCCGGCCTGGAAGATGGTGAAGTTCTTGGCCAGCTCATCGGGCTTCTTCTTGCCCATCACGCGGCGCAGGATGTCGGCCTCGCCGAGCGAGTACCCGGCGATGATCTGGGCGGCCTTCTGGACCTGCTCCTGGTAGACGATCAGGCCGTAGGTGACGGCCAGGACCTCTTCCAGGGGCTCCTCCAGCTCTTTGTGGATCGGGGTGATCTCCTGGAGCTTGTTCTTGCGCAGCGCGTAGTTCGTGTGCGAGTCCATGCCCATCGGGCCGGGACGGTAGAGCGCCGAGACGGCGGAGATGTCTTCGAAGTTGTCGGGCTTCATCAGGCGCAGCAGTGAGCGCATGGGGCCGCCGTCGAACTGGAAGACGCCGAGCGTCTCACCGCGCTGGAGCAGCTCGAAGGTCGTCGGATCGTCGAGCGGAAGCGCCAGCAGGTCGAGCTCGACGCCCTTGTTGGACTTCACCATCTTGACGGCGTCGTCCATGATCGTCAGGTTGCGCAGGCCGAGGAAGTCCATCTTCAGCAGGCCGAGCGACTCGCACTGCGGGTAGTCCCACTGCGTGATGGTCACGCCGTCGGTGTGCCGCACCCAGATCGGGGCGTGGTCCACGATCGGCTCGCTGGACATGATGACGCCGGCGGCGTGCACGCCCATCTGCCGGACCAGGCCCTCGACGCCCTTGGCGGTGTCGATGACCTTCTTGACGTCCGGCTCGTTCTCGTACATCGCCCGGATCTCGCCGGCCTCGCTGTAGCGCGGGTGCGAGGGGTTGGTGATGCCGTCGAGGTCGATGCCCTTGCCGAGGACGTCGGCGGGCATCGCCTTGGTGAGGCGGTCGCCCATGGCGTACGGATAGCCCAGCACGCGCGCGGAGTCCTTGATGGCGTTCTTCGCCTTGATCTTGCCGTAAGTGCCGATCATGGCGACCTTGTCGGCGCCGTACTTCTCGGTCACGTACCTGATCACCTCGACGCGCCTGCGCTCGTCGAAGTCGATGTCGACGTCGGGCATGGAGACGCGCTCGGGGTTCAGGAACCGCTCGAAGATCAGTCCGTGCGGGATCGGGTCGAGGTCGGTGATGCCCATGGCGTACGCGACGATCGAACCGGCCGCCGAGCCGCGGCCCGGACCGACCGCGATGCCCTGGCTCTTGGCCCACATGATGAAGTCGGCGACGACGAGGAAGTACCCCGGGAACCCCATCTGGATGATGACGTCCATCTCGTAGTCGACCTGCTTCTGGCGGTCCTCGGGGATGCCGCCGGGGAAGCGGCGCTCCATGCCGCGGCGGACCTCCTCCTTGAACCAGGTGACCTCCGTGTAGCCCTCGGGGATGTCGAACTTGGGCATGAGGTCGCGCTTCTCGAACATGCCCGTGGTGTCGATCTGCTCGGCCACCAGGAGGGTGTTGCGGCAGCCCTCCTGCCAGGCGTCCGAGGAGTCGATGGCGTACATCTCGTCCGTGGACTTCAGGTAGTAGCCGGTGCCGTCGAACCTGAAGCGGTCGGGGTCGGAGAGGTTCTTGCCGGTCTGGATGCACAGCAGGGCGTCGTGCGCGCCCGCCTCGTGCGCGTAGGTGTAGTGCGAGTCGTTGGTGACCAGCGGCGGGATGCCGAGCTTCTTGCCGATCTCCAGCAGTCCGTCGCGGACCCGGCGCTCGATCTCGATGCCGTGGTCCATCAGCTCCAGGAAGTAGCGGTCCTTGCCGAAGATGTCCTGGTACTCGGCGGCCGCCTTCAGGGCCTCGTCGTACTGGCCGAGGCGCAGCCGGGTCTGGAGTTCGCCGGAGGGGCAGCCGGTGGAGGCGATGAGCCCCTCGGACCACTGGGAGATGGTCTCCTTGTCCATCCGGGGCCACTTCTGCAGCCAGCCCTCGGCGTAGGCGTCCGAGGAGAGCCGGAAGAGGTTGTGCAGACCGGTGGCGTTCGCCGCCCAGATCGTCTTGTGGGTGTAACCACCCGAACCGGAGACGTCGTCCCGCTTCTGGTGCGGCTGGCCCCACTGGATCTTGCGCTTGTTGCGCCGGGACTCGGGGGCGACGTACGCCTCGATCCCGATGATCGGGGTGACCCCGGCCTTCTTCGCGGAGTGGAAGAAGTCGTACGCGCCGTGCAGGTTGCCGTGGTCGGACATCGCGATGTGCGTCATGCCCATCTCATTGCACGCGTTGAACATGTCCTTCAGCCGCGCGGCACCGTCCAGCAGCGAGTACTGGGTGTGGACGTGCAGGTGCGTGAACGGCGGCTTTGACACGGTGGGCCCTCCAGGGGAAACACTCGGCGACGGGCTGGCGGACAGTTCTGGGGTCAGCGTCGAAGTCTATGCCTCGGGTCTGACACTCCGCGGGCACTCCGACGTACGGTCGTGCGTTGGAGACGGCAGAGACGCTGTCGTCCATGCACTGCACCAGGAGGCACCCAGCGATGTCGGTTCCGAAGCTCAGCGACGAGCAGCGCGGCGAGGAGATCCTCTCCGTCTTCGACACCGCGTTCGGCGAGCTCCTGGCCGCCGACCCGGCCGCGTTCCGCGTGAAGTTCCGCAAGATGGCGGCCTCCGCGTTCGCGTTCTACCGCGGTACGGCGTGCCTCTTCTACCACGACCTGGACGCGGAGAACGCCGGGCGGGGTGGCGGGCGGATATTCAGCGGGCCGTTCCTGGACGAGCGCACCTCGCGCGTGTGGATCCACGGCGATCTGCACGCGGAGAACTTCGGCACGTACATGGACTCCACCGGTCGGCTGATCTTCAACGTCAACGACTTCGACGAGGCCTACGTCGGCCCCTTCACGTGGGACCTCCAGCGCTTCGCCGCCTCCGTGGCGCTGGTGGGGTACGCGAAGGCGCTCAGCGACGAGCAGATCACCGAGCTGGTGCGGGTGTACGCGAGCGCCTACCACGAGCGGATCCACGCGCTGGCGACCGGCGCCAAGAGCGACGAGGTGCCGCCCTTCACCCTGGACACCGCCCAGGGCCCGCTGCTGGACGCCCTGCGGGACGCCCGCGCGCTGACCCGGTTCGGGCTGCTTGACTCGATGACCGAGATCCGGGAGTTCGAGCGCCGCTTCGCCCCGGGCGGCGGCTCCATCGAGCTGGACGCGGCCACCCGCTACAAGGTGCTCGCCGCCTTCGACGGCTATCTCGAGACGCTCCCGGAGTCCTCCCTGACCCGCCCGGACTCCTACCGCGTGAAGGACGTCGTCGGCCGCCGGGGGATCGGCATCGGCTCGGCCGGGCTGCCGTCGTACAACATCCTGCTGGAGGGCAACAGCGACGCCCTGGAGAACGACGTCGTGATCTACATCAAGCAGGCCCAGACCCCGGCCGTCTCCCGGCACATCACCGACCCGGCGATCCGGGACTACTTCCAGCACGAGGGGCACCGCACGGTGATCTCCCAGCGCGCGCTCCAGGCGCACGCCGACCCGTGGCTGGGCTGGACCGAGCTGGACGGCTCGGGCCAGCTGGTCGCGGAGGTCTCGCCGTACGCCGTGGACCTGGACTGGGGCGACATCGACGACCCGGAGGAGATCGCGGCGGTCGTCGCGGACCTCGGCCGGGCCACCGCTTCGATGCACTCGGCGGCCGACGACACCTCCGGCGAGTCCCTGGTGCCGTTCTCCACCGAGCGCGCCATCGACGCGGCCATCGCCGCCGACGAGGACGGCTTCGCCGAGCTCCTGGTGGGCTTCGCCCACGAGTACGGCGCACGCGCGCGTGCCGACCACCAGATCTTCGTGGACCTGTTCCGCAACGGCCGGATCCCCGGCCTGTGACCCAAGGGGCGTTCACAGGGAGCCTTTAGGGCTCCCTTACAGCCCTCCGTGACACACTCTCCAGCGCTATGGACATATCCGGGACCCGACTGCGAGCGCTTCGCGCGGCGCTGTTCACGGCACTCGTCGTGACGCTCAGCACCGCGTCGCACGTGCTGCTGTCCCGGGTCCCGCTGCCCCTGAACACGGTGGCGCTGGTCGCCGCCGGCGTGTTCGTCGTGGCCTACGCGCTGGCCGGGCGCGAGCGCGGATTCGGGCGGATCGCCGCCCTGCTGATCCCGCTGGAGCTGGCCGCCGACACCGTCTTCACCACCGGCCAGCACGTCTGTTACGGCGCCGCGGGCGGCCCGGTCGCGGGCCCGCTGCGCTCGGTCGGGCTGGACGTGCTGTGCGGCGACGGCACCCGGGTCGGCACCGCGCTGACCGCGGTCACCGAGAGGACCGGCACCGACCGGCTCGCCGCTCTCCTCGCGCACGCCGACCCGGAGACCGCCTGGCTGCTGCTCGCCGCGCACGTCACGGTGGGCCTGGTCGCCGCCGCCTGGCTGCGCCGCGGTGAGCGCGCGCTGGGCCAGCTGCTGCGGGCGGTCGCGGCCACCACCTTCCGGCCGCTGCTGCTGGCGGTCGCCGCCGTGACGGTCCGGCCCGCCCGGTCGGTCCGCCGGCTGCCGCGCCCGCGCCGCCGTACCACCGCCGCCCGTGAGCGGCTCCTCACCCACTCCTTGGGACGGCGTGGACCGCCGTGCTCAGTCGCCTTCGCCTGAGCACGACCAGTCCACCCATACGTCATGCGCACACATGAGGTGTGCCGTCCCCATGGAGTAAACCCATATGAGCAAGCGGAACAGCCAGGCGGCGAAGTCGGCGGCACGCGAGCGGCTGCGCGTCGAGCGTGAGCGCGAGGCCAAGCGGGCCAAGGTCAAGCGGCAGATCGTCGTGGCCTGTTCGGTCGTCGGTGTGCTGGCGGCGGCCGGCGGTATCGGCTACGCCGTCGTCCAGTCCAACAAGCCCGGCCACTGGGAGGCGGTGCGGGACGAGAAGGTCGTCGCCCCGGCCAACACCACGGGCACGAACGGCACGACGGTCGTCATCGGCAAGGACAGCGCCAAGAAGACCCTCAAGGTCTACGAGGACCCGCGCTGCCCGGTCTGCGCCTCCTTCGAGCAGTCGGTCGGCTCGACCGTCGAGAAGGACGTCGAGGACGGCAAGTACAAGATCCAGTTCGTCGGCGGCACCTTCCTCGACGGCGACTCCCTCGGCGAGAACAGGATCGGCAGCAACGGCGAGGGCTCCAAGAACGCGATGAGCGCCCTCGGCGCCGCGCTGAACGTCAGCGACGAGGCCTTCCTCCAGTACAAGGCGGCGCTGTACTCGGCGAAGTGGCACCCGGAGGAGTCGGACGACAAGCTCAAGAACGACGACTACCTCATCGAGATCGCCGACACGGTCGACGCCCTGAAGGACAACACCAAGTTCCGGAACGCGGTGAAGAACGGCACCTACGACGCCTGGGCGCTGGCCATGTCCAAGACGTTCGACACCAACAAGGACGACGTCACCGGCACCCCGAGCTTCGTGATGGACGGCAAGACGCTCACCACGGACCAGGGCAACCCCCCGATGACGGTGGACGAGTTCAACACCCTGGTGGACGCGGCACTGAAGGCCTGAGCCTCCGGAATCCCCGGCTCCGGCCGACCGCCAGACGAAGAGCGGGCGAATTTTTACGAGTTCGCCCGCTCTCGTTCATACTGGTCAGTAACCTGATCGCTCGTGACCAGTCGATACAGATCATCCGAGTCGCTCAACACCCTTACCCCACGCCGCCGTACGGTCGTCAAGGCCGCGGCGGCCACTGCTGTCCTGGCCGGACCGCTCGCCGCGGCGATACCCGCCCAGGCCGCCACCGCTCCCGCCTTCCTGCACGGCGTGGCCTCCGGCGACCCGCTGCCCGACGGCGTCCTGCTGTGGACCCGCGTGACCCCGGCCCCCGAGGCGGTTCCCGGCTCCGGGCTCGGCCCGGACACCGAGGTCAGCTGGACCGTCGCCACGGACAAGGCGTTCACGCACATCGTCGCCAAGGGCTCCACGAAGGCCACCGCCGCCACCGACCACACCGTCAAGGCGGACATCCGGGGCCTCGCGCCCGCCACCGACTACTGGTTCCGCTTCTCCGCCGGCGGCACCGACTCCCCGGCGGCGCGCACCCGCACCGCGCCGGCGACGGACGCGGCCGTGGCGAACCTCCGCTTCGGCGTGGTCTCCTGCGCCAACTGGGAGGCCGGCTACTTCTCCGCGTACCGCCACCTCGCGGCCCGCGGCGACCTGGACGCCTGGCTGCACCTCGGTGACTACATCTACGAGTACGGCACAGGCGAGTACGGCACCCGCGGCACGGTCGTACGGCCGCACGCGCCGGCGCACGAGATCCTGAGCCTCGCCGACTACCGGGTCCGGCACGGCCGTTACAAGACCGACCCCGACCTCCAGGCGCTGCACGCGACCGCGCCCTGCGTGGCGATCTGGGACGACCACGAGATCGCCAACGACGCCTGGTCCGGCGGCGCCGAGAACCACACCGAGGGCACCGAGGGCGCGTACGCCGCCCGTCAGGCCGCCGCCAAGCAGGCCTACTTCGAGTGGATGCCGGTGCGTCCGGCCGTGGCCGGCACGACCTACCGCAAGCTCCGCTTCGGCAAGCTCGCCGACCTCTCCCTGCTGGACCTGCGCTCCTTCCGCTCCCAGCAGGCGTCCGTCGGCAACGGCGACGTGGACGATCCGGACCGCACGCTCACCGGGCGCGCCCAGCTCGACTGGCTGAAGACGGGGCTGAAGTCCTCCGACACCACCTGGCGCCTGGTCGGCAACTCGGTGATGATCTCGCCCTTCGCCATCGGCTCGCTCACCGCCGATCTGCTGGGGCCGCTGGCCGAGCTGCTCGGGCTGCCGAAGGAGGGCCTCGCCCTCAACACCGACCAGTGGGACGGCTACACGGACGACCGCCGTGAACTCCTCGCCCACCTGCGCTCCAACGCCATCCGCAACACCGTGTTCCTCACCGGTGACATCCACATGGCGTGGGCCAACGACGTCCCGGTGAACGCCGGTACGTACCCGCTGTCCGCCTCGGCCGCCACGGAGTTCGTGGTCACCTCGGTGACCTCCGACAACCTCGACGACATCGTGAAGGTCCCCCAGGGCACGGTCTCCGCGGTCGCCTCACCGCTCATCAAGGCCGCCAACCGGCATGTCCACTGGGTCGACACCGACCGCCACGGCTTCGGCGTCCTGGACATCACGGGCGAGCGCGCGCAGATGGACTACTACGTGCTGTCCGACCGTACGAAGGCCGACGCGACGGCGTCCTGGGCCCGTTCGTACCGCACGCGCAGCGGCACGCAGAAGGTCGAGCGGACGTACGACCCCGTGTAGAACCCGGGTTGCGAAGACGACTTGCGGCCACGGCGGGTGGAACGGACCGGGAGGCAATCGGCCAGGCCGGTACCTGGTCAGCCTCGCGGCGGTCAAGCCCTGACCGCTGCTCGAAGGGTCGTCAGAGCGAGTCCAGGAAGCCGAGAGCCACCCGCCAGGTGGCCTCGGCCGCCTCGGCGTCGTAGTCCGGCAGCTCGGGGTCGGTGTAGAGGTGTCCGGCCCCGGCGTACCGGTAGACCTCCACGTCGGCGCCGGCTCTGCCCATCTGGAGATACCAGGCGCTCAGCCAGTCGTCGGTCTCGAACGGGTCCGGCTCGGCCACGTGCAGCTGCACCGGCAGCTCGTCCACCGACGCGTTCGGCGCGATGTCGGACGTGCCGTGCAGGAGCAGCAGCCCGCGCGCCTTGTCGTCGCCGAGGGCGAGGGTCTGCGCGACGGACGCGCCGAGCGAGAACCCGGCGTACACCAGGCCCCGTTCGGAATAGGGCGCGGCGGCCAGTACGGCCCGCTTGAGCAGTTCGTCCTTGCCGAGCTCCTCCTTGAAGGCCATGCCCTCCTCGACGGTGTCGAACGTACGGCCCTCGAAGAGATCCGGCGTCCACACCTCGTGTCCGGCCTCGCGCAGCCGGTCCGCGGCCTGGCGCACCGCGGGGCGCGAACCGTAGGTCGAGTGAAAGAGCATGATGTTCATGAGGCCATGGTGCCAGCCGGGTACGACAGGGGCGTGCGCTGTGTCTCACCGGTCCGCATGTTCAGCACCCCCCGGATCCGGTTACGTTCGGAGGCATGGAGAACGTACTCCGACCGCTGATCGTCATAGGCGGCTCGGTCGTGTTCACCCTGCTCATCGGGTGGGCCACCGACCTGCTGCTGCGCAAGGCCGACCAACGGCACTCCGAGACGCCCCTGTGGGGCCTGCTGCGCCGGGCCCGCATCCCCTACCAGCTGGTGCTCTGCACCGCCGCGCTCAGAGGCTCGTACGACTCGGCGAAAGTGCTGGAGGAGCACCGGGTCGGGATCGGCCAGACCCTGACGCTGGTGCTGATCGGCTCGGCGGCCTGGCTGGTGATCCGCATCGCGGCGGCTGTCGTCGAGACGACGTACACCCGCTACGCCCGGGTGCACCGCGACCCGGCCCGGGTCCGGCGCGTGCGCACCCAGGTGACGCTCATCACACGCGTGGTGGCGGCCGTGGTGGGCGTGGTCGCCGTGGCCGCGATGCTGCTGACCTTCCCCGCGATGCGCGCCGCCGGCGCCTCCCTGCTGGCCTCGGCCGGCATCCTGGGCATCGTCGCGGGCGTGGCCGCCCAGTCGACGCTGAGCAACATGTTCGCCGGGCTGCAGATCGCCTTCGGTGACATGGTGCGCATCGGGGACACGGTGGTGGTCGACGGGGAGTGGGGCACCGTCGAGGAGATCACCCTGACGTTCCTGACCGTCCGGACCTGGGACGAGCGCCGCATCACCATGCCGGTGTCGTACTTCACCTCGAAGCCCTTCGAGAACTGGTCCCGGGGCGGCGCCCAGATGACGGGCATCGTCTACTGGCACCTGGACCACTCGGCTCCGGTGGAGCTGATGCGCGAGAAGCTCCGCGACATCCTGCGGGAGTGCCCCGCCTGGGACGGCCGCGCCTGCGACCTCTCGGTGACCGACTCCACCCCGACCACCATGCAGGTCAGGGCCCTGGTGACGGCGAAGGACGCGGACGACATCTGGACGGTGCGGGTGACGGTCCGCGAGCACATGCTGAACTGGCTCACCACGCACCACAACTACGCCCTCCCCCGGGTCAACACGGCGGACGCGGCCCTGCCACCCGGTGTCCCGCCCCACCCCCGCTCGTCGGACGGCCACCGCCCCCGCCGAGCCCACGAACCACCGCGAACCGGACGCTGAAGGGGTCACCGGAGGCTGCGCACATCCAGATGGCGCAGCACCCGGTCGACCACCTCCGGGTCCGCCCCGGGTTCGCTGCGCGCCGCCAGGACCTCGTGCCGGGCGGCGCTCAGCATCTCCCGCTGGATCCGCCGTACGCGCTTGACCTTCCGGTGCATCTCCCGGCGCTCCTCGTCCCCCATCTCGGGCGAGATCCGCACCCCGATGTCGAAGGCCCGCCGCAGCATCTGCTCGCTCAGCTCCTCCGGCAGTTCCTCGACGGCCTCGATCTCGTGCAGCCGCCGCTTCGCCGCCTTGGCCGCCCGCACGGCGAGGGCCTTCTCGAACTCCTTCTCGCGTGCCGCGTCCGCCCGCACGCCGAGCCGCTTCACCAGCCACGGCAGGGTCAGTCCCTGGAGCACCAGCGTGGCCATGATCACCCCGAAGGCGACGAACACGATCTCGTCGCGGTCGGGGAAGGCGGACCCGTCGTCCACCTTCAGCGGGATCGCCAGCGCCAGCGCCACCGACGCCACCCCGCGCATCCCGGACCACCACATGACGACGGTCTCCCGCCAGCTCATCGGGATGTCCTCGTCGTGGTCCCGCCGGGCGTGCAGCCGTTTGGTCAGCCAGGTCGCCGGCAGCAGCCACAGCAGCCGGACGAACACGACCACGCCCACGATCGCCGCCGCCCACCCCAGCAGCTCGCCCCACCGCCCGGACGCCGTCCGCAGGGCGTTGTGGAGTTCGAGTCCGATCAGCCCGAAGGCCACCCCGGTGACGAGCGTGTCGACGACGTCCCAGAAGGTGTGCCCGGCGAGCCGGGTCAGCACGTCGTCCGCGTCGGTGGCGTACTCGGCGAGGAAGAGCGCGGTGGTCAGCACGGCCAGCACCCCGGAGCCGTGCAGCTCCTCGGCCAGCACGTAGGCGGCGTACGGCACCAGCAGCGTCAGCCCGATCTGCAGCGTGGCGTCCCCGAGGAGCCCCATCAGCCGGTTCGCGCCCCAGCCCAGGGCGAGCCCGACGACCAGCGCCACCACCGCGGAGAGCACCAGGTCCAGCCCGGCCCGCCAGGGCGAGAACGTCCCGCTGACGACCGCCGCGATGGCCACGTGGTAGAGCACGATCGCGGTGACGTCGTTGAAGAGCCCCTCGCCCTCCAGGATGGACACCAGCCGGCGGGGCAGCCCGAGCTGTCCGGCCACGGCGGTGGCGGCGACGGGGTCCGGGGGCGCGACCAGCGCGCCGAGCGCGACGGCGGCGGCGACGGGCAGCCCCGGGATGATCGAGTGCGCGACGACGGCCACGCACACGGTCGTCACGAACACCAGGGCCACGGCCAGCAGGAGGATCGGCCGCACATTCGCCGCGAACTGCCGCCAGGAGGTCCGCCGTACGGCCGCGTACAGCAACGGCGGCAACAGCAACGGCAGGATCAGCTCGGGCGGCACCTCGACATTGGGCACGAACTCCAGCAGCGCCAGCACGATCCCAAGGAGGGTCATCAGCACCGGCGCCGGCAGCCCCAGCCGCTCCCCCACCGGGACACTCACCACGGCCCCGAGCAACAGCACGAACAACAGGGCCAACTGATCCACGGTCAGCACTCCGGCGAGATCGGCGTCCACAGGGCAGGCCTCAAGCCTGCCACGGCACCGTCCTCACCAGCGCTTCCGGCACCTCGCTAGACAGCGCGCCGCATCGCCCGGTGCGGTATGCCCGCGTCGGGGAACTCCGGTCCGTACGCCTCGTAGCCCAGCCGTTCGTAGAACCCCAGCGCCTGTGTCTGCGCGTGCAGATCCACCGCCGTGAGCCCACGCGCGCGTGCCGCGTCCTCGACGGCCCGCACCAGGGCGACGCCGATGCCGAGTCCGCGGGCCGCCTTGGACACCGCGAGCCGGCCGAGGGAGCCCACCGAGAGGTCGGCGCCCACCTTCGCCGCGGCGGCCTCGCCGTACAGCAGCCGGCCCGCCCCGAGCGGCAGCCCGTCCTCCCGCACGGCCAGCACATGCACGGCTACGGCGTCGTAGGCGTCGTACTCGAGCTCCTCGGGCACGCCCTGCTCGACGACGAAGACCTCCCGGCGCACGGCGAAGCAGGCCTCACGGTCGGCCTCGGCCGAGGCGACCCGCACGACGAACGACGGGGAGGTCATCCGTAGGTCTCCTCGCGCACCTTGTCCAGGGCCTCCTGGAGGTCCTCCGGGTAGCCGCAGGAGAACTCCACCCACTGCCCGTCCCCGGGGTGCTCGAAGCCGAGCCGGACGGCGTGCAGCCACTGCCGGGTCAGGCGCAGCCGCTTGGCGAGGGTGGGGTCGGCGCCGTAGGTCAGATCGCCGACGCAGGGGTGCCGGTGCGCGGCCATGTGGACGCGGATCTGGTGGGTGCGGCCGGTCTCCAGCTTCACGTCGAGCAGGGAGGCCGCGCGGAACGCCTCGATGAGGTCGTAGTGCGTGACGGACGGCTTGCCGTCGGCCGTGACCGCCCACTTGTAGTCGTGGTTGGGGTGGCGGCCGATGGGCGCGTCGATGGTGCCGCTGGTCGGGTCGGGGTGGCCCTGGACGAGCGTGTGGTAGCGCTTGTCGACCGTGCGCTCCTTGAACTGCCGCTTGAGCGAGGTGTACGCCCGCTCCGACTTGGCGACGACCATCAGACCCGAGGTCCCGACGTCGAGCCGGTGCACGATGCCCTGCCGCTCGGCCGCGCCGGACGTCGAGATGCGGTACCCGGCGGCGGCGAGGCCGCCGATCACGGTCGGTCCGGTCCAGCCCGGCGACGGATGCGCGGCGACGCCGACCGGCTTGACGATCACCACCACGTCATCGTCGTCGTGCACGATCTCCATGCCCTCGACCGGCTCGGCGACGATCTGCACCGGCGCGGGCGCGCCCGGCATCTCGACCTCGAGCCAGGCGCCACCGCGCACCCGCTCGGACTTGCCGACCACCGTGCCGTCGACCAGCACCTTGCCCGCCGCGGCGAGCTCCGCGGCCTTGGTACGGGAGAAGCCGAACATGCGGGAGATGGCGGCGTCGACGCGCTCGCCCTCCAGGCCGTCCGGCACGGGCAGGGTACGGATCTCGGGAATCGTGCTCACCCGTCGAGTATGCCGGACGGGTGAGACACTCCCGACCGCGCGCTCAGTCCTTGTGGACGGTGCCGTCCGGGTCGAGCCCCTTGAACGACAGCAGCACGATCAGGATGCCGCCGCACACGATCGCCGAGTCCGCGAGGTTGAACACGGCGAAGTGCTTCGGCGCGATGAAGTCCACGACCGCGCCCTCGAAGACGCCCGGCGAGCGGAAGATCCGGTCGGTGAGGTTGCCCAGCGCACCGCCCAGCAGCAGGCCCAGCGCGATGGCCCAGGGCAGGCTGTAGAGCTTGCGGGCGAGCCGGGCGATCACCACGATCACGGCCGCCGCGATCACCGTGAAGATCACGGTGAAGGCCTCGCCGAAGCCGAAGGCCGCGCCGGCGTTCCGGATCGCCTCGAACTTCAGCCAGTCCCCGATGATCTCGATGGGCTCGTGGTGCTCCAGCTTGGCCACCACGATCATCTTGCTGATCAGGTCGAGGAGGTAGGCGAAGGTGGCGACCGCGAACAGCACGGCGATCCGGCGCTTCCCCCTGGGCCGCTCCTGGGCGCCCTCCTGTCCCTGCGGACTGGATGACTGGTCCGGTTCGGCCGCAGCCCCGTCCGGGGAATCCGGCGTACCGATGATGCGCTCCGCCTCTGCCACGTGAGTCCCTCAACCTAGGTACCTGACTGAGGACGAGGGTACGGCACGCCCGCCCGGGCCCTCAGTACCGGCGTTCCTGCTTCTGCTTGCACTCCACGCACAGCGTCGCGCGCGGGAAGGCCTGCATACGGGCCTTGCCGATGGGGTTGCCGCAGTTCTCGCACAGACCGTAGGTGCCCGCGTCCAGCCGCTCCAGGGCGCGCTCGGTCTGGGTGAGCATCTCCCGCGCGTTGGCGGCCAGCGCCAGTTCGTGCTCCCGCGTGATGTTCTTCGTGCCGGTGTCGGCCTGGTCGTCGCCGGCGCCGTCCCCCGAGTCCCGCATGAGACCCGCGAGCGCCTGCTCGGAGGAGGTGATCTCGTTCCGCAGCCGCAGTGCCTCGGCCATCAGCTCGGAGCGGGCCTCCTCGACCTCCTCGGGGGTCCAGGGGTCCTCACCGGGGCGTACGGCGAGCTCGCCGGGCTCCACCGCCGCGGCGACGCGTGCCTTGGGAACGGCGGTCTTCGCGGCCGCCGTGGCCGTGCCAGGAGTCTTCTTCGCAACCACCGTCGTGGCTCCCGTCTGCTCCGCGGCCTCGGCCGCGCCCGCCTTCTTGGCCGTGCTCTTCTTGGCCGCGCTCTTCTCGGCGGCGCCGGCCTTGGTGGCGGCACGCGCGTGAGCAGCGGTCTTCTTGCCGGCGGCCTCCTTGGCGGCAGCCGGTGCGCCCTCCTTCTTCGCCGCGTTCTTCCTCGCGGCGCTCTTCTTGGCCGGGCCCTTCTCCGCCACGGCCTTCTTCACGGCGCCCTTCTTGGACGCGGTCTTCCCGGCTGCCGACTTCTCGGCCGCCGCGCCCTTCGCCACGGCCTGCCCGGCAGCCGCTTTCTTGGCAGTGGCTGTCTTGGCAGTGGCTGTCTTGGCAGTGCCTTTCCTGGCGGCCGCCTTCTTGGTCGCCCCCTTCTTGGCGGCCCCACCCCCACGCACCGTCTTCACCGCGTTCGCGGCGTCCCCCGGCTGTCTCCCGGAGCCCCCCTGGGTGCTCTTCTTCCCGCTCACGTCCTTGGCCGCACCACCGGAGGCCTTCGCGGACCCGCCGGACGCCGACTGCTGTACGGCGGTCTTCTTCGCCACCATGGCCGCGGCCCCTTCACATATTGTGATCTTGCTCGCGAATCGTGCTGGGACGATAAATCGACTCGAGCCCCGCGGCAATGGGGCACACCGCCCGATTCGCCCGCTCGCGGAAGCCCCACGGCCGGCCTGCATCCGTTGTGCCCAGCTCCCCGCGGGGTAATCCGCGAAGCCGGGCGTCCCAAAATCCGAACACGCGTACCGCGCCGTTCGGGTCACCGCAGGCCGCACCGGGCCCCCGCCGCCGGGGGCCGGAAAACCGGTCGGCCGCTGTCCGCGCGGCGCCGTACACTGGGCGGAGCGAAAAGCGTGGATGGGGACGAGTAGCGGCGTACGCAGCCCAGAGCGACCCGGGGACGGTGGAAGCCCGGGGGCGAGCGCGACGCGAAGATCACCCCGGAGCCGCCGGAAGAAAGCCCCCTGAGGGCCGTAGAACCGGCATCGCGACCCCAATGAGGGGGCTCACCGAGGCACACGGAGCGTCGGCGGGCCAAGGAGGGTGGTACCGCGGGAGCGCGCCGAAGACGGCGCAACGACAGACGTAGCTCTCGTCCCTCCGGACGGAAGGCAGCAAGTCCGCCGGAGGAAGCTCGCTGATGACACAGCCGACGTACCGCCAGGTGCCCGCCCAGGTCGACCTGCCCGCGCTCGAACACGCGGTGCTCGACTTCTGGCGCGAGCAGAAGATCTTCGCCAAGAGCCTGGAGCAGTCCGAGGGCCGCCCCGAGTGGGTGTTCTACGAGGGCCCGCCCACCGCCAACGGCATGCCTGGCGCCCACCACATCGAGGCCCGCGTCTTCAAGGACGTCTTCCCCCGCTTCCGCACCATGCGCGGCTACCACGTGGCCCGCAAGGCGGGCTGGGACTGCCACGGCCTCCCGGTGGAGCTGGCGGTCGAGAAGGAGCTCGGCTTCAGCGGCAAGAAGGACATCGAGGCGTACGGCATCGCCGAGTTCAACGCCAAGTGCCGCGACTCCGTGCTGCGCCACACCGACGCCTTCGCCGACCTGACGACCCGCATGGGCTACTGGGTCGACCTCGATGACGCCTACGTCACAATGGAGCCCGAGTACATCGAGTCCGTGTGGTGGTCGCTCAAGGAGATCTTCAACAAGGGTCTGCTGGTCCAGGACCACCGCGTCGCCCCCTGGTGCCCCCGCTGCGGCACCGGCCTGTCGGACCACGAGCTGGCCCAGGGCTACGAGACGGTCGTCGACCCGTCCGTGTACGTCCGTTTCCCGCTCACCTCCGGTCCGCTGGCCGACGAGGCCGCGCTCCTGGTCTGGACGACGACCCCCTGGACGCTGGTCTCCAACACCGCGGTCGCCGCGCACCCCGACGTCACCTACGTGGTCGCGACGAACGGTGAGGAGAAGCTGGTCGTCGCCGAGCCGCTGGTCGCCAAGGCGCTCGGCGAGGGCTGGGAGACCACCGGCCAGTCCTTCACCGGCGCCGACATGGAGCGCTGGACCTACCAGCGTCCCTTCGAGCTGGTCGAGTTCCCCGAGCCCGCGCACTACGTCGTCAACGCCGAGTACGTCACCACCGAGGACGGTACGGGCCTGGTCCACCAGTCCCCCGCCTTCGGTGAGGACGACCTGAAGGTCTGCCGCGCCTACGGTCTGCCGGTCGTGAACCCCGTCCGCCCGGACGGCACCTTCGAGGAGGACGTCCCCCTGGTCGGCGGCGTCTTCTTCAAGAAGGCGGACGAAAAGCTCACCGAGGACCTCCAGCAGCGCGGCCTGCTCTTCAGGCACATCCCGTACGAGCACAGCTACCCCCACTGCTGGCGCTGCCACACCGCGCTCCTCTACTACGCGCAGCCGTCCTGGTACATCCGCACCACCGCCGTCAAGGACCGCCTCCTTCAGGAGAACGAGAACACCAACTGGTTCCCGGGCTCGGTCAAGCACGGCCGCTTCGGCGACTGGCTGCAGAACAACATCGACTGGGCGCTGTCCCGCAACCGCTACTGGGGCACCCCGCTGCCGATCTGGCGCTGCGAGGACGACCACCTCACCTGCGTCGGCTCGCGCGCGGAGCTCTCCGAGCTGAGCGGCACCGACCAGTCGGCGCTGGACCCGCACCGCCCGTTCATCGACGACGTCACCTTCCCGTGCCCCCAGTGCAAGAAGACGGCCACGCGCGTGCCGGAGGTCATCGACGCCTGGTACGACTCGGGTTCGATGCCGTTCGCGCAGTGGGGCTACCCGTACAAGAACAAGGAACTGTTCGAGTCCCGCTACCCGGCGCAGTTCATCAGCGAGGCCATCGACCAGACGCGTGGGTGGTTCTACACGCTGATGGCGGTCGGCACCCTGGTCTTCGACAAGTCCTCGTACGAGAACGTGGTCTGCCTCGGCCACATCCTCGCCGAGGACGGCCGCAAGATGTCCAAGCACCTGGGCAACATCCTGCAGCCGATCCCGCTCATGGACCAGCACGGCGCCGACGCGGTGCGCTGGTTCATGGCGGCCGGCGGCTCACCGTGGGCGGCCCGCCGGGTGGGCCACGGCACGATCCAGGAGGTCGTGCGCAAGACCCTGCTGACGTACTGGAACACGGTCGCCTTCCAGGCCCTGTACGCCCGTACGTCGGACTGGGCGCCCTCAGAGGCGGACCCGGCCCCGGCCGAGCGGCCGCTGCTGGACCGCTGGCTGCTGTCCGAACTCCACGCGCTCACCGACCAGGTGACCCAGGCGCTGGAGGCGTACGACACCCAGCGCGCCGGCAAGCTGCTCTCGGCGTTCGTCGACGACCTGTCGAACTGGTACGTCCGCCGCTCGCGGCGCCGGTTCTGGCAGGGCGACAAGGCCGCGCTGCGCACGCTGCACGAGGCCGTGGAGACGGTCACGAAGCTGATGGCCCCGCTGACCCCGTTCATCACCGAGCGGGTCTGGCAGGACCTGATCGTCCCCGTCACCCCGGGCGCCCCGGAGTCGGTGCACCTGTCTTCCTGGCCGGAGGCGGACCTCACCGCCATCGACCCGGAGCTGTCGAAGCAGATGGTCCTGGTCCGCCGCCTGGTGGAGCTGGGCCGTGCCACGCGCGCGGAGTCGGGCGTGAAGACGCGCCAGCCGCTGTCCCGCGCGCTGGTGGCGGCGACGGGCTTCGACGCGCTCTCCCCCGAGCTGCACACGCAGATCACGGAGGAGCTGAACGTCGAGTCGCTGGCGTCGCTGTCCGAGGTCGGCGGCAGCCTGGTCGACACCACCGCGAAGGCCAACTTCCGCGCGCTGGGCAAGCGGTTCGGCAAGCGCGTCCAGGACGTGGCGAAGGCGGTCGCGAACGCGGACGCGGCGGCCCTGTCGCTGGCGCTGCGCGAGGGCACGGCATCGGTCGAGGTCGACGGTGAGACGGTCACCCTGGCCCCGGACGAGGTGATCATCACCGAGACCCCGCGCGAGGGCTGGTCGGTGGCCTCCGACTCGGGCGCCACCGTGGCGCTGGACCTGGAGATCACGGAGGAGCTCCGCCGGGCCGGGCTCGCGCGTGACGCGATCCGTCTGATCCAGGAGGCGCGCAAGAACAGCGGGCTGGACGTGGCCGACCGCATCGCCCTGCGCTGGACGGCGACGGACCCGGCGGTCGTGGCGGCCCTGTCCGGGCACGCGTCTCTGATCGCCGACGAGGTCCTCGCCACGGACTTCGCCCGGGGCGAGGCGGACGACAGCTACGGCTCGCCGTTCAGCGACGAGGGGCTGTCCCTGACGTTCCGCCTGCGCAAGGCGTAACCCGGCGCACAAGGGCCCGGTCTCCGCATAGGAGGCCGGGCCCTTCTTCTGCTCGACGTTCTGCTCAACGCGTGTAAAAGGGGCGAGCCCCGGACCGAAGTCCAGGGCTCGCCCCTTTGAACGCCGCCGACGCCTAAGGCGTACTACCGGCTGTCAGTTGTCGTCCTCGTCGATCAGGAACCCGCGCATCGGCGAGGGAGCCTGACCCATCGGGGACGGGCCCTGCGGACGGACCGGCGCCATCGGCTGGGTCATCGCGGGGGACATCTGCTGCTGACCGCCGTAGGAGGGGGCGGCCGGAGCCGGACCGCCGCCCATGCCCTGGTTGCCACCGTAGGACGGGGCACTGGCACCGGCCGGAGCCATCGACGGCGCCGGGGACGGCGGCAGCGAGGCGGCGGCCGGGGTGCGCGGCGGGGCCAGCGAGTCGTCGGCCTGGGTCTCCAGCTGACGCAGCTGCGACTCCAGGTAGGACTTCAGACGCGTACGGTACTCGCGCTCGAAGCCGCGCAGATCCTCGACCTTGCGCTCCAGCGTGGCGCGGGCGGACTCCAGGGAGCCCATCGCGACGCGGTGCTTCTCCTGCGCGTCCCGCTCCAGGGCGTCGGCCTTGGCACGAGCGTCCCGCTCGAGGCCCTCGGCACGCGAACGCGCCTCGCCGACGATCTTGTTGGCCTCGGAACGGGCCTCGGCGATCGCCTGGTCGGCGGTCTGCTGGGCCAGCGAGAGGACACGGGCGGCGCTGTCGCCACCGGGGCCCTGACCGGGGCCGCCCATCGGACCGCCCATGGGGCCGCCCATCGGACCGCCCATCTGCTGCTGCATCGGGGGCTGACCCATCGGGCCGGGACCCTGGCCCATCGGACCGGGACCCTGCGGGCCACCCTGACCGCCGGGACCGGCGGGCAGCTGCGGGGCACCGCTCGGCAGCTGGGGCGGGCCACCCATGGGGCCACCCATCTGCTGCTGCGGCGGGCCCGATATGCCGGCCGGCACCGGGGCGCCCGGGCCCCGCATGCCCTGCTGCGGCATGCCGCCCTGCTGGGGCATACCACCCTGCTGGGGCATGCCTCCCTGCGGCGGCATACCCTGCTGGTCCTGCGGCTGCTCCGGAGGCTTGCGCATGTTCTGCTGGTTCTGGGCAGCAGCGCGCGTGGCCGCGGCCAGCTTGGCGCGCAGGTCCTCGTTCTCGCGGAGCAGGCGGGTCAGTTCGGCTTCGACCTCATCGAGGAAGGCATCGACCTCGTCCTCGTCATAGCCTTCTCGGAGGCGGACGGTCGTGAACTGCTTGTTCCGCACGTCCTCGGGGGTCAACGGCATCTCTTCACCTCAACGTAGTCGTCGGCATTCGGCAAGACGGTAGGTCACATCGCTCATCACAGCCGGCTCACGATCGAGATCAGGATGTAGACGATGATCATCAGTACGAAGAAGGACAGGTCGAGCGCCACGCCCCCGAGACGCAGCGGCGGAATGAACCGCCGCAGAAGCTTGAGCGGTGGATCAGTGACAGTGTAGGTGGCCTCCAGAACGACCACCATCGCCTTGCCGGGTTGCCACGAGCGGGCGAACTGGAAGACATAGTCCATGACCAACCGGAAGATCAGCACGATGAGGAAGCACATCAGCGCGATGTAGACGACATCCAGGACCACGCTCATGACCCTTGCTTCCCTCTCCCCAAAATCCGTGCTGCTGCGGTACTGCGGTGTGTTGCTCTTGTGTACTGCTTTTTCCGGTGATGCGTCTCAGCTCTGGTTGAAGAACCCGCCCTCTGCGATGCGGGCCTTGTCCTCCGCCGTGACATCGACGTTAGCAGGCGACAACAGGAACACCTTCTGCGTCACCCGCTCGATGCTGCCGTGAAGACCAAACACCAAACCGGCCGCAAAGTCGACAAGTCGCTTGGCGTCTGTGTCATCCATCTCAGTCAGATTCATGATCACCGGGGTGCCCTCACGGAAGTGTTCCCCGATGGTACGGGCTTCGTTGTAGGTCCGCGGGTGAAGCGTGGTGATCCGGTACGGCTCTCGTTCCGACACGACCTTGGGCATGATCACCGGCGCGTTCTTCTCCAGGCTTTGACGTTCTTGTGTGATGGACGCCACGGGCGCGATCCGCGCCGGGCGCCCGGATTCCGCGGCTAGCGAAGCGGAATGCGGCACCGGCTCGCGCGGCACCGAAGGCTGCACCACTCGTACCGATTCGTCCCTTTGGGACTGATGTGCACTGTGGGACTGGTGCGACCGCTCGTGCGGCCGGTGGTCCCGCTCGGGCTCGGGGTCGAGTTCGGGTTCGAAGTCGTCGTCGGGATCGAAACCGCGGCCGTCGTACCCATCGTCCTCCACGAGGCCGAGGTAGACCGCCATCTTGCGCATCGCGCCGGCCATGCTCTGAGTCCTCCGCTCTGTGGTGGATCGGCTGACGACTGCCAAGTGCCCGCCATCCACGAGGTCGTTACGCCCGCTCTTCAGCGGTAATGACCATATTTTCTGCTGTGGTCCGACTTCCTGGCGACGTTACCCGAGCCTCGCACGGACTCCGAGTACCGCGCTGCCGACGCGTACATGTGTCGCTCCGGCTGCCACGGCCTGTTCGAGGTCCGCACTCATTCCTGCCGAGACCATGTTCGCAGCCGGATGGGCTCTGCGCAGGTCGGTCGACAAATCCATCAACCGCTCGAACGCCGCCAGTTCACGTCCCGCGTACTCTCCGGTCAAGGGTGCGACGGTCATCAATCCGTCGAGCCGCAGCCCCGGAGCCTCGGCGACCAGGCCGGCCAACTCCTCGACCCCGCCCGGCGCCACGCCACCGCGCTCGCCCCGCTCCCGCTCACCCGCGTCGAGGGCGACCTGGAGAAGACAACCCACCTCGCGCCCGGCCCGTACGGCCTCCTTCGAGAGGGCCGTCACCAGCTTGGAGCGATCGACGGACTGCACGAGATGCGCGTAACCGACCACGGATCGCACCTTGTTGGTCTGAAGCTGGCCGACAAAGTGCCACTGAAGGGGCAGATCCGAGCATTCCGCGGCCTTCGGCGCCGCGTCCTGGTCCTTGTTCTCGGCGACGTGTCGCACACCGAGCTCCGACAGGATCCGCACATCGCTCGCGGGGTAGGTCTTGGTGACCACGATCAGGGTCACCTCCTCGCGCTTGCGCCCGGCGGACGCGCACGCGGCGGCGATGCGCTCCTCCACTTTCGCCAGATTTCCGGCGAGTTCGTCCTTACGTTCCGTCATGCCCCATCAGTCCAGCCAGACATAGCCGGCGAGCCGGCCGGTGGTCCGGTCGCGGCGGTAGGAGAAGTGGTCGCCCGACTCACGCGTGCACACCGGCGACCGCTCCCGGTCGTGCACCCCGAGCCGGTCGAGCTGCGCCTGCACTCCGGCGGTCACATCCACCGAAGGCGTGCCCCAGCTCGTCTCGGCGTACGCCGCCGGCTCGACGGCGGACACCTCGGCGCGCATCTCCTCCGGCACCTCGTAGCACCGGCCGCACACGGCGGGTCCGGTGCGGGCGACGATCCGGGACGGTTCGGCACCCAGTTCCATCATCGCGCGTAGCGCGGCGGGGACGACCCCGGCGACCATGCCGGGACGGCCCGCGTGAGCGGCGGCGACGACTCCCGCGACGGGGTCGGCGAGCAGGACCGGTGTGCAGTCGGCGGTCAGGACGGCGAGGGCGAGACCGCGCTCGGCGGTGACGATCGCGTCGACCTGCGGCACCGGGCTGTCTCCCCAGGGCCGGTCGACCACCGCGACGTCCTTGCCGTGCACCTGGTTCATCCAGACCACCCGGCCGGGGTCGATCCCCAGCGACTTGGCCGCCAGCTCCCGGTTGGCGCGTACGGCGCCCAAGTCGTCGCCGACCGCGCCGCCGAGGTTGAGCTCCTCGTACGGAACGGCGCTCACCCCGCCCCACCTGTCGGTGAAGGCGAAGTGCGCGCCGCTCACGGTGTCGCGCTGTCCTATCACTTCAGGAAGTCCGGCACGTCCAGCTCCTCGGCCGCGCTGTCCGAGTAGGACCGGGACGGCGGGACCGGCGGGGCGACCGGGAGGTCGGCGGCCGGTTCGGGAGCGGGCGCCGGCTCCTCCTTCGGCGTGACGCTGCCGAGCGAGCCGAAGGACGGCCGGCTCTCGGTCTGCCGTACCGGAGTCGGCTCCTCGCGCTTGGCCGAGGACGAGCCGAGGATGTTGTCCCGCTTGGCGGGCGGCTGGCCCCCGTCGAAGCCGGCCGCGATCACGGTGACCCGGACCTCGTCGCCGAGGGCGTCGTCGATGACCGCGCCGAAGATGATGTTGGCCTCGGGGTGGGCGGCCTCGCTGACCAGCTGGGCGGCCTCGTTGATCTCGAACAGGCCGAGGTCGGAGCCGCCGGAGATGGAGAGCAGCACACCGCGGGCGCCGTCGATGGACGCCTCCAGCAGCGGCGAGGAGATCGCCATCTCGGCCGCGGCCACCGCGCGGTCGTCGCCGCGGGCCGAGCCGATGCCCATGAGGGCCGAACCGGCCTCGGACATGACCGACTTCACGTCGGCGAAGTCGAGGTTGATCAGACCGGGCGTGGTGATGAGGTCGGTGATGCCCTGGACACCGGAGAGCAGGACCTGGTCGGCCGACTTGAAGGCGTCGAGCACCGAGACCTGGCGGTCCGAGATGGACAGCAGCCGGTCGTTCGGGATGACGATGAGGGTGTCGACCTCTTCGCGGAGTTCGGCGATGCCGTCCTCCGCCTGGTTGGCGCGGCGCCGTCCCTCGAAGGTGAAGGGGCGGGTGACCACGCCGATGGTGAGGGCACCCAGGGAGCGGGCGATGTTGGCCACGACGGGAGCGCCGCCGGTGCCGGTGCCGCCGCCTTCACCGGCCGTCACGAAGACCATGTCGGCCCCCTTGAGGACCTCCTCGATCTCCTCGCGGTGGTCCTCGGCGGCCTTGCGGCCGACGGCCGGGTTGGCTCCGGCGCCGAGTCCGCGGGTGAGTTCCCGGCCGACGTCGAGCTTGACGTCGGCGTCGCTCATCAACAGGGCTTGCGCGTCGGTGTTGATGGCGATGAACTCGACGCCCTTGAGACCGACCTCGATCATCCGGTTGATGGCATTGACACCACCGCCGCCGACACCGATGACTTTGATGACTGCGAGGTAGTTCTGCGGTGCTGCCACGTCGAAGGCCTCTCGCCTCGAGTTACGTGTCGCCGGACCTGGGAAGCGGTCGCGCTTCTCGATCCGACGACGGATGCCGAATGGGACGGTCCGTTTCGCCGACCCGAACCCTAACCCTGAAGTTTAGGGTTACCAGTGTGTCTGTTCCTTGGAGTCTTCTGAACAGGACACTAAGTCGACAAGTGGCGCCCGTTCAACGAACACGCCGAACCTCCCGTTTTTCTTTTCACCCTATGTGATCAGCCGTAGCAGTGCCCAACCAGGGTGCTGGCCTGCGCTGATGTGCGTCAACTCCCTGATGACGCAGGGGCGGTGGGAACACTCACGTCGAAGTGCCGGGCGTCCGGCGAGGCTTTCATCAGAGCGGCGAGTGTGCGAGCCTTCGCCGCGCCCTTCTCCGCGCTGCCCCAGTCGACGCTCCGGCCGTCGGCCAACTCCAGCGAGATGGCGTCGTAGGAACGGACCTTGACGGTGCGGGTGTCCCGCGCGACGGCGGCCGGAATCGCCCCCGCGACCCGGACCGCCTCACGCACCAGACGGTCCTCGTCGAAGCGGCGCAGGCTCGCGGCGGCGGAACCGGACCGGGAGAGCGTCAATTCCAGTGCGGGAACGCCTTTCGGCGCCTCGGAAACCGTGGCGAAACGGACACCTTCCTCGTCCACTTCGACGAAGTTCTTACCCTTTCGCACAATCAGAACCGGGGTTCGCTCGGCCACTTTCAGCCTGATTCCGTGCGGCCAGGAACGGCTGACCTCCACCACGTCGATTCGGGGCAGTTCGCGCGCCAGACGCGCCTCGATGGCGTCGGTGTCGACGGAGACCAACGGCGATCCGACCGGTACGTCGGCGGCCTCGCGCACCTGCGCGGGCGTCAGCACCTGGGTCCCCGCCACCGTCACGCGTTCCACGCGCAGCCAGTTGGAGCCGTACAGCACGTAAGCGCCGCCCGCCCCGAGGAGCACGAGCGCGACGGCGAGGATGATGATCGTACGAAGGCGTGGGGGCCGCAGCCTCCGGGCGGGAGGCGGGCCGGACGACTCCTGCTGGCGTGCACCGCGTTCAGCGGTCGTCGATCCGGCCACGCTCTCTGCCCTTTCGTCATACAGCCCTAGCGTCGGTGCGAGGCGATCGCCTCGTACACCATGCCGACGAGCAGGTCGTCGGCGTCCCGGCGGCCGAACTCGGCGGCGGCGCGGGACATCTGGTACAGCCGGTGCGGGTCGGCGAGCACGGGCAGGACGTTGTGCTGCACCCACTCGGGGGTGAGTTCCGCGTCGTCGACCAGCAGTCCGCCGCCCGCCTTGACCACCGGCTGGGCGTTCAGCCGCTGTTCACCGTTGCCGATGGGCAGCGGGACGTAGGCGGCCGGCAGTCCGACGGCGGAGAGTTCGGCGACGGTCATCGCGCCCGCGCGGCAGAGCATCATGTCGGCCGCGGCGTACGCGAGGTCCATCCGGTCCAGGTAACTTACCGGGATGTACGGGGGCATTCCCGGCATCTGGTGCACCTGTGGCAGTTCGTTCTTCGGGCCGACCGCGTGCAGGATCTGGATCCCGGCCTGCTGCAGCCAGGGCGCGACCTGCTGGACGACCTCGTTCAGGCGCCGGGCGCCCTGGGAGCCGCCGGAGACGAGCAGGGTCGGCAGGTTCGGGTCGAGCCCGAACATCGCGCGGGCCTCGGGGCGCACGGCGGCCCGGTCGAGGGTGGCGATGGAGCGGCGCAGCGGAATGCCGATGTAGCGGGCGTCCCGCAGCTTGCTGTCGGGGGTGGAGACGGCGACCCGGGCCGCGTACCGCGAGCCGATCTTGTTGGCCAGCCCGGGGCGGGCGTTGGCCTCGTGGATCACGATCGGCACGCCCAGGCGCTTGGCGGCGAGATAGCCGGGCAGCGCCACGTAGCCGCCGAAGCCGACGACGGCGTCCGCCTTGGTGCGCTCCAGGATCTGCTCGGCGGCCTTGATCGTGCCGCGCAGCCGGCCCGGGACGGTGATCAGCTCGGGGGTCGGCTTACGGGGCAGCGGAACGGCCGGGATCAGCGCCAGCTCGTAGCCGCGCTGCGGAACGAGCTGGGTCTCCAGACCGCGCTCCGTGCCCAGGGCCGTGATCCCCACGGTCGGGTCCTGCCTGCGCAGGGCGTCCGCGAGGGCGAGCGCGGGCTCGATGTGGCCCGCGGTTCCTCCGCCGGCGAGTACGACATGCACCGAAATTCACCGCTCTCCGGACGTACGCGCCGAGGCGCGCCGTCGCATCGTGTTCCATCTCCGGGGCTCCCTGACGGAAGCGGAACCCCCAGCACCCCGCTTTCTACCAAAGCGGGGTTGCCGCATCGAAAGCGCCGCCCGCGCAGCGGGCTCGTCGCGCGCGAAGGCGATCAGCAGCCCGATGGCGAACATGGTCGGCAGCAGGGCGGACCCTCCGTAGGAGAACAGCGGGAGCGGGACGCCGGCGATCGGCAGCAGACCGAGCACCGCACCGATGTTGATCACCGCCTGCGCGGTGATCCAGGTGGTCACGCCTCCCGCGGCATACCTCACGAAGGGGTCCTCCGTGCGTCCGGCCACGCGGATACCCGCATAGCCTAGAGCCGCGAAGAGGGCGAGCACCGACAGCGTCCCCGCCAGGCCCAGTTCCTCACCGGTGACGGCGAAGATGAAGTCGGTGTGGGCTTCGGGGAGTTGTCCCCATTTCTCCACACTCGCCCCGAGCCCGGATCCGAAGATCCCGCCGGACGCGAGCGCGTAGATCCCGTGCACCGCCTGCCAGCAGTCGACCGGTCCGGACTGGGGCTCGGTGGCGCCGAGGCACTGCAGGCGGGCCATCCGGTTCGGGCTGGTCTTGATCAGGATCAGCCCGATCAGGGTGGCGATCGAGAGCACCCCGACGAACAGCCGGGTCGGCGCCCCCGCCAGCCACAGCAGCCCGAACAGGATCGCGGTGAGGATGATCGCGGTGCCCATGTCGCCGCCGAGCATGATCAGCCCGAGCAGCATGAAGGCGACCGGGACCAGGGGCACCAGCATGTGCTTCCACTGGGTCAGCAGCTTCTTGTCCTGCTTGCGGGCGAGCAGGTCGGCGCCCCACAGCACCAGCGCGAGCTTGCCGAACTCGCTGGGCTGGAGCAGGAACGGGCCGCCGACGGAGATCCAGTTCTGGTTGCCGTTGACCGAGACTCCTATCCCGGGCACCTGCACCAGCGCCATCAGGAAGACGGCGCCGGCGAGGATCGGGTAGGCGAGCGCCCGGTGCAGCTTGGCCGGCATCCGGGAGGCGGCGAACAGCAGTCCGGCGCCGATGAGCGCGGCCAGCAGCTGCTTGCGGAAGAAGTAGGAGCCGGGCAGCGACATCTGCAGCGCGGTGATCTGGGAGGCCGAGTAGACCATCACCAGCCCCAGCACGGTGATCAGCAGACTGCCGCCGAGGATCAGGTAGTACGCGGTCAGCGGCCGGTCCCAGGCCTTCTTGGCGCGGGTGTAGAGCCGTAGGAAGGGGTTCTCGCGGCCCGGCCGGGGAGCGGCGGGCCGCCGGACGGATCGCTGGACCGGGGGACGGCCCGTACGGCTACTGGACATCACCGGCTCCTCGCACGCACCCACCGAACCCGAGCCACATCCGAGTCACCCCGTCCCTCCATGGGGTCCCGAAGCACCCTGGGCCCTGCCGTTCGGATCAGACCGGCGTCGCGGGCCCTGGCACGCGCGACTCTGGTCGGCCTGCGCAGTTTCCTGCGGCCGGCCTGATCCGAACGGCAGGCCCTGGTGGCCGAGACCCGCCGTCAGGCGTCGGTGGTGAGTTCGCGGACCGCCTCCGCGAACGCGTCACCGCGCTTGTTGTAGTTGGCGAACATGTCCATCGAGGCGCAGGCCGGGGCCAGCAGCACCGTGTCGCCCGTGGTGGCGAGCCGCCGGGCCTCCTGGACAGCCGCGAGCATCGCCCCAGTGTCGGTCCGGTCGAGCTCGACGACGGGCACTTCCGGGGCGTGTCGCGTGAGCGCTTCCCGGATCAGCGCCCGGTCGGCGCCGATGAGGACGACCCCGCGAAGTCGCTTTGCCGACTTGGTGACCAGCTCGTCGAAGGTGGCGCCCTTCGCCAGGCCGCCCGCGATCCACACGATGGACTCGTAGGCCGCCAACGAGGCTTCCGCCGCGTGGGTGTTGGTGGCCTTGGAGTCGTCGACGTAGGCGACCCCGTCCACGTCCGCCACATGCGCGATGCGGTGGGCGTCCGGGGTGAAGGCCCGCAGCCCGTCGCGTACGGCCCGGGCGGGCACCCCGAAGGCGCGCGCGAGGGCCGCCGCGGCAAGGGCGTTGGCGATGTTGTGCGGGGCCGGGGGGTTGACGTCGGAGACCTCGGCGAGCTCCTGGGCGTTCTTCTGCCGGTTCTCGACGAAGGCGCGGTCGACCAGGATGCCCTCGACGACGCCGAGTTGGGACGGGCCCGGGGTGCCGAGGGTGAAGCCGACGGCCCGGCAGCCCTCCTCGACGTCCGCCTCGCGCACCAGGTCCTCGGTGGCCTTGTCGGCGACGTTGTAGACACAGGCGACGCGATTGCCCTCGTAGACGCGGCCCTTGTCGGCGGCGTACGCCTCCATGGAGCCGTGCCAGTCGAGGTGGTCGGGGGCGAGGTTCAGCACCGCCGCCGAGTGGGCGCGCAGGGAGGGCGCCCAGTGGAGCTGGTAGCTGGACAACTCCACGGCGAGGACGTCGTACCGCTCCTCGCCGAGCACCGCGTCCAGCAGCGAGACGCCGATGTTGCCGACGGCCGCGGTCCTGAGCCCCGCCGCCTTCAGGATCGACGCCAGCATCTGCACGGTCGTGGTCTTGCCGTTGGTGCCGGTGACCGCGAGCCAGGGCGCCGCGTCCGGGCCGCGCAGGCGCCAGGCCAGTTCGACGTCGCCCCAGATCTCCAGGCCGGCCGCGCGGGCGGCCTGGAACAAGGGCTTGTCGGGCTTCCAGCCGGGCGCGGTGACGACCAGCTCGGTGCCCTCGGGCAGGGTGGCGCCGTCACCGAGGCGCACGGTGACGCCCAGCGCCTCCAGTTCCGCGGCCTGCTCACGCGCGCGTGCGTCGTCGCCGTCGTTGACGACCGTGACGATCGCCCCGCGCGCGTGCAGCACCTTGGCCGCCGGAACACCGGAGACGCCGAGTCCGGCGACGGTGACGTGCTTGCCCTGCCAGTCGACAGGCCCCGAGGAGGTCACTTTTCCGCTGCCCATCCCGCGTAGAAGAGCCCGAGTCCGACAATCACACAGATGCCCTGGATGATCCAGAAGCGGACCACCACGAGGACTTCGGACCAGCCCTTGAGTTCGAAGTGGTGCTGGAGCGGGGCCATCCGGAAGACGCGCTTCCCGGTGAGCCGGAAGGAGCCGACCTGGATGACCACCGACAGGGTGATCAGCACGAACAGACCGCCCATGACGGCCACCAGCAGCTCCGTGCGGGAGCAGATGGCCAGACCCGTCAGGACACCGCCGAGGGCGAGCGAACCGGTGTCGCCCATGAAGATCTTGGCCGGCGACGTGTTCCACCACAGGAAGCCGAGGCAGGCGCCCATCAGCGCCGCGGAGATGACGGCGAGGTCGAGCGGATCACGCACTTCGTAGCAGGCGTTGGGGCTGGGCAGGATCTGCGCGTTCGCGCAGGACTCCTGGAACTGCCAGACGCCGATGAAGGTGTAGGCGCCGAAGACGAGGACGGAGGCGCCGGTGGCCAGACCGTCCAGACCGTCGGTCAGGTTCACGCCGTTCGACATCGCGAGGATCATGAACAGCGCCCAGATGACGAACAGCACCGGTCCGATCGTCCAGCCGAAGTCGGTGATGAACGACAGCTTCGTGGAGGCCGGGGTGTTGCCGCGGGCGTCCTCGAACTGCAGCGCGAGGACGGCGAAGGAGACACCGACGAGCAGCTGTCCCGCCATCTTCGCCTTGGCCCGCAGACCCAGCGAACGACGCTTGACGATCTTGATGTAGTCGTCGAGGAAGCCGACCAGGCCCATGCCGACCATCAGGCCGAGCACCAGCACACCGGAGTAGGTCGGCGGCTTGCCCGTGATGAGCTTCGACAGGAAGTACGCGGCAACTGTCGCCAGGATGAAGGCGATACCGCCCATGGTGGGCGTACCGCGCTTGCTGGCGTGCTCGCGCGGGCCGTCGTCCCGGATGTACTGGCCGTAGCCCTTGCGGGCGAGGAGCTTGATCAGCAGCGGGGTGCCGATCAGGGTCAGGAAGAGGCCAATGACTCCTGCGAACAGGATCTGCTTCATCATCGGGCGGAAACCTCACCCTCGGCACCGGACTCGACGAGCGCCTGCGCCACGCTCTCGAGGCCGACCGACCGGGACGCCTTCACGAGTACGACGTCCCCCGGGCGCAACTCGCTGCGCAACAGGTCGACCGCCGCCTGTGCGTCGGACACGTGCACCGACTCCTCACCCCACGAACCCTCGTTATATGCGCCCAGTTGCAGCCAGGACGCTTCCCTGCCCCCGACCGCGACGAGCTTGCTGACGTTGAGCCGGACGGCGAGCCGTCCGACCGCGTCGTGCTCGGCGAGCGCCTCGTCCCCGAGCTCGGCCATCTTGCCGAGCACCGCCCAGGTCCGCCGCCCCTTGCCCATCGCCGCGAGCGCGCGCAGGGCCGCTCGCATGGACTCGGGGTTCGCGTTGTAGGCGTCGTTGACGATCGTCACGCCGTCCGGGCGCTCGGTGACCTCCATCCGCCAGCGGGAGAGGGAGCCCGCCTCGGAGAGCGCGGTGGCGATCTCTTCCGCGGACATGCCCAGCTCGTGGGCGACGGCGGCCGCTGCGAGCGCGTTCGACACGTGGTGCTCACCGTACAGGCGCATGGTCACTTCGCTTGCACCGGAGGGTGTGTGAAGCATGAAGGAAGGCTGTCCGCTGTCCGTGAGTCGCACGTTCTCGGCGCGAACGTCCGCTTCGTCGGACTCTCCGAAAAGGAGCACCTTCGCCTTCGTACGGGAGGCCATGGCCCGTACCAATGGGTCGTCGGCGTTGAGGATCGCGGCGCCGTCCTCCGGAAGCGCCTCCACGAGTTCGCCCTTGGCCTGGGCGATCTGCTCCCGCCCGCCGAACTCGCCGATGTGGGCGCTGCCGACGTTGAGCACCAGGCCGACCCTCGGCGGGGTCAGCTCGGCGAGGTAGCGGATGTGCCCGATGCCCCGGGCGCCCATCTCCAGCACGAGGAACCTGGTCTCCTCGGTGGCACTGAGCGCGGTGAGCGGCAGCCCGATCTCGTTGTTGAGCGAGCCGGGCGTGAACACGGTCGGCGCCTTGCGCTGGAGCACCTGGGCGATCAGGTCCTTGGTGCTGGTCTTGCCCGCGGAGCCGGTGAGGGCCACGAGGGTGGCGCCGAGCTTCGTCACGACGTGCCGGGCGAGGGCGCCGAGCGCCGTCTGGACGTCGTCCACGACGATCGCGGGCACGCCGACGGGCCGCGAGGCCAGCACGGCCGCCGCGCCCGCCTCGACGACCGCGGCCGCGAAGTCGTGGCCGTCGACGCGCTCGCCGACGAAGGCGACGAAGAGGCTGCCGGCCGTCACCTCACGGGAGTCCCGGACGACCGGTCCGGTGATCCGCACCGACGGATCCGGTATGTCGTACGTCTGCCCGCCGACGACTTCTGCGATCTCGGCGAGAGAGAGGGCGATCACAAGTTCATCCCTGGGTCTTCTGGATAGCTTCGCGCAGCACCTGGCGGTCGTCGAAGGGACGGACCACCCCGGCGATGTCCTGGCCCTGCTCATGGCCCTTGCCCGCGACCAGCACGGTGTCCCCGGGCAGCGCCCGGGCGACGGCGGCGGCGATGGCGGCGGCCCGGTCCTCGAAGACCTGGACCTCACCGCGTTCGTGCGCCGGCACGGAGGCCGCGCCCTCGAGCATCGCCGCGAGGATCGCGAGCGGGTCCTCGGAGCGGGGGTTGTCGGAGGTCAGTACGGCGGTGTCGGCGAGGCGGGCCGCGGCGGCGCCCATCGGCGCGCGCTTGGTCCGGTCCCGGTCGCCGCCGCAGCCGAGCACGATGTGCAGCCTGCCCTCGGTGACCTTGCGGAGCGCCTTGAGCACCGACTCGACGGCGTCGGTCTTGTGGGCGTAGTCCACGACCGCGAGATACGGCTGCCCCTCGTCCACCCGCTCCAGCCGGCCGGGCACCCCGGGGACGGCGGCGATGCCGTCGGCCGCGGACTGCGGGTCGAGGCCCGCGACCGACAGGGCGACGATCGAGGCGAGGGTGTTGGCCACGTTGAAGGGTCCGGCCAGCGGCGAGCGGGCGCTGATCCGCTCGCCCTTGGGGCCGATCACCGTGAACGTCGAGTCCATGGGCCCGACCTGGACGTCCTCGGCGCGCCAGTCGGCGTCCGGGTGGCCCTCGGCGGAGAAGGTGACGACGGGGACCGTGGCTTCCTTGGTGAGCCGGCGGCCGTACTCGTCATCGAGGTTGACGACGCCGAGCCTGCTGCGTTTCGGCGTGAACAGCCGCGCCTTGGCCTGGAAGTAGTCCTCCATGTCGGAGTGGAACTCCATGTGCTCCGGGCTGAGGTTGTTGAAGACGGCGATGTCGAAGACACAGCCGTCGACCCGGCCGAGGACCAGCGCGTGGCTGGAGACCTCCATGGCGACCGCCTCCACCCCGCGTTCGCGCATGACCGCGAACAGGGCCTGGAGATCGGTGGCTTCGGGGGTGGTGCGCTCGGACTTGATCCGCTCGTCGCCGATCCGCATCTCCACGGTGCCGATCAGGCCGGTGGAGCGGACGGTCTTCAGACCGCCCTCGACCAGATAGGCGGTGGTGGTCTTGCCGGAGGTGCCGGTGATACCGATCTGGAGCAGATCGCGGCCGGGGTGGCCGTAGATCGTGGCCGCCAGTTCGCCCATCTGCCCGCGCGGATCGGCCACGACCAGCACGGGCAGGCCCGAGGCGGCGGCGCGCTCGGCGCCGGTCGGGTCGGTGAGCACGGCGACCGCGCCGAGGCCCGCGGCCTGGGTGACGAAGTCGGCGCCGTGCAGGCGGGCACCGGGCAGGGCGGCGTACAGGTCGCCGGGGCGGACGGCACGCGAGTCATGGGTGATGCCCGTGACCTCCGCGTCCTGGCCCGGCCTTGCGGCACCCAGCTGGTCGGCGAGCTCCGCGAGGGGTGTGGCGGAGACCTGGACCGGCCGAGGCGGCCCGGGATATGTCACGGGTGCGCCCTTCTGGGTGGTTTGGGACTGATCAGCGTGTGGCACGGCGGTGAGCGTACCGGGCCCACCCGCTTCGGAGCGAAGCGAGGCGGCGGACGGTCCGTGGTTCCCGGGATCGGGGGTGATCGTTGTCACGAGGTGGTTCCTGGCTGCTCGGTACGGGTCAGGGCGAGAAGGTGACCGGGAGTCTGGCAGGGGCGGCACCGGTCGGCGGGACCTGGAGGGTCTTCAGGGCGAACTCCATGACCTGCTTGTAGACGGGTCCGCAGATCTGGCCGCCGAAGTAGCTGCCCTCGGTGGCATTCTGGATGGCGCAGTAGACGGTGATCCGCGGCTTGTCGGCGGGGGCGAACCCGGCGAACGACGAGGTGTAGCCCTGGTACTTGCCGGTGGCCGGATCCACGCGGTTCGCCGTACCCGTCTTGCCCGCGACCCGGTAGCCGGGGATACGGGCCTTGGTGCCGGTGCCTTCCCGGTCGTCCACGACCGACTCCAGCATCCGGGCGAGGGTCTTCGCCGTCCTCGCGCTCACGACCCGTGTCTTCTCGGGCTTCTGGGCGGGGGTGAAGCGCCCGTCGGGGCCCTTCGTGCCGCGCACCAGGGTGGGTTCGACGCGGACGCCGCCGTTGGCGACAGTCGAGTAGACGGAGGCCGCCTGCATCGCGTTGAGGGAGACACCCTGGCCGAAAGGGATCGTGTACTGCTGCGAGGTCGACCACTGGTCCGGTGGCGCGAGGATGCCGTTGGTCTCGCCGGGGAAGCCGAGCCCGGTGGGCTGGCCCAGGCCGAACTTGCGCAGGTAGGAGTAGAGGACCTGATTGGACTCCGCCTGCGTCTTGCCGAGCTGCCCGGTGGCGAGGATGGTGCCGATGTTGCTCGACTTGGCGAGCACGCCGTTCAGCGTGAGGTACCAGGTGGGGTGGTCGATGTCGTCGCGGAACAGCCGGTCGCCGCGGTGCAGCCGGTTGGGCACCACGACATGGGTGTCCGGGGTGGCCGCGCCCTCTTCCAGTACGGCGGCCATGGACATCACCTTGGCCGTCGAGCCGGGCTCGTAGGCGTCCTCCACGCTCCAGTTGTGCAGGGAGTTCCCGTCGGCCTTGGACAGGTCGTTGGGGTCGAAGCCGGGTGAGTTGGCCATGGCGAGGATCTCGCCGGTCTTCGTGTCCTGCACGATCACATAGCCGCGGTCGGCCTTGGACTTCTCGACCTGTTCGCTGATCGCGTTCTGCGCGGCCCACTGGATGTCGCGGTCGATGGTGAGCTCGACGTCGCTGCCCGGCACGGCGGGCGTCTCGGTGGAGCCGGCGGTGGGCACCTGGCGGCCGCCGGACTGGGCGTAGCGGATCTTGCCGTCCTTGCCGGCCAGCTCCTTCTCCAGCTGCTGCTCGACGCCGCCGCCGCCCTTGCCGTCGTAGTTGACCCAGCCCAGTATCCCGGCGGCGAGGTCGCCGTTGGGGTACACCCGCTTGCTGCTGGCCACCGAGAAGACGCCCGCGAGGGCGTTGACGGTGCTCGGGTCGGTCTCCTGCTTCGTGGCGAGGGCGCTCTTGAGGTCCTTGATCTGCTTCCAGACCTGCGGGGTCTGCCGCTTGGCGAGCAGCACGTACTGGCCCTCGGCCCTGAGCTTCTTGGTGAGCGCCGCCTGGTCCTGGCCGAGGATCGGGGCCAGCAGGGCGGCGGCCTGCTCCGGGCCGTCGGCGACCTTCAGCGCCTTGCGCGTGAACATCGTGGGGTCGGCCGTGATGTCGTACGCGTCCACGCTGGCCGCGAGGGCCACGCCGTTGCGGTCGGTGATGCCGCCGCGCTCGGCGGCCAGGGTGTAGCCGACGTACCGGTTCTTCTCGGCCTTGGCCGCGTAGGTGCTCGCGTCGACGGCCTGGACCTGGAGGAGCCGTACGACGAAGGCGATCAGGACGAGGGTGAGCGCCAGGCCGACCATGCGCAGCCGGGGGCGGGGGCTGCCCAGCCGGAGGGCCTGGGGGGCCGCGGGGCGGGGCGGGGCCGGGCGCCGGGCCGGGCGGGCGCCGGGGCCGGGGGTGCGCCGGGCGGCGGGACGGTCGGGCCGGGCGGGGCCGGGGACCCGGCGGCGCGGCGGTTGCTTGCCTGACTCGGCCACTCTTCCGTCACCTGCCGGGGGTCGTGGTGGGGGTCGCGGGCGTGGTCGTGAACGCTTCGGGGGCCAGGACCAGGGGATGTACGTCCGTCTCGAGGGCGGCGGCGGGGGCCGGGGACGGGACGCCCTTGACCGTGCCGTCGGGGTCGAGGAAGGCGGGGTCGCCGCCCGGCACCATGCCCAGTTCACGGGCCCGGCGCAGCAGGGCGTCGGGGGCGGAGTAGGCGTCGACGTCCCGCTGGAGCGCCTGTTCCTCGTCGGTGAGGCTCTTGGTCTCCCGCTGGAGGTCGTCGAGCCGGAAGGCGCCCTCGCTCAGCGCGGAGTTCAGCACCAGCAGTCCGATGAGCCCACCGCCGAGGAGCAGCACGACGAGGAGGACGAAGGGGGTGCGGGCGGCCTGTGCGCGCCCGGCGGGGAAGAGCCGAGCGAGCCGGGCCGCCCTTCCCCTGAGTTCGGGTTTCCTACTCACGAGCCCTGCCTCGGTTGGAGTTTCCTACTCACTCACGCCCTCCGCGGGTGCGGCTCACTCGGCGTCCTCCCTGATGCGCTCCGCCCCGCGCAGTCTCGCCGGTGCCGCCCGCCGGTTCTCGGCGACCTCTTCCTCGGTGGGAAGTTCGGCGCCGCGCGTGAGCAGCTTGAGCCGGGGCTGGTACTGCTCGGGGACGACCGGCAGACCGGGCGGCGCGGTGGTGGCGGCACCGGCCGCGAACACCTGCTTGACCAGCCGGTCCTCCAGCGAGTGGTACGACAGCACAGCGATCCGGCCGCCCACGGCGAGGGCCTTCACGGCGGCCGGGATCGCCCGCTCCAGGACGGACAGCTCGCCGTTGACCTCGATGCGCAGCGCCTGGAAGGTGCGCTTGGCCGGGTTGCCGCCGGTGCGCTTGGCGGCCTGCGGCAGCGCGTCCCGGATCAGCTCCACCAGGCGCGCGCTGTTGCTGAAGGGCTCCTTCTCGCGCTCGCGCACGACGGCGGCCACGATCCGCTTGGCCTGCTTCTCCTCGCCGTAGGCGCGCAGGATCCGCACCAGCTCCCCGGCCGGGTAGGTGTTGAGGACCTCGGCGGCGCTGACGCCGGTCGTCTGGTCCATGCGCATGTCCAGGGGGGCGTCCTGGGCGTAGGCGAAGCCTCGGTCGGCCTCGTCGAGCTGCATGGAGGAGACCCCGAGGTCGAACAGCACGCCCTGCACGCGCGCGATGCCGAGCCGGTCCAGAACGCCCGGCAGCTCGTCGTAGACGGCGTGCACCAGGGTGGCCCGGTCGCCGAAGGGGGCGAGCCGCTCGCCGGACAGGCGCAGCGCCTCCTTGTCCCGGTCCAGGGCGACGAGCCGGGCCTCGGGGAACTGCTGGAGGAGGGCCTCGCTGTGGCCGCCGAGGCCGAGCGTGCAGTCGACGACGACCGCTCCGGGGGCCTGGAGGGCGGGGGCCAACATGTCCAGGCACCGCTGGAGCATCACCGGGACATGTCGACTGTTGCTCAAGGGGCCCTCTCAGGTCCGGCGGGCGGTACGCACCGCCGGGTCCCCGCCCGCTCGTGAAGGGGAGGCCTGCCGGCGCCAGGAGCGTCAGCCGGCCGGGAGCGGGAGGAGGCCGAGCCGTACGTACGCGCCGCGCACGTGGGGAGATCTCCGGCGGGCGCGCCGGGTCCTACGGGAAGTTCAGTCCAGCAGGAAGGCCTCGCCTCCCGCTTCGCGTCACTTTAGTCCACCCTGTCTCGCGGTCAATCAACCGGCCTGCGCGTGGCGGCCCGGGGCGGCGCGAAGCCGGGGACGGAGGGAATTCACCCCTACAGGCGCACTCGCGCCACCCTTGTGGGTTAGCTCACAGCAACGCTCAAAGACGCTCTTTGTCCGCTCTCACAACGGGACGCGCCCGCGGGTGGCCAGTAACGTCATGGGTATGACGACTTCTGCATCTGTTCCCGCAGGTCCCCAAGGCGCCATAGCCGATGGCGGCACGGTCACCGACCGTCTCGTCGAGGCGAACCAGCGGTACGCCGCCGCGTTCACCGACCCGGGCATGGACGCCCGGCCGGTTCTGAACGTCGCCGTGGTGGCCTGCATGGACGCCCGTATCGACCTGCACGCCTCGCTCGGCCTCTCGCTCGGCGACTGCCACACCATCCGCAACGCGGGCGGTGTCGTCACCGACGACGTGATCCGCTCGCTCACCATCAGCCAGCGCAAGCTCGGCACGCGCAGTGTCGTGCTCATCCACCACACCGGCTGCGGCCTGGAAGCGATCACCGAGGACTTCCGCAACGAGCTGGAGCAGGAGATCGGCCAGCGCCCGTCCTGGGCGGTGGAGTCGTTCCGGGACGTCGACCAGGACGTACGCCAGTCCATGCAGCGTGTGCGGACCTCGCCGTTCCTGCTGCACACCGAGGACGTGCGGGGCTTCGTCTTCGACGTGACGACGGGCCTGCTGCGCGAGATCGACCCCGCGTAACCCTCCGCCGAAGCTGTCGTTTCGCTGTTGATTTCTGACTGTAGGGTGCCCAAAAGGCAGTAAAACCGACATATCGCGGGCAGTTGTCCACAGGCGAGTGACACGAAACGGTAACGGCAGCAAGAATGCGGGTGTGACGTCGCACGGAACCTTTCGCGTGTGGCGTCCGTGATTCGGGGTGGGCCGGTCCGCAACGCAGAGCGTCGGCCCGGAAAGAACGGGCCGAGGAGGGCCGGGTGACGACCTATGACGATCGAGCGAGCCTCACTGATCTGACCGCCACCGTGGAGCGTGTCCGCAGTTCGGTGGAGGGAGTGATCGAGGGCAAGCCCGAGGTCGTACGGCTTTCGCTGACCGTGCTGCTCGCCGAGGGGCATCTTCTGATCGAGGATGTCCCCGGCGTCGGCAAGACGATGCTGGCCAAGGCGCTGGCGCGGTCGATCGACTGTTCGGTGCGGCGTATCCAGTTCACCCCCGACCTGCTGCCCTCGGACATCACGGGTGTGTCCATCTGGGACCAGCAGCGCCGGGACTTCGAGTTCAAGCCGGGAGCGATCTTCGCGCAGATCGTGATCGGCGACGAGATCAACCGCGCCTCGCCCAAGACCCAGTCGGCGCTGCTGGAGTCCATGGAGGAGCGGCAGGTCACCATCGACGGGCAGACCTACGAGCTGCCCAGCCCCTTCATGGTGGTGGCCACCCAGAACCCGGTCGAGATGGAGGGCACCTACCCGCTGCCCGAGGCCCAGCGCGACCGCTTCATGGCCCGCGTCTCCATCGGCTACCCGAGCGCGGAGGCCGAGCTGCAGATGCTGGACATCCACGGCGGGGTGAACCCGCTGGACGACCTGCAGCCGGTGGCCCACGCGCACGACATCGTGAAGCTGGTCGACGCCGTCCGCGGCGTCCATGTCGCCGAACCGGTCCGCCGTTACGCGGTGGACCTGGTCGCCGCCACCCGTACCCACCCCGACCTCAGACTCGGCGCCTCCCCGCGCGCGACGCTGCACCTGCTGCGCGCGGCGAAGGCGTCCGCCGCGCTGAGCGGCCGGGAGTACGCGCTGCCGGACGACATCCAGGCCCTCGCCGTGGCCGTGCTGGCCCACCGGCTGCTGCCCACCGCCCAGGCCCAGCTCAACCGCCGTACGTCGGAGCAGGTCGTGCAGGAGATCCTGCAGGCCACCCCGGTGCCCGCCGCGCCCCAGCAGCAGAGCGGCTTCGGCGGGCTCGGCCGGGGCGCCCCGGCCTATCCCCAGCAGCCGCCGCGGAGGCTGTGATGAGCACCGGCGGGACGGGGCACGCGGAGGCCGACCGGGGCGAGCAGGGCGGTGTGCGCACCGCACTGTCCGGTCTGACCACCCGTGGCCGCTCCTTCCTGGCCGCCGGGGTGGCGGCCGCGATCTGCGCGTACGTCCTCGGGCAGAGCGACCTGCTGCGCGTGGGCCTGTTGCTCGCGGTGCTGCCGCTGGTCTGCGCGGCCGTCCTCTACCGCACCCGCTACCGGGTCGCCGGCAGCCGCCGGCTCTCCCCCGCGCGGGTGCCCGCGGGCAGCGAGGCCCGGGTCCATCTGCGGATGGACAACGTCTCGCGGCTGCCCACCGGCCTGCTGATGCTCCAGGACCGGGTGCCCTACGTCCTCGGCCCGCGCCCCCGCTTCGTCCTGGACCGGGTGGAGGCGGGCGGCCGCCGTGAGGTGTCCTACCGCGTCCGCTCCGACCTGCGCGGCCGCTATCCGCTGGGCCCGCTCCAGCTGCGGCTGAGCGACCCGTTCGGCATGTGCGAGCTGACCCGCTCCTTCTCCACGTACGACACCCTCACGGTGATCCCGCGCGTGGAGCCGCTGCCGCCGGTGCGCCTCAGCGGCGAGGCCAAGGGGTACGGCGACGGACGGCAGCGCTCGCTGGCCCTGGCCGGCGAGGACGACGTCATCCCGCGCGGATACCGCTACGGCGACGATCTGCGCCGCGTGCACTGGCGGTCCACGGCCCGCTACGGCGAGCTGATGGTGCGCCGCGAGGAGCAGCCGCAGCGCGCCCGCTGCACGGTGCTGCTGGACACCCGGGGCCTGGCCTTCCAGGGCGCGGGTCCGGACTCCGCCTTCGAGTGGGCCGTGTCGGGCGCGGCCTCCGTCCTCGTGCACATGCTGGAGCGGGGCTTCTCGGTACGGCTGCTGACGGACACCGGCAGCTCGGTGCCCGGCGAGGGCGCCGACGGGTTCGCGGGCGCCAGCCAGGAGTCGGCGGACGCGGCCGGGCTGATGATGGACACCCTCGCCGTGATCGACCACTCCGACGGCACCGGCCTGTCGCGGGCCTACGACGTGCTGCGCGGCGGGAACGAGGGGCTGCTGGTGGCGTTCTTCGGCGACCTCGACGAGGAGCAGGCCGCGGTGGTCGGCCGGATGCGCCAGCGCAGCGGGGGCGCCCTCGCCTTCGTGCTGGACAGCGAGACCTGGGTGCGGGAACCGGCGGACGTGGCCGGGCCGTTGGACAGGAACGAGGAACGGCTGCGGATGCTGCGGGAGTCGGGCTGGACGGCGCTGAGCGTGCCGCGGGGAGCCCCGCTGAACGAGCTGTGGCGCCAGGCGGACCGTGAGCGCTCGGGCGTCGTCGCCGCGAGCGGTGGGGAGGGACCGGCATGAGCGGGCGGGCACGACTGGCGCTGTGCGCCGCCGTGGCCACACTGGCCGCGGCCTGCGCCCTGCTGCCCCTCGTCGACGAACCCACCTGGCTGTTCCAGGCGGCCTTCCTGCTGGCCGTGCAGACCGGTGTCGGCATGGCGGCCCGCAGGGTGCCGCTGGCGCGCTCGCTGACCGTCGCCGCGCAGGCCCTGGTCACGCTGATGCTGCTGACCCTGACCTTCGCCCGGGAGCAGGCGCTCCTCGGGCTGATCCCGGGACCGCAGGCCTTCACACAGTTCGCCGACCTGCTCCAGACGGGCACCGACGACGTCAGCAGGTACGCCATCCCGGCACCCCTGTCCGACGGCATCCGGCTGATGCTGGTCGGCGGTGTCCTGGTGATCGGGCTCGCGGTGGACACCCTCGCGGTGACCTTCCGCAGCGCGGCCCCGGCCGGCCTGCCGCTGCTCGCGCTGTACTCGGTCGCCGCGGGCCTGTCCGACGGCGGCGCCGACTGGCTGTGGTTCCTGGTCGCGTCGGCCGGCTATCTGATGCTGCTGCTGGCGGAGGGCCGCGACCGGCTCTCGCAATGGGGCCGCGTCTTCGGCGGCGCCCCGCGCACCCCGGGCGGCGAGACCACCGGGGCGCTGGCTCCGGTGCGCACCGGGCGGCGGATCGGTGTGGTCGCGCTGGGCATCGCCCTGGTCGTGCCGCTCGGGCTGCCCGCGATGAACGGCGGTCTGCTGGACGGCGCCGGCACCGGCGTGGGTTCCGGCTCCGGCAGCGGCGGCACGATCTCCGCGGTGAACCCGCTGGTGTCGCTGCGCGACAGCCTGAACGTGGACGAGGACCGCCAGGTCCTCTCCCTGCGCACCACCACGAAGGACCTGTCCAACCTGTACCTGCGGATCGTGTCCCTGGACGACTTCGACGGCACCACCTGGAAGCCGTCCAAGCGGAACATCACCTCGGTGCCGGACGACCAGTTCCCCACCCCCATCGGCCTCGGCGCGGACATCAAGCGCACGGAGATCGCGACCCGGATCTCGGCCGCCAACTGGTACGCCCAGGACTGGCTGCCGATGCCGTACCCGCCGAGCGGCGTGGACATCGAGGGCAACTGGCGCTACGAACCGCTGGGCATGACCCTGGTCGGCGACCACGGCCAGAACACCCGCGGCATGACGTACACGGTCCGCAGCCTGGACGTGCAGCCCACGGCGGAGCAGCTCGCCTCGGCGCCGGAGCCGTCGGCGGCCATCAAGCGGGAGTTCACCGAGCTGCCGTCGTCGCTGCCGGAGGAGGTCGCCCGGACCGCGCGCGAGGTCACCGAGGGCGCGAGCGGCCACTACGAGCAGGCGGTCAAGCTCCAGGAGTACTTCGCCGTCACCGGCGGCTTCCAGTACGACACGGAGGTGCAGGTCGGCAGCGGCTCGTCGGCGATCGTCCGGTTCCTCAGGGACAAGCAGGGCTTCTGCGTCCACTTCTCCTTCTCGATGGCGGCGATGGCCCGCTCGCTGGGCATACCGGCCCGGGTGGCGGTGGGCTTCGCGCCCGGCACCCCGCAGGGCGACGAATCGGTGTCGGTGGGCCTGAAGGACGCCCACGCCTGGCCCGAGCTGTACTTCGAGGGCGTCGGCTGGACCCGCTTCGAGCCGACCCCGACCCGGGGCTCGGTGCCGTCGTACACCCAGACGGACACCCCCGGCAGCACCCTGCCGGACGTGGCACGGCCGACCCAGTCGGCGAGCTCGGTGCCGAGCGCCGCCCCCTCGGAGAGCGAGAGCTGCGCCGCGGGCGGCAACCCGGAGCTGTGCGCGAGCGAGTCCCCGCAGGCCGCGCTGGCCAAGGACGACGACGGCCCGAAGTGGTACACGGTCCTCGGCTGGTCCCTCGCCGGACTCGCCGCCCTGCTGATCCCGCTGGCGCCCATGCTGTGGCGGCTGCGGACCAGAGCGGTACGGCTCGGCGCGCACGGCCGCGGTGAGGCGGACGTGGCGCCGCACATCCTGGCGGTCTGGCAGGAGCTCACCGACACGGCGTGGGACTTCGGCATCGCGCCGGACGAGTCGCAGACGCCGCGCAAGGCGGCCGCCCGGATTGTGCGGCTGGGGCATCTCGACGGTGAGGCCGCGGCCTCCGTGCACCGGGTGGCGGACGCCGTGGAGCAGGTGCTGTACGCCCCCCGGCCGCGCCCGACGGCGGGGCTCGCGGAGGACGTCCGCCGGGTGGTCACCGCTCTGCGGGGCACGCTCAGCCGGGGCACGCGCCTTCGAGCGATGTTCCTGCCGCGTTCGACCGTGCGTGTGGTGTGGGCGACGGTGGCGTGGTGGACCGGGTTCAAGAAGCGGGTGGCCGCGACCCGGCCGACGGTGGGCAGGCCCTCGGGGCAGCGGGGCTGACCGAGCGGTTCAGCGGCGAGGAGTTCGGCAGCAGAAGGCCCGGGCGGGTTCACCCGCCCGGGCCTTGCTCGTCGTCTCACCGACAGCCTGTGTGAACGCGTGCGTGAGGGGGCGACCACCCCGCGGTGGTCGCCCCCTCACGCATGTCCAGGAGCTGCGGCTCGTTGCGTCAGTGGCCCTGTTCGTCGCGGCGCCGCTGCCAGCGCTGCTCGATCCGGTCCATCATGGAGCGCTTGGTCCGACCCTGACGGCTGGCCTGCTGACCGCCTGCGGGCTGTTCACCCGGCTTGGGGGCCTTGCGCCAGCCGGTTACGGCGAGTACCGCACAGCCCAGCATGACGAGGAATCCCACCACGCTGAGCCAGACCTGCTTGGCGACCATTCCAGCCATGAGGAGCGCGATACCCACGAGGAAGCCGGCCACCGCCTGGTACACCCGACGCCGGGTGTACGTGCGCAGCCCGCTTCCCTCAAGCGCTGTCGCGAACTTGGGATCTTCGGCGTACAGCGCTCGCTCCATCTGCTCGAGCATGCGCTGCTCGTGCTCCGAGAGCGGCACGGAGTCCTCCTCATCGTGCAGTCGCCGGGGCGACCCGGGGGGTCCCTTCAGGATAGGCAGGGAATCGCCCCCGTGAAACCCGCCCCTCTACGCCAATTGGCCAACCGGGATCCGCCATGGACGACTCGGCTCGCTGAGATCTGCATTCCCCAGCGACCGACCCGTCATGCCGGGCGGTCTCCCTCGATCATACGGCGCTGGGCGCCCGATCGGGGGGCCTGTGGCGTACTCCATGTGCGGCCAAGTCCCTGATCAGCGGCGCGCCTCAGGAGCCGCTCAGGCCCCGGCGCTCCCCCGCGGCTCACCGAGCACGTGGAGCTGTGTGGCCACCGAGTGGAAGGCGGGCAGCTCGGCCGCCGCCTCCTCCAGCTTGAGCAGCGCTTCCAGGGCGCCGGGCTCGGTGTCCACCAGGACGCCGGGCACCAGGTCGGCGAAGACCCGTACGCCGTGCACGGCGCCGACGCGCAGGCCCGCGCCCTCGACCAGCGCGGTGAGCTGTTCGGCGGTGAAGCGGTGCGGCACGGGGTCCCCGGCGCCCCAGCGGCCGTTCGGGTCCTCCAGGGCCTGCTTGGCCTCCTTGAAGTGGCCGGCGAGGGCCCGGGCGAGCACGGCACCGCCGAGTCCGGCGGCGAGCAGGCTGAGGACGCCCTCGGGCCGCAGGGCGGCCACGGCGTTGCGGACGCCCTCGGCCGGGTCGTCCACGTACTCCAGGACGCCGTGGCACAGCACCGCGTCGTAGCCGCCGCGCTCGACCACGTCGAAGAGACCGTGGGCGTCGCCCTGGACGCCCTGGACGCGGTCGGCGACGCCGGCCTCGGCGGCGCGGCGCTCCAGCGCGAACAGGGCGTTCGGGCTGGGGTCGACCACGGTGACCCGGTGGCCGAGGCTCGCCACCTGCACGGCGAACTTGCCGCTGCCGCCGCCGGCGTCGAGGACGTCCAGTGCCTCCCGGCCGGTGGCCTTGACCTGGCGGTCGAGAGCCTCCTGGAGGACTTCCCACACCACCGCGGTACGGAGGGAGGCGCGGGAACGGGGGTCGGAGCGCAGCGACGTCGGTTGAGGGTGGTGGTGGGCGACGGGCGGGCGCATCGGGTCCGACACGGCTGTTGACTCCTCGGCGCGGCACCGCCTCTGGTTACGGCGGAGCGAACGGGGTGCCGTCCGGCCCGGAGTACCGGAGCGGGACGGCTTCAGGCGTGTCCCACCCTATTGCCTCCGGCCCCGGACCTGTCACCGCGTGCCGCCGCGGGCCCTCAGCCCGCGTCCGGGAAGTCCTGGCCCGGGGGTTCCCCCTCTCCCTGGTCGGTGTCCTGGCGGGGCTGCGGCAGCACGGGCTGGAGGACCAGCATCCGCTCGACGAGCCGCAGGAACATCGCCACGTCCCGGATCAGGTCGTCGGCGTCCCGGCGGCTGGCCGCGCCCTGGATCCCCGCTTCGGCCCGGGCGCGGCGCCGGGCCCCGGAGGCGAACAGCGCGCTCCACTCGGTCAGCTCGGGCGCTATCTCGGGGAGCACTTCCCAGGCGCTCCTGATGCGGGCCCGGCGTCGGGGTGACGGTTCGGGACGTCCTCGCGCGGCGAGGACGGCGGCCGCGGTGCGCAGGGCGGCCAGGTGGGCTGTCGCATAGCGCTCGTTCGGGGTCTCCAGGACGGCGGCCTCGTCGAGTCCGGCGCGGGCCTGGGCGAGCAGGTCGAGGGCGGCGGGCGGGGCCGTGGCCCGGCGCAGCACGGGGTGCACATCGCTCGCCGGGCCGGTCAGTGAGGGGGCAGGGCCGGTGGCGCGGCGCCGGCGGGCGGCGGCTGCGTGGTAGCTGGCCATGACGAACCTCCTGTCGTCTGTGTGACGGCACGGGTGCCGTATGTGCCCATCGTGAGGTATGGCACTGACAATCCGTTCTGACCTGGGCTTTTGCTTCGCTCGACAGTTCGGGTTAGTTTTTGCACTGACCAGTCAGTTTAAAAACAGGGGATGGGGGAGCCGTGGCCGCAGCAGGCGTCACGGCCCAGGGCCTCGGCCTCGAAGGGCCCCGCGGATGGGCGTTCCGCGGGGTCTCCTTCGAGGCGGACCCGGGCTCACTGATCGCGGTGGAGGGGCCGTCCGGATCCGGGCGCACGTGCCTTCTGCTCGCGCTCACCGGACGGATGAAGGCCACCGAGGGGACGGCCCGGGTGGGTGCGGCCGTGCTGCCTAAGCAGCTCGGGGCGGCGCGGCGCTTCAGCGCCCTCGCCCACGTCCCCGGTGTCACCGACCTCGACCCGGCGCTCACCGTCGCCGAGCACCTGCACGAGCGGGCGCTGCTCCAACGGCGGTTCGGCGGCTCCCTGCGCGGACTGCTGCGGCCCAGGGCGGAGCGGGCGACGGAGGCCCGGCTGCGGATCGACCGGGCGCTGGCCGCCGCCGGCCTCGACCGGGAGGCCCTGCCGAAGGGCTCCAGGACCGCCGTACGCGATCTGGAGCGGGTGGAGGCGCTGCGGCTGTCCGTGGCGCTGGCCCTGATCGGCGAGCCGGGGCTGCTGGGGGTGGACGACACCGACCTCAAGCTCTCCGACGCCGAACGGGACGTGGTCTGGGCGCTGCTGAGGTCGATCGCCGAGTCCGGGACGACGGTGCTGGCGGTGTGCAGCGAGGCGCCGGAGGGAGCCGTCGCCGTGTCCACGGCACCCCGGGAAGAGGCCGGGCAAGACGAGGACGCGGAGGAGGTGTCCGCCGATGCGCTCGCCGAGGCTCGCCGCGCTTGAGATCCGGCGGTTCGGGCGGGGGAAGCTGCCCCGTGCCGCCCTGGTGGCGCTGCTGGTGCTGCCGCTGCTGTACGGCGCCCTGTACCTGTGGGCCTTCTGGGACCCGTACGGCCGTCTGGACCGTATCCCCGTGGCGCTGGTGAACGACGACAAGGGGGCGAAGGCCGACGGGAAGAGGATCACCGCGGGTGACGACATCGTCGAACGCCTGCACGACAGTGAGGTTTTCGACTGGCACGAGGTCAGCTCCGACGAGGCACGCGCGGGCGTGGAGGACGGCACGTACTACCTGTCCCTGACCATGCCGGCCGACTTCAGCGAGCGGATCGCGTCCAGCTCCGGGAAGTCCCCCGAGACCGGCGCGCTCCAGGTGCGCACCAACGACGCCAACAACTACATCGTCGGGCAGATCTCCCGGACGGTCTTCAGCGAGGTGCGCGACGCCGCGTCCACCAAGGCCTCGCGGTCCTTCCTGGACCGGATCTTCATCTCCTTCTCCGACATCCACGGCGAGACGGTGAAGGCCGCCGAGGGCGCCGACAAGCTGGAGAGCGGCATCGGGAAGGCCGAGAAGGGCTCGCGCGACCTCGCCGACGGGCTGAAGGACGCCAAGGCCGGCAGCGGCAAGCTGGCCAAGGGGCTGACGAAGCTCGACAAGGGCGCCGGCGATCTCGAGGACGGCTCCGCGAAGGTGGCCGAGGGCACCCAGAAGCTCGCCGACAAGGTCAACGCGACCGCCGGGAAGGTCGGTCCGTTCCTGAAGGACAACGAGAAGACCATCGGCGACACCGCCCAGCTGGTCGCCGACGCCTCGGGAGCGATCCGCGACAACCTGGACGCCCTGGTGAAGCGCGCGCCGACCGCCGCCGAGAACGCCCGCAAGGCCTCCGACGACCTGAACCGCGTCCACAAGGCACGCTGCGAGGACGCCGTGCTGCCCGACGCGGCCTGCGCCGACCTGAAGACGGCCAAGGACGCCGCCGCGGACGTGGCCGGGATCGCCGACGACGTCAACACGCTGATCGCCGACCAGGACGGCGACCTGGACAAGCTCGACGGGCACCTGGCCACCCTGGAGAAGCAGGCCCAGGCCCTGGCCGACCGCGCGCCCCACCTCTCCGAGGACCTCGACGACGCGGTCACCAGGATCAACGACCTGAACGAGGGTGCCGCCAAGGTCGCCGCAGGCGCCGGGAAGCTTCACACGGGACTCGGCACGGCCAGTACCGGGGCCACGGACCTGGACGAGGGCGTCGGCGACCTCAAGACCGGCGCCAAGGACCTCAAGTCCGGCCTGTACAAGCTCGTCGACGGCTCCAGTGACCTCTCGGACGGACTGCACGACGGTGCCGAGCAGATCCCCGACTACGGCAAGCGGGACCGCGACGAACGCACCGAGGTGATGGCCGACCCCGTCCGGCTGGTCTCCGAGGACCTGCACAAGGCGCCCAACTACGGCACCGGATTCGCGCCGTACTTCATCCCGCTGTCCCTGTGGGTGGGCTCGATGGTGGCGTACATGCTGATCGCGCCGATGAACCGGCGGGCCCTCGCGGCGGGCGCCTCGGCCTGGCGGATCGCGCTGGCGGGCTGGCTGCCGGTGGTGGCGATCGGGGTGCTCCAGACGGTGGCCCTGATGTCGGTGCTGCACTGGGCGGTGGGGCTCCAGATGGCCCGCGCGGCCGGGACGGTGGGCTTCCTGTTCCTGGTGACGGCGTGCTTCGCGTCGATCGTGCAGTGGCTGAACGCCCGCTTCGGGGCGGCCGGCCGGATCCTCGTGCTCGCGCTGCTGATGCTCCAGCTGACGTCCGCGGGCGGCACGTACCCCGTACAGACCAGCCCGGGCTTCTTCAACGCCCTCCACCCCTTCCTGCCGATGAGCTACGTCGTCGAGGCCCTCAGGAGGCTCATCACGGGCGGCGGTCTGGAACCGGTGTGGCACGCGTGCGTGGTGCTCGCCGTCTTCACCGCGGGCGCCCTCGCGCTGACCGCGCTGTCGGCGCGCCGCCGCCAGGTGTGGACGCTCGACCGGCTGCACCCGGAGCTGAGCCTGTGAGCGCGCGCGGGACAATCATGGCCATGGACAGCAGCAGCGCCGCGTCGGGCGGCAGCACGCGCCGTGAGGCCACCCGGCAGAAGCTCTACGAGGCCGCCGTCACCCTCATCGCCGAGCAGGGTTTCTCCGCCACCACGGTGGACGAGATCGCCGAGCGGGCCGGGGTCGCGAAGGGCACGGTGTACTACAACTTCGCGAGCAAGTCGGTCCTCTTCGAGGAGCTGCTGCGGCACGGCGTGGGCCTGCTCAAGGCCTCCCTCCAGGAGGCGGCCGAGCGCACGGACCGGGAGGGCGGCAGCAAGGTCGACGCCCTGGACGCGATGATCCGCGCGGGGCTCGGCTTCATCGCCGCCTACCCGGCCTTCACCCAGCTGTACGTGGCCGAGCTGTGGCGCACCAACCGGGCCTGGCAGTCCACGCTCATGGTGGTGCGCCAGGACGTCGTCGCCGTGGTGGAGGGCGTGCTGCGCGACGGCGTGGCGAACGGCGAGTTCAGCGACGAGATCGACATCCAGCTGACCGCCGCCGCCCTGGTCGGCATGGTCCTGGTGGCCGCCCTGGACTGGCAGTCGTTCCAGCCGGAGCGCTCCCTGGACGACGTCCACTCGGCGCTGTCGCGGCTGCTCCAGGGACGGGTGAGCGGCCGGGGCTAGGCCCCGGGCGAACAAGGCGCACAAGCCCGTACGCCCAAGGCGCACAAGCCCCGTACGACCAAGGCGTGCACGAAAGCGCCGGTCCGCCGTGGCCACGTTCCCCCGCGTGCCACCGCGAACCGGCGCTTCCGTCGTACGCCCCCGTTGTCCCCCGTGTCCCCCGTCGGTCCCCCGTCCGGTCGTTTCCCCCGGGTTCCCCGTGTCTCGCTTCCGCCGACGCGCGGGCCGGCGGAAGGAGCGGATCCAGGGGCGGCTCCGTTCCGGCGCCCCGTGTCGCCGGTGCCGGAGCCGGTCCCTTTCTCCGTGCCTCCACTCTCTCGTTCCCGCAGGTCGTACCCCATCCGCGCGCGTACTCATCTCCGCGCCTAGGTACCCGTACTCAGTCCTGCGCGCCCGGGCCCACGACGGCCGGGCCCCGCCTGGTTACGATCGCGTCCGTGTCGGTACTCCCCCTCGTCTTCACGAGCGGCTGGGCCAGCGGCATCAACGCGTACGCGGTGGTGCTGCTCCTCGGCGTCTTCGGCGCGACCGGGGTGAGCGAGGAGGTCCCCGAGTCGCTCCAGCGCCCCGAGGTGCTGATCGCGGCGGGCGTGTTGTTCCTGTGCGAGGCGGTCGCCGACAAGATCCCGTACGTCGACTCCGCGTGGGACTCGGTGCACACGGTGATCCGTCCGGTCGCCGGCGCCTGGATCGGCGCGCTGCTCGCCGGGCAGAGCGGATCGCTGTCGGACGTGGCGGCGGGCCTGGTCGGCGGTTCCTCGGCGCTGGCCAGCCACGCGGTGAAGGCCGGGACGCGGATGGCGGTGAACACCTCCCCGGAGCCGTTCAGCAACGTGATCGTGAGCCTGGCCGAGGACCTCGGCGTCGGCGCGATCGTCACCTTCGCGATGTTCAACCCGGAGGCGGCCGCGATCATCGCCGGGGTGCTGCTGCTCGCCGGTCTCGGTGTGCTGTTCTTCCTCGCCTCGCGCATCCGCCGGTTCCTGCGGCGCAGGGCCCAGCGCCGGGAGGAGCGACGACTGGCCGCGCGGCCCGAGCGGCCTCCGCCGCCGTGACTGTCAGTGGCGGCGGATAAAGTCCCTGACATGGCACGGATTGCGGTGATCGGCGCCGGGACGGGCGCGATGGCGGCCGCTGCCCGGCTGGCCGTCGCGGGCCACCGGGTGGCGGTGTACGAGCGTACGGAGACCTACGGCGGAGCGGTGCGCCGCTTCGAGCGGGACGGCTTCTCCTTCGACACCGGCCCCGGCCTGCTGCCCCTGCCCGCGGTCTGGCGCGATGTGTTCGTCAAGACCGGCAAGGAGCCCCTGGAGGACTGCGTCGAGCTGGTCCAGGTCGACCCCTCGTCACGGCATGTGTTCGCGGACGGCACGGAGTTCGCGCTGCCGAACGCCTCCCGCGCGGGCGTCGTCGCGGCCCTGGACGCGGCGCTCGGCGCGGGCGCGGGCGGACGCTGGGGCGACTTCCTGGTGCGGGCCCGCGAGGCGTGGGACCGCAGCCGCAGGCCGCTCCTGGAGGAGCCGCTGTGGCCCAACTGGCAGGTGCTGGCCGAGCGCGAGCCCTATCCGGCGGTCCCCCACAAGCGGCTGCTCCGTACCCGAAGGGCCACCACTCTCGCCGAGATCGGCGCCTGGGAGCTGCGCGACCCCCGGCTGACGGCACTGCTGGAGAGCCACGCCCTCGCCCACGGTCTGGATCCCGAGGCCGCTCCGGCGAGCGCGGCCGTCCTGCCGTACATGGAGCACGCCTTCGGCACCTGGTATGTGCGGGGCGGCATCCGGGAGTTGGCGCGCGCACTGTACGAGCGGTGCCTGGCCCGGAAGGTGGAGTTCCATTTCGGCGCCGAGGTGACCGGGGTGGTGGAGAAGGACGGCCGGGCGGCGGGACTGGAGCTCGCCGACGGCACGGTGACGGAGGCTGATCTCGTCATCGGCGGCGGGCCGTGGCGGCTCGGCGACCTGGCGCGCGGCCGGGAACTGTACGGCGTGGGGGACGTCCAGCCCCGGCCCGAGGGGTCCTCCCCCGGCCGGGTCGTGGTCTGTCTCGCCCTGCGCGGTGCGCGCGAGGCGGGGGCCGCGCATCTGACGGTGGTGCACACCCCGGACCGGCAGGCCGAGTTGGGCGCCCTCGCGCTCGGTGAGCCGCCCGCGCGGCCGACCGTCCGCGTCGGCCGCCCCGACGACCCCGCACTGCGGCCCGACGAGGAGCACGAGTCGATGGTGCTCACCGCGACGGTGCCCTCCCAGACGCGCTACGACTGGACGGCCCCGGGCGCCGCCGACTCCTTCGCGGACCGGATGGTGGAGGCGGCCGAGCGCGCGATACCGGGACTGCGCGAGCGGACGCTGTGGCGTGAGGTCCGTACGCCGGTGCACACCCGCGCGGAGACCGGCGCCGAGGGCGGCGGAGTGCCCGCGCCCGCGCTGGCCGCGGCGGAGGGGGCGTTTCTGTACCCGGCCAACAGCACCCGGATGCCCGGCCTGTTCAGCGTCGGCGGCTGGTCGCACCCCGGCGGCGGACTCCCCCACGCGGGCATGTCGGGCGCGCTGGTCGCCGGTCTGATCGTGGAGGGCCCGGACTTCCAGGGCTCTCAATGACAAGGGGCGCGAGAGCCGTCACAGCTCTCGCGCCCCCCGGTGAAGATCGCTCAGAAGCGGTACTGCTCGTCGTACCCGCCACCCTGCTGCCCCTGGCCGCCCTGGTACGGATACGGCTGCTCCGGCGGGAGTTCGCCGCCGTAGGGGTCCTCGGTGCTGCGCTGCTGCGGGACCCACACCCCGCCGGGCGGGGTCTCGCCGGTGTAGGTGCCGGTGACGTACTGGTCCTGGGCGTAGCCCTGCTGGCCGTACTGCTGGCCGTAGCCGGTGTCGTACGAGCCGCCGCCGTAGGTCTGGGTGCCGATGTACGGGTCGGAGTAGGCGGCGTACTGCTGCTGACCGGTGGTGTCGTAGCCGTACTGCTGCTGGTCGTACCCGGTGTAGCCGTCGTAGCCGTAGGACTGCTCGCCCTGGGCGGCCGTCGCGTACTGCTCCTGCGGCTGGTAGGAGGGGTCCGGGGTCGTGCCGTAGACGCCGTAGGAGCCGGTGTCGTCCGGCATGGGCTGCGGTTCGTAGACCGCGGTGGTCTCGGCGGCCGAAGGCTCCGCGGCACGGGAGGGAGTGAAGACGTCGTCGCGGTCGTAGGCCTCGTCCTGGCCGTAGCCCGCGCGGTCGCCGCCGTAGCGCTCGTCCTCGCCGAAGTGGCCCTCGCCCGCCTCGAGGTCGGAGACCTCCAGGGTCGGGTCCTGGTGGTCCGGCTCACCGCGGCGGCGCTTGCTGCCGGCCAGCGCCGGAGCGTTCACCGCCCAGCCGGAGGCGAAGCCGCGGCGGAACGACAGCGTGACGTAGGTCTGGCCGACCGCGAAGGCGGCGGCACCCAGACCGATGACGATCACCTGCGAGATCAGTACCCCGCCGACGACGCCGAGGAAGCCGCCGAAGGCGAGCAGCCGCCAGCGCAGGCGTGCCTTGTACTGCAGCAGCACCTCGCCCAGCAGCCACAGCGCGACGACGCCGAACGCGATGTAGAGGACCGTCCAGCCCATGTACGCCCCTCTCCCAGTGGCCGTTACGCAGTGTGTCGTACAGCGGTGTGGCCGGTCTAGGCCTGCGGAGGATGGTGCAGACCCAGGTTCTCGTAGATCTCCAGTGTCGCCGTGGAGTTGTTGAGCGTGATGAAGTGCAGACCGGGCACTCCCTCGGCCAGCAGCCGCGCGCAGAACTCCGTGGCGAACTCGATGCCAATGGAGCGTACAGCGGCCGGATCGTCTTTGGCTGTGAGGATCCGCTCTTTCAGGGCCGCCGGGAAGGCCGCGTTGGTGAGGGACGGGATGCGTTCCAGGGTCTTCACGCTGGCGATGGGCATGATCTCGGGGATGATCGGGGTCTCGCAGCCGGCCGCCGCGACCCGGTCGCGCAGCCGCAGATAGTCCTCCGGCTCGAAGAACATCTGAGTGATCGCGTAGTCCGCGCCGGCCCGGCACTTGTCCACGAAGTGCCGGACGTCCGTCTCCCACTCCGCCGAGCGCGGGTGCATCGCGGGGAAGGCCGCGACGCCCACGCAGAAGTCACCGGAGGCCTTGATCAGCTCGACGAGCTCGGCCGCGTAGGCGAGGCCCTGGGGATGCGGCACCCAGTCGCCCATGGGGTCGCCGGGCGGGTCGCCGCGCAGCGCCAGCATGTTGCGGATCCCGGCGTCCGCGTACTGCCCGATGATGTTGCGCAGGTCGGCCACCGAGTGGTCGACGGCGGTGAGGTGGGCGATCGGGGTGAGCGTGGTGTCGGAGGCGATGGCCTCGGTCGCCTTGACCGTGCCGGCGCGGGTGGTGCCGCCCGCGCCGTAGGTCACGGAGACGAAGTCGGGCGCCACGGCCTCGACCCGGCGCAGCGCGTTCCACAGGTTCCGCTCGCCCTTCGGGGTCTTCGGGGCGTAGAACTCGAACGAGTACGTCGTCTTGCCGGTCGCGAGCATCTCGCGCACGGTACGAGCGTGGTCCGACCTGGTGGATGCGGTGCCGAGGGCCATACCCGCAGGTTAGCCAGGGGGCGTCGGTCCCCCAACCGAACGCCGGGTATTTGCCCGATTTGTCCGGTTGTTGTCCAGCCCTTGGACAAACCGCGGCCGCTGAGGGCTACCGAGCCTGCCGCAGCCGCTTCGAGAACTCCGCCGCGGCGGCACCCGGGTCGTCCGCCTCGGTGATCGCCCGTACGACGACGACCCGGCGGGCGCCCGCGTCGAGCACCTCGTCGAGGTTGCCCAGGTCGATGCCGCCGATGGCGAACCAGGGACGGTCGGTGCCGAGGGCAGCGGTGTGCCGGACGAGGTCCAGACCCGGGGCGTACCGGCCGGGCTTGGTCGGGGTGGGCCAGCAGGGGCCGGTGCAGAAGTAGTCCACGCCCTCCTGGGCGGCCGCCGCCTCCGCCTCGGACTGCGCGTGCGTGGAGCGGCCGATGACGACGTCCTCGCCGAGGATCGCGCGGGCGGCCGGAACCGGCAGGTCGCCCTGGCCGAGGTGCAGCACGTCGGCGCCCGCGGCGTGGGCCACGTCCGCGCGGTCGTTGACCGCGAGCAGCTTGCCGTGGCGCGCGCAGGCCTCGGCGAGGACCGCCAGGTGCTCCAGCTCCTCGGCGGCCTCCATCCCCTTGTCCCGCAGCTGCACGATGTCGACACCGCCCGCCAGGGCCGCGTCCAGGAACTCGGCGAGGTCGCCCTGGCGCTTGCGGGCGTCCGTGCAGAGGTACAGCCGGGCGTCGGCGAACTGGTCTCGGGCGGTGGCAGGCATACGTGTTCCCCCGTGCTGGGTGGTGCACGGGCCGCGGACCGGCCGTGGCCCGTGCACCGGGACTGTTGATCAGGTCAGACGGCGAGCGCCTGGGCGCGGCGCTTCACCTCCGTGCCGCGATTCTCGCTCAGGGCCTGCGCGGGGGTGCCGGGCAGGCTCTCGTCGGGAGTGAAGAGCCACTCCAGCATCTCTTCGTCGGTGAAGCCGTCGTCCCGGAGCAGCGTCAGAGTGCCGGCCAGGCCCTTGACGACCTTCTGCTCGGCCCCGTCGATGAAGGCGGCGGGGACGTGCAGCGCACGGTTCTCACCACGGCGTACGGCGATGAGCTGGCCCTCCTTGACCAGCTGCCGCACACGTGTCACCTCGACGCCGAGCATTTCGGCGATGTCGGGGAGGGTGAGCCAGGCGGGGACGAGAGCATCGATCTTTGCGTCAATCTCGGTCACGGAAACAAGCCTGCCATCCCGCACTGACATCAGGAAGCCAGACGGCTCCGACCAGGCCGGACGGCGGCTACGCGACCGCCGATTTCAGCGGCCTGGCCGGGTCCTCCAGCAGCGTCGGGTCCATCTGCGTGCCCGCCTCGATCAGCTTGCGGCCCTGCGCCAGGTCCCGGGGCCTGCCGACCGCCAGCAGGGCGACCAGCCGGCCCTCGCGCAGCCAGCAGACGCTCCAGGCGGGGCCGGAGGGGTCGCCGCGCCACACCGTGAGGTCGGCGGAGGCGTGGTGTCCGGCGTACTGGACGAAGCGGCCGAACTGCTCGGACCAGAAGTACGGGACCGGGTCGTAGACCAGCGGGGTCTCGCCGATGATGTCGGCGGCCACCGTGCGCGGGCCCTGGAGGGCGTTGTCCCAGTGGTGGACGAGGAGCCGCTCGCCGTACCGGGCCGAGGGGAAGGAGGCGCAGTCGCCGACCGCGTGGACGTCCGGCACCGAGGTGCGCAGCCGGTCGTCGGCGACGACCTCGCCGTACGCGCCGAGTTCGATGCCCGAGCCCGCCAGCCAGGCGGTGGCGGGCCGGGCGCCGATGCCGACCACGACGGCGCCCGCGGGCAGCCGCGAGCCGTCGTCGAGGACGACCTCGCCGGGCTCGACGTGGGCCACGCGCGCGTGGGTGCGCAGTTCGGCGCCGCTGTCGGCGTACCAGGCGGTCATCGGCGCGGCCACGTCGGCGGGCAGCGCGCCCGCGAGCGGCCGGTCGGCGGCCTCGACGACCGTCACCGTGCAGCCGGCCTCGCGCGCGGCGGTGGCGAACTCGGCGCCGATCCAGCCGGCCCCGACCACCACGATGTCGTGCTGCCGGGCGAGCACCGGCCGCAGCCGCTCGGCGTCGTCGAGGGTGCGCAGCAGATGCACTCCGGGGACGCCCTCGGCGCCGGGCAGCCGGATCGGTTCGGCACCGGTGGCGAGGACGAGACCGTCGTACGCCACGGGCCCCTCGGCGGTGTCCAGCTCATGGTCGGCGGGGCGCACGCCCAGGACCTCGCGGCCGAGTCGCAGGTCGATGCCGAGCGCCTCGAAGTCCACGTCGAAGGCGGAGTCCTCGGCCTTGCCGAGCAGCACGGCCTTGGACAGCGGGGGCCGGTCGTAGGGCTGGTGCGGCTCGGCGCCGATCACGGTCACCGTGCCCGTGAAGCCCTGTTCGCGCAGGGCGACCGCGGTCTGGACCCCGGCCATGCCGGCGCCGACCACCACCACCGTCCGCTGCGACGTCTTCTGCTCGCTCACCTGATCACCCTAGCCAACTGACAATCTGTCAGTCAGCCGTCGTGCCGCGTGACCTGCTCCACAACGCTGGTCCCGGATCCCGGCTGGGACTCCCACTCCCAGGTCTCCTCCAGGCGCACGCGCCCGTCGGGCAGCTCCACCACGGTCGACACACAGTGCCCCGACGAGGTGGTCCCGTCGTGCTTGAGCTGCACGTACCGGAAGTCCAGCCGGTCACCCTCCCGCCTACCCACCAGATGCCCGCGTACGACATCGCCGCCCGCGTACTCGGCCCAGATCTCACCGTTCTTCTCGTGGTACGTGAACCGGGTGCGGGTGCCCACCTGACCTGGGGCCTGATCGGCGACAGGGGCGAGGACGAGACCGTCGAGCGAGCGGGCCACGGGCGGAGGCTCCCTTACTGAGACATACGGCGGGCGGCTAGGGTGGCCAACGTAGAGCACTCGCGGGAGCCCGGACGCACCGGGCTGAGAGGGAGGCTGGCGGCCTCCGACCGTACGAACCTGATCCGGGTCATGCCGGCGAAGGGAGGGGCTGGACGCCCATGTCGCGTACGCGAACGTCAGACGTCCTTGTCATCGGGGGCGGGATCATCGGCCTGGTCACGGCCTGGAGAGCGGCTCAGCGCGGCTTCTCCACGGCCGTGCTGGACCCCGAGCCGGGCGGCGGCGCCGCCCAGGTGGCGGCCGGAATGCTGGCCGCCGTCACGGAACTGCACTACGGCGAGCAGACGCTGCTCGGCCTGAATCTGGCCTCGGCCCGCCGCTATCCCGACTTCGCGGCCGAGCTCGGCGACCTCACCGGTCAGGACCTCGGCTACCGGCAGTGCGGCACCCTCGCGGTCGCGCTGGACGCCGACGACCGGGCGCACCTGCGGGAACTGCACGCGCTGCAGCGGGAGTCGGGGCTCGACTCCGAGTGGCTGTCGGGGCGGGACTGCCGGCGTCTGGAGCCGATGCTCGCGCCGAGCGTGCGCGGCGGGCTGCGGGTGGACGGCGACCACCAGATCGACCCGCGCCGGCTGGCGGGGGCGCTGGTGACCGCGTGCGAGCGGGCCGGGGTGGTCTTCCACCGGGACTGGGCCGAGCGGCTCGTCGTGACCGGGGACCGGGCGGCGGGCGTCGTCACGCGCGGGGGAGAGGAGCCGGCGGCCGGGCAGGTGGTCCTGGCCGCCGGGAGCCTGAGCCGACGCCTCGCCGGTGTCCCCGACGCCGTACTGCCGCCCGTGCGGCCCGTGAAGGGGCAGGTGCTGCGGCTGACCGTGCCGCGGCGGCACGCGCCGTTCCTGAGCCGGACCGTCCGCGCGGTGGTGCGCGGCAGCCAGGTCTACCTGGTGCCGCGGGAGAACGGCGAGCTGGTGGTCGGCGCGACCAGCGAGGAACTCGGCTGGGACACCACGGTGACCGCGGGAGGCGTGTACGAGCTGCTGCGCGACGCGCACGAGCTGATGCCCGGGATCACCGAGCTGCCGCTGACGGAGACCCGCGCGGGGCTGCGCCCCGGGTCACCGGACAACGCGCCGCTGCTCGGCCCGACGGAGCTGGACGGCCTGCTGCTGGCCACGGGCCACTACCGCAACGGCGTGCTGCTGACACCGGTCACCGGTGACGCCCTCGCCCATGCCCTGGCCACGGGTGAACTCACCGACGAGGCCCGTCCGTTCAGCCCGAAGCGATTCGCCCCGCAGTTCGCCCTCACGGAGCAGCCCGTATGAACATCTCGGTCAACGGCGAGCGGCGGTCGGTCGAGCCCGGCACGGCTCTCGACACGCTCGTGAAGTCCCTCACCGCGGCGCCCTCCGGAGTGGCCGCCGCGCTCAACGAAACCGTCGTCCCGCGCGCGCAGTGGTCCTCGACCTCCCTCTCCGAGGGGGACCGGGTCGAGGTCCTCACCGCCGTCCAAGGAGGCTGACCCATGGCCGACGATCCCTTTGTCCTCGGCGGTACGTCCTTCTCGTCCCGGCTGATCATGGGCACCGGCGGTGCGCCCAGCCTGGAGGTGCTGGAGCGGGCGCTCGTGGCGTCCGGAACGGAGCTGACCACCGTCGCGATGCGGCGGGTGGACGCCTCGGTGCACGGATCCGTGCTGTCGGTGCTGGAAAAGCTCGGCATCCGGGTGCTCCCGAACACGGCCGGGTGCTTCACGGCCGGGGAGGCCGTCCTGACCGCCCGTCTCGCGCGGGAGGCGCTCGGCACCGACCTGATCAAGCTGGAGGTCATCGCCGACGAGCGGACCCTGCTGCCGGACCCCATCGAGCTGCTGGACGCGGCGGAGACGCTGGTGGACGACGGCTTCACGGTGCTGCCGTACACGAACGACGACCCCGTGCTGGCCCGGAGGCTGGAGGACGTGGGCTGCGCGGCGATCATGCCGCTGGGCTCCCCCATCGGCTCCGGCCTCGGGATCCGCAACCCGCACAACTTCCAGCTGATCGTGGAGCACGCGCGTGTGCCGGTGATCCTGGACGCGGGCGCCGGCACGGCCTCCGACGCGGCACTGGCGATGGAGCTGGGCTGCGCGGGTGTGATGCTCGCCTCGGCGGTGACGCGGGCGAAGGAGCCGGTCCTGATGGCCGACGCCATGCGCCACGCGGTGGAGGCCGGGCGTCTCGCGCACCGGGCGGGCCGGATCCCGCGCCGCCACTTCGCGGAGGCCTCGTCACCGGTCGAGGGCCGGGCGGTGCTGGATCCGGAGCGGCCCGCGTTCTGACGAAGCGTGGGTTGCGTCACAGGTCGGCTTCAGTACCGCCCCTATCCCGGACTGAAAGCCGGCCGTGTCGGTCGCTGCTCGTACACTCGCCTGCGTGGATACGACCCTTCAGGACCCGCTGGTCGGGCAGGTGCTCGACGGACGTTATCGCGTGGAAGCGCGGATCGCCGTCGGCGGGATGGCCACGGTCTACCGGGCCGTGGACACCCGGCTCGACCGCGTGCTCGCGCTGAAGGTGATGCATCCCGGCCTCGCGGCCGACGCGACCTTCGTGGAGCGGTTCATCCGGGAGGCCAAGTCGGTCGCCCGGCTCGCGCACCCCAATGTCGTCCAGGTCTTCGACCAGGGCACCGATGGGTCGTACGTCTACCTGGCCATGGAGTACGTCGCCGGCTGCACCCTGCGTGACGTGCTGCGCGACCGCGGGGCCCTGCAGCCCCGCGCCGCCCTGGACATCCTGGAGCCGGTCCTCGCCGCGCTGGGCGCCGCGCACCGGGCCGGTTTCGTGCACCGGGACATGAAGCCGGAGAACGTGCTCATCGGGGACGACGGCCGGGTCAAGGTCGCCGACTTCGGGCTCGTGCGCTCCGTGGACACGGTCACCAACACCAGCGGTGCCGTCCTCGGCACCGTCGCCTATCTCGCCCCCGAGCAGATCGACCAGCCCGGCACCGCCGACGCCCGCGTCGACGTGTACGCGTGCGGTGTCGTCCTGTACGAGATGCTCACCGGCCAGCAGCCGCACAGCGGCGAATCCCCCGCGATCGTGCTCTACAAGCACCTGCACGAGGACGTGCCCCCGCCCTCGGCCGTCGTCCCGGGCCTCGCGTACGAGCTGGACGCGCTGGTCGCCTCGGCCACCGCGCGCACCCCGGACGTCCGCCCGTACGACGCGGTCGCCCTGCTCGCCGAGGCCCGCGACACCCGTGCCGCGCTCGGCGCCGAGCAGCTGGACGCGCTGCCCCCGCAGGCGCTCTCCGCCGAGCACGACAGCGCCGAGGACCGCACCAGCGTGATCCCGCGTTCCCTCACGGTGCCGCGCCCCCTGCCGGTCAACGAGGAGGAAGAGCAGCGCTTCCACACGAGCCGCCTGGAGAGCGCGCCGCTGCCTCCGTCCAACCGGCCCGGCCCGAGATCCTCCCGGCGCGGTCCCCTCGCCCTCGTGGTCGCCGTCCTGCTCGTCCTCGGCGTCGGCGCGGGTGTCTGGTACATCAACTCCGGCCAGTTCACCAAGGTCCCGGCGCTGCTGACCAAGACGGAGGCGCAGGCCGAGGACCGGCTGGCGGACGCCGGTCTGGAGCTCGGCAAGGTCGAGCTCGCCTACAGCGACACCGTCAAGCGCGGTCAGGTCATCAGCACCGACCCCGCCGCGGGCAGCCGGATCCGGCACAACGACTCGGTGAACCTGACGATCTCCAAGGGGCCGGAGGTCGTGAAGGTCCCGGACCTGACGGGCCACCGTCTGGACAAGGCGCGCGGGCTGCTGAGGGACGGGGGACTGGAGCCGGGGATGGTGACCCGGGAGTTCAGCGACTCCGTCCCCAAGGGCTTCGTGATCTCTACGGACCCCGAGGCGGGCACCGAGCGCCGCTCGGGCTCCGCCGTCGCGCTGGTCGTCAGCAAGGGCGCCCCGGTCGACGTGCCGGACGTGCTCGGCGACAGCCTGGAGGACGCGAGGGCCGAGCTGGAGGAGGCGGGCCTGAAGGTGCGGGTCGCCGCGGAGCAGGTGACCTCCTCCGAGTACGACAAGGGCGAGGTCGCCGCGCTGGACCCGGAGGCCGGCACCGAGGTCGTCACGGGTGAGACGGTGACGCTGACGCTGTCCAAGGGCCCGGAGATGGTCGAGGTCCCGGACGTCACCGGCGACAACGTCGACGACGCCAAGGCGGAGCTGGAGGCCGCGGGCTTCGAGGTCGACGAGGACCGCGGGCTGCTGGGGCTCTTCGGCGACACCGTCGAGAGCCAGTCCGTCGAGGGCGGCGAGACCGCGCCGAAGGGCTCGACGATCACGATCGAGATCCGGTGACCACGAACCGATGACCCGGCGACCGCTCCGCAATCCCGTAGGCGGCCATGTCCCCGTGGCCGGCGGCCTGAACTCCGTCGGCCTGACCTACGCCCGTGACCTCAAGGCGGAGACCGTGCAGGTCTTCGTCGCCAACCCGCGCGGCTGGGCCACCCCGGCCGGGAACCCCCGGCAGGACGAGGCGTTCCGCGCCGCCTGCGCGGAGGAGTCGATACCGGCGTACGTCCATGCCCCGTACCTGATCAACTTCGGTTCGCACACCGAGGCGACGGTCGAGAAGTCGGTGGAGTCGCTACGGCACTCACTGCGGCGCGGACGGGCGATCGGGGCGCTGGGCGTGGTCGTGCACACGGGCAGCGCGACCGGCGGCCGGGACCGCTCGGTGGCGCTGAAGCAGGTGCGGGAGCACCTGCTGCCGCTGCTCGACGAGCTGACCCACGACGACGACCCGTTCCTGCTGCTGGAGTCCACCGCGGGGCAGGGTTTCTCGCTGTGCTCGCGCACCTGGGACTTCGGGCCGTACTTCGAGGCCCTGGACGCCCACCCGAAGCTGGGCGTGTGCCTGGACACCTGTCACATCTTCGCCGCCGGACACGATCTGACCGGGCCGAGCGGGATGCATCAGACGCTCGATCTGCTGGTGGACACGGTCGGCGAGGGCCGGCTGAAGCTGATCCACGCCAATGACTCCAAGGATGTGGTCGGCGCACACAAGGACCGCCACGCGAACATTGGCGCAGGACACATCGGCGAGGACCCGTTCCGTGCGCTGATGACCCACCCCGCCACCGAGGGCGTACCGCTGATCATCGAGACGCCCGGCGGCAAGGAGGGGCACGCGGCGGACGTGGAGCGGCTGAAGAAGCTCAGGGAGATGTCGACGCCGTAGCTACAGCTCGGGCCCGTCTCCCGGCTCCTCCTGGTAGGAGTACCGCTGCTCCTTCCACGGGTCACCGATGTTGTGGTACCCGCGCTCCTCCCAGAAGCCGCGCCGGTCCGCGGTCATGTACTCCACGCCCCGGACCCACTTGGGCCCCTTCCAGGCGTAGAGGTGGGGGACGACGAGCCGCAGCGGGAAGCCGTGCTCGGCGGTGAGCAGTTCGCCGTCCTTGTGGGTGGCGAAGATGGTGCGCGCGTCGGCGAAGTCCTCCAGGCGCAGGTTCGAGCTGAAGCCGTACTCGGCCCACACCATCACATGGGTGACGGCCGCGGCGGGCGGGGCAAGCTCCAGGATCGTCCGGGCGGGAATCCCGCCCCACTCGGCGCCGAGCATGCTGAACTTGGTGACGCAGTGCAGATCGGCCACGACGGTGGTGTACGGCAGGGCCGCGAACTCCTCGTGGTTCCAGCAGTGCTTCTCGCCGTCGGCGGTGGCGCCGAAGACCCTGAACTCCCAGCGCTCGGGGCGGAACTTGGGGACCGGCCCGTAGTGGGTGACCGGCCAGCCGCGCTGCAGACGCTGCCCCGGCGGAAGCTCCGGCTGTGCCGCTCCTCCAGATGCGCTCTCCACCGGCTGACCCATGTATCCATCCTGACAGACCTGAGGCAGTGCCCTTGACCAGCCGCCCGCCGAAGCGGTCGAAACAGCTGAAAACGAACTAAGCATGCACTTACTTACTAAGTGAAGACTTACTGGACGATCTTCGAGACCGGTGCAAGGATGCGGCGCAACCTGCCAGTTCCCCCCTTCACTTGGAAGGAGCCTCTGCGATGCAGGGCGACCCCGAGGTCATCGAGTTCCTTAACGAGCAGCTCACCGGCGAGCTGACGGCGATCAACCAGTACTGGCTGCACTACCGGATCCAGGACAACAAGGGCTGGACCAAGCTCGCCAAGTACACGCGTGAAGAGTCCATCGATGAGATGAAGCACGCGGACAAGATCACCGAGCGCATCCTGATGCTGGACGGGCTGCCCAACTACCAGCGGCTCTTCCATGTCCGGGTGGGCCAGACCGTCACCGAGATGTTCCAGGCGGACCGGCAGGTGGAGGTGGAGGCGATCGACCGCCTCAAGCGCGGGATCGAGGTGATGCGCAACAAGGGCGACATCACGTCGGCGAACCTCTTCGAGTCGATCCTCGAGGACGAGGAGCACCACATCGACTACCTGGACACCCAGCTGGAACTGATCGACAAGCTCGGCGAGGCGCTGTACCTGGCCCAGCAGATCGAGCAGCCGAGCTAGGGCCTCGACTAGGCGGCGTCCGCCAGGTCGGTGAGCACCGGCTTGCCCTGGTCGGCCAGCTCACGGCGGGGGCACGCGCCCCGGCCCAGGATCGCCTGGATACGGCGTACGCACGAACCGCAGTCCGTGCCCGCCTTGCAGGCCGACGCTATCTGGCGGGGGGTGCAGGCACCGTCCTCCGCGTGCTTCTTGACCTGCTGCTCGGTGATGCCGAAGCAACTGCAGACGTACACGCGGTTCACCTCCCGGTGGGATCGATGTGCCATCCCCTTGATCGGTGAGGCTAACCTAACCTTACCCGGCTCACAGGAGCCATAAAAGTGCTGTGGGGTGCGGATCGAATGTGATCCGCACCCCACACTGCTCTGCTGTAACAGCCGAACCGGCTACTGGTCCCTGTACATCTCCGCGACCAGGAAGGCCAGGTCAAGCGACTGGCTGCGGTTCAGGCGGGGGTCGCAGGCCGTCTCGTAGCGCTGGTGCAGGTCGTCGACGAAGATCTCGTCGCCGCCGCCCACGCACTCGGTGACGTCGTCACCGGTGAGCTCGACATGGATGCCGCCCGGGTGGGTGCCGAGGCCCTTGTGGACCTCGAAGAAGCCCTTGACCTCGTCGAGCACGTCGTCGAAGCGGCGGGTCTTGTGGCCGGAGGCCGCCTCGAAGGTGTTGCCGTGCATCGGGTCGGTCACCCAGGCCACGGTGGCACCGGAGGCGGTGACCTTCTCGATCAGCTCCGGGAGCTTGTCCCGGACCTTGTCGGCGCCCATGCGGACGATGAAGGTCAGCCGGCCGGGCTCGCGGTCCGGGTCCAGGCGCTCGATGTACTGCAGCGCCTCCTCGGCCGTCGTCGTCGGGCCGAGCTTGATGCCGATCGGGTTGCGGATCTTCGAGGCGAACTCGATGTGCGCGTGGTCCAGCTGCCGGGTGCGCTCACCGATCCACACCATGTGCGCGGAGACGTCGTACAGCTGTCCGGTGCGCGAGTCGACGCGGGTCAGCGCCGACTCGTAGTCCAGCAGCAGCGCCTCGTGCGAGGAGTAGAACTCGACCGTCTTGAACTCCTCCGGGTCGGCCCCGCAGGCGTGCATGAAGTTGAGCGCCTGGTCGATCTCGCGGGCGAGCTGCTCGTAGCGCTGGCCGGACGGGGACGACTTCACGAAGTCCTGGTTCCAGGCGTGCACCTGGCGCAGGTCGGCGTAGCCGCCGGTGGTGAAGGCGCGCACCAGGTTGAGCGTGGAGGCGGAGGCGTTGTACATCCGCTTCAGACGCTCGGGGTCCGGGACGCGGGCGGCCTCGTTGAAGTCGAAGCCGTTGACCGAGTCGCCGCGGTACGTCGGCAGGGTCACGCCGTCGCGGGTCTCGGTGCCCTTGGAGCGCGGCTTGGAGTACTGGCCGGCGATCCGGCCGACCTTCACGACCGGGACAGAGGCGGCGTACGTCAGCACGGCGCCCATCTGGAGCAGGGTCTTGAGCTTGTTGCGGATCTGGTCGGCGGACACCGCGTCGAAGGCCTCGGCGCAGTCGCCACCCTGGAGGAGGAACGCCTCTCCCTTGGCGACGGCCGCCATCCGGGCGCGCAGCTGGTCGCACTCGCCCGCGAAGACGAGCGGCGGATACGACTCGAGGTCCGCGATCACTGCGCGCAGAGCCTCGGTGTCGGGGTACTCGGGCTGCTGCGCCGCGGGCAGGTTTCGCCAGGTGTTGCCAGCGCTCGCGCTGGTCTTAGCGTTCACGGTCACGACGTCAACATTACGGGGTCATGTCCGGAGCCCTGCCGCCCGCTCACCCATTGAGACAGGATGTCCGTTCCGTGCCCGCACTCCGGCCGGAGCCACGGCGAGGGCCAGCCGGCGGTGTTCGCGGCGCAGCGCGCGCCGGGCCATGAAGGGGTGGAACGGCCGTGCGAGGCCCCAGTAGAGCCGTGCGGGCAGGGTGTCGGCGCGGACGGCGGTGTTGAGGGTGACCTCGCGGGCGCCGACGTGGATCGAGGCGCGGGCGGTCAGGCCGCCGGCCAGGACTTTCTGCAGCAGTTCGGCCTCGGAGCGGGTCAGCTCCGGGAAGCCGAGGACACCGGCCCAGGCCCCCGGGTCGCGGGGCATGCCGGGGAGCAGTTCGATCGCGTACGTGTCCGTGTACGCGGGCTGCTCGAGGGCGGTACGGATCAGCCGGGCGCCCTCGGGTGCGGCGGCCGCCTTCGCCCGCGGCCAGATCAGGCGGTTGCACAGCCGCACGTACGGCGACCAGCGCACCGGCCGGGCGACGGAGCCGGTGGCCGCCCGCTCGGCGTTGTCGAAGAGCTCCTCCACGATCACGTTGTGGAGCACCTTCACGGCCAGCACCCAGGCCAGCAGGTCGGCGCCCCGCATGTCCTGCTCAAGGACGTGCCGGATCCGGCAGCGGGCGTCGCCGAGGGGTTCGACGGAGATCTCGTGGAAGCCGTTGTCCGGCGGGCTGAAGTCGAAGCGGACGCGTCGGCCCGGCTCGTAGGCCGAGACGCCGTAGCGGACCGGGCCGTGACCGCCGGTCGCCCCTACGGCGAGTGGGCGGTCGAAGAGCATCGGCTCCCAGGCCGGTGCCGGGAAGAGTGGGTCGTCGGCGGCGGAGAGCCGGTCCAGCAGGGGGCCGACGGCGGTCGCCGGGGCCTCGATCACGCGCTCGTGGATGTTGCGTATCGCAGTCATCGCGCACCTCCATACGCTGGCGTATGTTCCACCGTACGGTACCGTATGGTCATGGTGCAACGTCCTCGGAAGACCACCGGCAAGCCCCGGCTCAGCGCGAGCGACTGGGCCGACGCGGCGCTCGCCGCGATGAGCGAGGGCGGACTCGCCGCCGTCGCCGTGGAGCCCCTCGCCGTCCGCCTCGGCACCACCAAGGGCAGCTTCTACTGGCACTTCGCCAACCGGGACGCCCTGATCGAGGCCGCGCTCGAACGCTGGGCCGAGACCGAGACGGAGGCGATCATCACCGCGCTGGAGGCCGAGCCCGACCCGGAGCGGCGGCTGCGGCTGCTGTTCGGCGAGGCGATCCGGTCGAGCGTCGAGGACCCGCTGGAGGTCTCGCTGCTGGCCACCGCCGACGACCCGCGGGTGCGGGCGGCGCTCGAACGCGTCACCGAGCGCCGCGTCGCCTACGTCGCGCAGCAGTTCGAGGAGGCCGGCTTCCCCGTCCCGGAGGCACGACGCCGCGGCCTGCTCGCCTACACGGTCTACCTGGGCCACGCCCAACTCGCCCACGCCGTCCCGGCCACCCTCCCGGACGACGAGGAACTGACCCACTATCTCGACCGCGCCCTGGATCTGCTGCTCATGCGCTAGCGCCTGTCCGGCGGATCAGGCCGGCTGGAGCAAGCGGCGCTCGAAGGCGCAGGTGAGCGGGGTCTGGCGGGTCCAGCTGCAAGGCGGAGGAGGGCGGCGACGCGGAGCGTCGGCAACCGACGACAACGCCGCAGATGGGCGCGTCAGACCCCGCGACGCTGGCATGATCCGCCGGACAGGCGCTAGGGTTCGGGGCATGTTCGCGCACTCGATCCAGAACTGGTGGTGGACCGCTTCTCCGGCGGCCCGCTGACTGCGCGTACTCAAGACTTCGCGAAGGCCGCCCGAGGGGCGGCCTTCGGTGTTTTCCGGCGGCGCGCTCCTCTCCCCCTGAGAAGGAGCACGGACCATGAACCTGCTCGGCTTGCTGGACGATCCCCGCCCGTTCGCCCTGCTGCGCCGCCGCACTCCGGGACACGACGAGAACACCGTGGAGGTGTTCCTCGGCCCGGTCGGCGACCACGACCGTCTCGCCGACCTCCCCGACGAGGGGCTCGCGCTCGTCCCCTTCCGCCAGATCCGCGAGCGCGGCTTCGACGTCCGCGACGACGGCACCCCGCTGACGGTGCTGGTCCCCGAGGAGCGCTACGACATCCCGCTCGCGCAGGCGCTGGAGCAGCTCCCCGCTCACGAGGTCCGGGTACGGGGCGGCGGCTTCGACGTCGGGGACGAGGAGTACGCCGAGATCGTCGGCCGTGTGCTGCGGGAGGAGATCGGGCGCGGCGAGGGCGCGAACTTCGTGATCCGGCGGACGTACGAGGGCGAGATCCCGGGATTCTCCCGCGCGGACGCCCTCGCCCTGTTCCGGCGGCTGCTGAAGGGTGAGCGGGGTGCCTACTGGACCTTCGTCGTGCACACCGGGGAGCGGACCCTCGTCGGCGCGAGCCCCGAGGTGCACGTGCGGATGTCCGGCGGCACGGTCGTCATGAACCCGATCAGCGGGACGTACCGCTATCCCGCCGAGGGCCCCACCCCCGAGCATCTGCTCGGCTTCCTCGCCGACGGCAAGGAGATCGAGGAGCTGTCGATGGTCGTCGACGAGGAGCTCAAGATGATGTGCACGGTCGGGGACATGGGCGGGGTCGTCGTGGGGCCCCGGCTCAAGGAGATGGCCCATCTCGCGCACACCGAGTACGAGTTGCGCGGCAAGTCCTCGCTGGACGCGCGGGAGGTGCTGCGGGAGACCATGTTCGCGGCCACCGTGACCGGGTCGCCCGTGCAGAACGCCTGCCGGGTCATTGAGCGGCACGAGGTCGGTGGGCGCGGCTACTACGCGGGCGCCCTGGCGCTGCTCGGCCGGGACTCCGGCGGGGCGCAGACCCTGGACTCCCCCATCCTCATCCGCACCGCCGACATCTCCGCCGGCGGCCACCTGCGCGTGCCGGTCGGCGCGACCCTGGTCCGTGGCTCGGACCCGGCGAGCGAGGTCGAGGAGACCCACGCGAAGGCGGCGGGCGTGCTGGCGGCGCTGGGGGTCCGTGCGGGGCGGGCACGCGCCGAAGCCGTACGGCCGCGGCTGTCCGACGATCCACGCGTGCGTGCCGCTCTCGACGGGCGCCGGGCCTCCCTCGCCCCCTTCTGGCTGCGGATGCAGGAACGGGCCGAGGACCTCTCCGGGCACGCGCTCGTCGTCGACGCCGAGGACACCTTCACCGCGATGCTCGCGCACGTGTTGCGGGCCGGCGGCCTGGACGTCACCGTCCGGCGCTACGACGAGCCCGGCCTGCGCCAGGCGGTCCTCGCCCATGCGGGCCCGCTCGTCCTCGGCCCCGGCCCGGGGGACCCGTCCGACACCGAGGACCCCAAGATGCGCTTTCTGCGCGGCCTCACCGCCGAGGTGATCCGCGAGAACCGGCACGGCGTGCTCGGCGTCTGTCTGGGCCATGAGCTGATCGCGGCCGAGCTGGGCCTGGAGATCGTCCGGAAGGAGGTGCCGTTCCAGGGCGCCCAGACGACGGTCGACCTGTTCGGGCGGGCGGAGACCGTCGGCTTCTACAACAGCTTCGTGGCCCGCTGCGACGACGAGGCGGCCGGGGAACTGGCCGCGCACGGCGTCGAGATCAGCCGCAGCACGGCGTACGAGGTCCACGCGCTGCGCGGTCCGGGCTTCGCCGGGGTCCAGTTCCACCCCGAGTCCGTGCTGACGCTGAACGGCGCCGCGATCGTCCGGGACCTGGTCGGTCAGCTCCGCGGCACCAGCACGTTCTCCGAGCGGCGGCCGGCCGTGTAGTCGAGGACGTTCCGCACCGTGGCGTCGACGATCTGGCCGACGGCGTCCACGGTGTAGTACGCCTGGTGGGAGGTGACCAGGACGTTGGGGAAGGTGACCAGGCGGGCCAGGGTGTCGTCCTCGATCGCCTCCAGGGACCTGTCGAAAAAGAACAGGCCCGCCTCCGCCTCGTACACGTCGAGCCCCACGCCCAGGAAGCGGCCGGCGCGCAGTTCGGTGACGAGGGCCGCGGTGTCGATCAGGCCGCCGCGGCTGGAGTTCACCAGGATCGCGTCGTCCCGCATCGCCCGCAGGGCGGCGGCGTCGATCAGCCGCTGGGTCTCGGGCATCAACGGGACGTGCAGGCTGACCAGGTCGGACTCGGCGAGGAGCTGTTCCTTGGGGACGTACTTCATGCCGAGTTCCAGGCAGCCGGGGTTCTCGGCGATGTCCCAGCCGAGCAGCCGCATGCCGAAGCCGTGGGCGATCCGCGCGAAGGCCTCACCGATCTTCCCGGTGCCGAGGACGCCCGCGGTACGGCCGTACATGTCGCGGCCCATCAGTCCGTCGAGCCGGAAGTCGAAGTCCCGGGTGCGGATGGAGGCGCGCACGACACGGCGGTTGACGGCCATGGCGAGGGTCCAGGCGAACTCGGCGACGGAGTACGGCGAGTAGTACGAGACCCGGGCGACCGTCATGCCGAGCCGCTCCGCCACGTCGAGGTCGATGTTGTTGAAGCCGGTGGAGCGCTGGGCGACCATCCGCGTGCCGCCGGCGGCGAGGATCCGCAGGACGCGCGCGCCGAGGTCGGCGTTGACGCTGGTGGAGACGATCTCGTAGCCGGCCGCGATGGGAGCGGTGTCCTCGTTGAGGAAGACGTCGAGGCAGCGGACCTCGTGGTGGCCCTGGAAGGCCTGCTCGATCAGGGGTTTCTCGTCCGCTTGCACGCCGAAAGCCAGGATCTCCACGAGGAGGCTCCCCTTCTGGTGGGTTATGGGCCGAATATACGGCCCATAACCCGGGCGTGCCGGTCGGGTATCAGCCGGGTATCAGCCGAAGAAGACCCCGACTTCCTCGTACAGTTTCGGGTCCACGGTCTTCAGCTTCGCCGTCGCCTCCCCGATCGGGACGCGGACGATGTCCGTGCCGCGCAGGGCGACCATCTTGCCGAAGTCGCCGTCGCGGACGGCCTCGATGGCGTGCAGCCCGAACCGGGTGGCGAGCCAGCGGTCGAACGCGCTGGGAGTGCCGCCGCGCTGGACATGGCCGAGAACGGTCGTCCGCGCCTCCTTGCCGGTGCGCCGCTCGATCTCCTTGGCCAGCCACTCGCCGACGCCCGAGAGCCGGACGTGCCCGAAGGAGTCCAGCGACTCGTCCTTGAGGACCATGTCGCCGTCCTTGGGCATCGCGCCCTCGGCGACGACCACGATGGGCGCGTACGACGCCTTGAAGCGGGAGGTCACCCACCCGCACACCTTGTCGACGTCGAAGCGCTGCTCGGGGATGAGGATGACGTTGGCGCCGCCCGCGAGCCCGGAGTGGATGGCGATCCATCCGGCGTGACGGCCCATCACCTCGACGACGAGAACGCGCATGTGGGACTCGGCGGTGGTGTGCAGCCGGTCGATGGCCTCGGTCGCGATGCCGACGGCGGTGTCGAAGCCGAAGGTGTAGTCGGTGGCGGACAGGTCGTTGTCGATGGTCTTGGGGACGCCGACGCAGGGCACGCCATACTCGTCCGACAGCCGCGCGGCCACCCCGAGGGTGTCCTCGCCGCCGATCGTGATGAGCGCGTCGACCTCCTGCTTGGCGAGGTTCTCCTTGATCCGGCGGATGCCGTCCTCGTGCTTGAGGGGGTTGGTGCGCGAGGAGCCGAGGATAGTGCCGCCGCGGGGCAGGATGCCGCGCACGGCGGGGATGTCGAGGCGCACGGTGTCCCCGTCGAGCGGACCGCGCCAGCCGTCCCGGAAGCCGGTGAACTCGTAGCCGTACTCCTGTACGCCCTTGCGGACGACGGCCCGGATGACGGCGTTGAGCCCGGGGCAGTCGCCGCCTCCGGTCAGTACTCCGACCCGCATGGAAATGTCCCTTCGCCGCGGTTGCCTGGTGAGGCCACGCTAATAGTGATCCAGGTCACTCAGGGATGGGTCGGAGCCGCAATTCCGGTGAAACGTCAGGCGGTTGGTTTACGCGTCGTCAAGTCCGCGCTCGATGGCGTACCGAACGAGTTCCACGCGATTGTGCAGCTGGAGCTTGCCGAGGGTGTTCTGGACGTGGTTCTGCACGGTCCGGTGGGAGATGACGAGACGCTCGGCTATCTGCTTGTAGCTCAGGCCCTTGGCTACCAGCCGCAGCACCTCGGTCTCCCGCTCGGTGAGCTGCGGGGCGCCCGGCTGGTCGGTGTCCCGGCCGGTGGGCGCGGGCTCGGAGGCGAGGCGGCGGTACTCGCCGAGGACGAGCCCGGCGAGGCCCGGGGTGAACACCGGGTCGCCGACGGCGGTACGGCGGACCGCGTCCAGGAGTTCCTCCGTGGAGGCGGACTTCAGCAGGTAGCCGGTGGCGCCGGACTTCACGGCCTCCAGCACGTCGGCGTGCTCGCCGCTGGCCGACAGGACGAGGACGCGCAGGGCCGGGTTGTGGCCGACGAGTTCCTTGCAGACCTGGACGCCGGGCTTGGCGGGCAGGTTCAGGTCGAGGACGAGGACGTCGGGGGCGGCGGCCTTGGCGCGGCGCACGGCCTGCTCGCCGTCGCCCGCCGTGGCGACCACCTCGAACCCGGACTCGGCGAGGTCCCGGGCGACGGCGTCGCGCCACATGGGGTGGTCGTCGACCACCATGACCTTGATCGTGCCGGCCTGCTCGCTCATCGCGTCCCCCGGGACATCTGCTTCGGTACCTTCAGTTCCACTTCCGTGCCCTGTCCGGGCACGGAGATCAGCTCCGCGCTGCCCCCGATGTCGCGCAGCCGGCCCCGGATCGACAGGGCGACCCCGAGCCGCCCCTCGCCCTCGGCCTGCGCGAGCCGTCCCTCGGGGATGCCGGGTCCGTCGTCCCGGACGGTGACGATGACCGCGTCGGGCTCGTCCTCCACCAGGATCCACGCGCGTGCCTGCTCGCCCGCGTGCCTGCGCACATTGTCCAAGGCGGCCCCGACGGCCGCCGCCAGCTCCCGCGCGGAGGCCCGGGGCAGCACCACGGGCGCCCCCGGCTCGGCGAGGCTGACCCGGGAACCGGCGTAGGAAGCGAGCAGCGAGCGCAGGTCCAGCGGCCCGTCCTGGTCCGCCTCCTCCTCCACGGCCCGGACGAGGGCGCCCTCCGCCGCGTCCTCCGACACTCGCGACACGGGGGTGAGGCCGCCGGAGACCAGCGTGCGCAGCGCCACCTCCTGCTCGCCCGCCAGCCGGCCCAGTTCGGCCGCCTCGCCGCCGATGACGGCACCGCGCCGCTGCACCATGGCCAGCACCTGGAGCACGCTGTCGTGGATGTCCCGGGCCAGCCGCTCGCGTTCCCTGGTCGCGGCCTCGATCTCCAGGGCGCGGGCGAGGGTGCGCTCGGAGGCCCGGGCGACCTCGACGACGTAGCCGATGGCGATGGAGGCGACCCAGACGAGGATCACCGCGTGGACGGTGTCCCGGGTCGGGGAGCCGCGGTGCACCAGGTTGCCGACGGCGACCAGGGTGGAGGCGAAGGCCGCCCAGCGCCAGCCGCCCTTGATGGCGAAGGCCAGCACCGAGCCGGCCGTCCATATCGAGGGCAGCGTGGGACTGCCCGCCTCGATGTGCGCCGCCGAGTCGGCGAACCGGGTGAGCAGGATGCCGACCAGCGCTATGGTCAGGTCGGCGGCGAGGAAAGGCTTGGTGCAGGCCGCCGCGTTCGCGACCTTCGGGAGGGTCGCGAACGTCCACACGGTCAGTACGGCGAAGTAGCCGATGGCGACCCAGGGGCGGGCGAACTCGTCGTACGCGCTGACGAACAGGCCGATCGCGTACAGCAGGGTGAGGATCCGGTACCCCCGCAGCGCACGCCACAGCGGCTGCTCGACCGACATCCTCAGGACTCTCTCGCGCTTGGCCAACTCCCCCACCCCCCGAACCGGAATGCCGCGTCTAGGACTCGGACTTCTCCTTGTCCGCCTGATCCTGGTCGGCCTTGGCGAGGGCGGCCTTGGCCGCCTTCTCCGCTTCCTTCTCGGCCTTCGCCGCGTCCGCGATCTGGCGCTTGGCGGCGGTGGCGTAGATGTCGACGTACTCCTGGCCGGAGAGCTGCATGATCTCGTACATGACCTCGTCGGTCACCGCGCGCAGGACGAAGCGGTCGTGCTCCATGCCCTGGTACCGGCTGAAGTCCAGCGGCTTGCCGATCCGGATGCCCGGACGCATCAGCTTGGGCATTACCTTGCCCGGCGGCTGGATCTTCTCGGTGTCGATCATGGCGACGGGGATGACCGGCGCCCCGGTGGCGAGCGCCACGCGCGCGAGGCCGCCGGGCTTGCCCCGGTAGAGCCGGCCGTCGGGCGAGCGCGTGCCCTCCGGGTAGATCCCGAACAGCTCACCGCGCTCCAGGACGTCTATGCCGCTCTTGATGGCGGCCTCGCCCGCGCCGCGCGCACCGGAGCGGTCCACGGGGAGCTGGCCGACGCCCTTGAAGAACGCGGCCGTCAGCCGGCCCTTGAGGCCCGGGGTCGTGAAGTACTCCGCCTTCGCGATGAACGTGACCTTCCGGTCCAGGACCGCAGGCAGGAAGAACGAGTCCGAGAAGGAGAGGTGGTTGCTCGCCAGGATCGCGGGGCCCTCGGTGGGGATGTTCTCCAGGCCTTCCACCCAGGGCCTGAAGGCGAGCTTCAGCGGCCCCCCGATGGATACCTTCATCGCGCCGTACAACAACCGAGTGCCTCCTGTGTCTGTCGATCAGACCTTAACCCGGAGCGCCGTCAAAGAGTCCGACGACCCTGGTCGGTGTCAGTGCGGTCGCGTACGGTGAAGTACCTGCAACCGACCTCATGAACAGGAGACCGAAGGTGCCGGTCCTTCCTGGAGCCGAGCCGTACCGCCATGAGGGCGGGGAGATCTCCGTACTCCTCTGCCACGGCTTCACCGGTTCCCCGCAGTCGCTGCGCCCCTGGGCGGAGTATCTCGCCGAGCGCGGTCTGACCGTCTCGCTGCCGCTGCTGCCCGGGCACGGCACCCGCTGGGAGGACCTCCAGCTCACCGCCTGGCAGGACTGGTACGCGGAGGTGGACCGCGAGCTGCGCGCACTGCGGGAGCGCTCCACCCACCTGTTCGTGGCCGGTCTGTCCATGGGCGGCGCCCTGGCGCTCCGGCTGGCGGCGAAGCACGGCGCGGCGGTCGACGGCGTGGTCGTGGTGAACCCCGCCAACAAGGTGCACGGCTTGGCCGCGCACGCCCTGCCGGTGGCCCGGCACCTCGTCCGTACGACCGCGGGCATCACCAGCGACATCGCGAAGGAGGGCGTCGAGGAGCTGGGCTACACCCGGGTGCCCCTGCACGCGGCGCACTCGCTGCGGAACTTCTTCCGGCAGGTCGACGGAGAGCTTCCGCAGGTCACCCAGCCCCTGCTGCTCCTGCACAGCCTCCAGGACCATGTGGTGCCGCCGGCCGACTCGGCGCGCGTGCTCAGCCGCGTCTCGTCGGTCGACGTGCGGGAGATCGTGCTGGAACAGAGCTACCACGTGGCGACGTTGGACCATGACGCGGACCGGATCTTCCAGGAGAGCCACGCTTTCATGAGTCGGCTCGCATCCGGTCTCGGCAAGGAAGGGACGGCCGTAGGTGGCTGAGCACGACTCCGACCGCGAGGATCGCGAGCCGGACGACCAGGGCGCCCGTTTCGACGAGGACGCCGCCTGGGCGGCCATCGTCGCCGGGTACGGCGCCGAGCCGGAGGACCCGCCGGGCGCCAAGCCGTTCAAGTCCGTGGAGGACCTGGCGCTGCTGGAGGCCGAGACCAACGACGACGAGCCGGAGGAGAAGCAGCCGGCCAAGCCGCTGGGCGGCTCGGTCACCTTCGCGCCCGGCGTCGGCCCGCGCGACTACACCGCGCCGGAGCCGACGGAGGACGACTTCGACGAGGACGACGAGGGTCACTTCGTCCCGCCGGAGCCGCCGCCGCTGCCCGCGGCCGACACCACCGCGAAGTTCGCCTGGCTGGCGGTCGTGGGCGGTCCGATACTGCTGCTGCTGGCGGTCGTGCTGAGCTGGGACATGACCTGGTGGCTGACGACGCTGGGCATCGGCGGCTTCCTCGGCGGCTTCGCCACGCTGGTGATGCGGATGCGCACGGACGACGAGGACGACGACCCGGGGCGCGGCGCGGTCGTCTGATCACATGTGACCGAGGGCCCGCCCGGACAGGTTCCGGGCGGGCCCTTCCGCGTGCGCGCGAAAACGGAACTCGATCCGGCCGGCCGGCGAAGGACAGGTGAACAACCCGAACAAGCCCAAGCCTTCGAGGCGTTCAGACGAACGAGAGGAGCCCCGATGACCGTCGAGGATCGCGAGGAGAGCGATGCCCGCGTGATCGCACGGTCCCGGGACGAGCCCGAGCGGTTCGCCGCGCTCTACGACCGGTACGCCGACGCCGTGCACCGTTACGCGGCCCGGCGGCTCGGTCCCGAGGCGGCGGAGGATCTGACGGCGGAGACCTTCATCACCGCCTTCCAGCGGCGCCACACCTACGACCCGGGGCGGGACGACGCCCGCCCCTGGCTGTTCGGCATCGCGACCAACCTCGTGGGCCGGCACCGCCGGGCCGAGGCGCGCCGGTTCAAGGCGTTCGCGCGACTGCCGGAACCGGTCGAGCACGACGAACCGGTCGCGGAGAGGGCGGTGAACAGGGCCGGTGCCACGGGGGTGCGCCGGGAACTGGCGGCCGCGCTGGCCGGGCTCTCCGCCCGGCACCGCGACGTCGTGCTGCTGGTGGCCTGGGCCGGCCTCGACTACGAGGAGGCGGCCCAGGCCCTCGGGGTGCCCGTCGGAACGGTCAGATCCCGGCTGCACCGGGCTCGCAGCAGATTGCGCGAAGCACTGGGCGGATCCGATCCGACAGCTTTCCGAGAGGCAGACGCCCATGCGTGACATCGACGAAGCGCGCGAACTGCGCGCACTGCGGGACTTCGACGCGGGGGTCCCCCCGCTCGACGACGAGACCCGTCGACGGGTGCGGGTACGCCTGTTCGCCGCGATGAACGGCCCGGCCCCGGTCGTACGGCCGCGCCGCGCCCAGCGCCCCGCCCTGCGCATCGCCCTGACCGGCACGCTCGCGGCCGTGATCGCCGCCGGCACCCTGGTCGCCGTACGGGACGACGACGGTGCGGGCACGGACCGTACGGCCCAGCCGCCCGCCACCAGCGCACCCGCCATGCGCAACGTCAGCGCGCGGACCGTGCTGAACGGAGCCGCCGCCTACGAGCGCGAGCACGAGCGGGCGGTGACCCCGCGGGACGACCAGTTCCTCTACACCAAGGAGATCATCAAGGAGACCGAGCAGAAGACCGGGACCACGAAGAGCTACGTCGACGAGAACTGGCGCTCGGTGGACGGCACGAAGGCGTCCTGGATCATGGAGATCGGCAGGGGCTGGTGGTCGCAGCCGCTCGGGGAGGGCGAGAGCATGTGGCCGCCCCAGGACTGGGGCACGCTCGAGAAGCTGCCGACCGATCCCGAACAGCTGATCCTCACGATCGGGCGGGACGTCGGCATGAGCGGGGAGGGCGGCTCGCTGGACGACCTCACCGACCAGGAGTGGTCGCACATCCACTTCAGCCTCGCCGGACTGCTGAAACTGGTGCCGGTGATGCCAAAGGGGCTGCGCCCGGCGGCGTACGAAGCGCTGGGGATGGTGCCCGGGGTGAAGGCCGTCCCGAACCAGCAGGACGCCAAGGGGCGCACGGGCGTGGCCGTCACGTACGACGACCCGACGCTTCCGGAAGGGGCGTCGGGATTCGGCGGCTACTTCATCTTCGACCCGAGGACGTACGAGTTCCTCGGCTTCCGTGACACGCGCACCTCGGGCGACGGCGCGGCCATGAAGACGTACACCCAGCTCTCGTACCTCGACAGCTGGGCGGTGGTCGACAGGGCGAAGCAGCGGCCGTAGCTAGGACGCGGGGATTCTGAGGGTGGCCAGGACCGGGAGATGGTCCGTGGCCGCCCTCAGGTCGTGCTCGGTGACGCCGGGCCGGTCCAGCGGGACTCCGCAGCTCACGACCTCGATGCCCTTGGTGGCGAAGATCGCGTCGATACGGCTGTGGGGCTCGGACCGCGTCCAGGTGTGCTCGCCGCCGTCGGGGGCGGTGGCCCAGCAGTCCTGGAGCGTGTCGGACAGCAGGGCGAAGGTGCGTCCGGCGGGGCCTTCGTTGAGGTCACCGCCCGCCACGGCGTGCTCCACGCCCATCCCGGCGAGGCGGTCCAGGAGCATGCCGCCCTGCTCGTACCGCTCCTCCTTCTGGAGGCTGAGATGGCAGCTCAGGACGCCCACGCGGGCGGGACCGAAGCGCACGACCGCCGTCGCGAAGCCGCGGCGATGCAGGCCGGGGGTGAGGGGGAGCAGGACGTCCTCGGTGCGCTCGACGGTGGCGCGGAGGCCGCACAGGACGGCGGGGCCCGCGGCGGTGGCTCCGCCGCTGAGGATCACGAGATCCGACGCCCTGGCCAGGCGGGCCAGTTTCTTGCGCCAGCGGAAGAAGCGGGGCGCTTCCTGGACGAGGACGAGGTCGGGAGCGCAGGCGCGGATGACGCGGGCGAGTGCCGCCGTGTCGTCGCGCATCGAGCGGATGTTGTAGCTCAGGACTCGGACGAGGGCTGAACCGTCGGACATGCCGATCAATGTACGCCCAACAAGGCGGGGCGCGAGGGCTGTACGCCTCGCGCCCCGTCCAGGAGTTACATGATCGGGTCGGGTTCCCGCGCCAGGTCCGCCGCGCCCACCAGGCCCGCCTTGTTGCCCAGCTGGGCGGCGATCACGTCGGCGACCGGGCGCCAGTTGCCGCCCACCAGCCAGCGCTTGTAGGACTTGCGGATCGGGTCGAGGACCAGCTCGCCCTCGTCCGACAGACCGCCGCCGACGATGAAGGCGGACGGGTCGAAGAGCGAGGCGAGGTCGGCGAGACCCGCGCCGGCCCAGCGGGCCAGCTCGCGGTAGGAGTCGACGGCGACCAGGTCGCCCTGCCGGGCGGCCATGGAGATGTGCTTGCCCTCGATGCCGTCCGGGGTGCCGTCGCCGAGGCCGAGCAGGACCTCGGCGTTCTCCGGGGTGGCGTTGGCCCGCTGCTTGGCGTACCGCACGAGCGCCCGCCCCGACGCGTACTGCTCCCAGCAGCCCTGCGAGCCGCAGCCGCAGAGCAGGCCGTCCGGGACCATGCGGATGTGGCCGAACTCGGCGGCGACGCCGAAGTGACCGCGGCGCAGCTTGTTGCCGATGATGATGCCGCCGCCGAGGCCGGTGCCGAGCGTGATGCAGATGACGTTGCGGTGGCCCTTGCCGGCGCCGAACTTGTACTCGCCCCAGGCCGCGGCGTTGGCGTCGTTCTCCACGACGACCGGGAGACCCACGCGGCCCTCGACCGCCTCCTTCAGCGGCTCCTGGCGCCAGTCGATGTTCGGCGCGAAGTAGACCGTCGAGCGCTGGCGGTTGACGTAACCGGCGGCACCGATGCCCACGCCGACGATCTCGTGTCCGGCGCGCGCCCCTTCCACGGCGGAGGCGATGGCGTCCACGATGCCCTCGGGCGTACCCGGGGTCGGCACCTTGTGGGTCGAGAGGATGTTGCCTTCCTCGTCGACCACGCCGGCCGCGATCTTCGTGCCGCCGATGTCGACGCCGATGGTGAGTCCCATGAATCCCTCAGTTTCGGTCGAGCCCCGCTACGGCCAACCGTACCCGAGGGGGCTTTAATCCAAGTCGATGCGTTCCCCCGGACCGGCACCCTCGTCCCCGTCGGGGTCCCGGGGGGCGGTCCAGCGGCGCTCCTGGGCCTGCACGGCCGAGCGGTAGGCGGCGAGGAGTTCGTTCCCGGCCGCCGCGAGGTGGTCGAAGACGTCCGGGTTGCGCTCGATGACGGGCTCGACGGCGGCCTTGGCCTGCTCCACGACCTGCTTGACCACCTGCTGGGCGGCGGGTCCGGCGACCGCGCCGAGCAGCGGGGAGTTGAGCGAGGACAGCTTGTCGCTGACGGCGTCGACGAGTTTGCGCAGTTCCTCGGCGGCCGAGCCGGGCGGCGGGCCGTACTCGGCCCGGCGGCGGGCCTGCTCCGCGGCGAGATCCTCGGCGCACGCCGTCGCCCACGCGTCGGCGTCACTCGCCCGCACCTCGTCGAGCGCCTCCTGCCCGTCGTCTCCGGACGGCTGGAGCTCTTCGCTCATGACGGACTCCTGACTACGTTTCGTCCTTACGACGTTACCCGAACGGGCGTACCGGCTTCACCGGGTCCCGGGCCACAGCTTGGGGTCGGGGGCGAACCGGACGCGCAGCTCGCCCTCGCGCAGCGCGGCGCCGTCGACGGTACACCGGCGCAGGGCGGACGGCAGCGGGACGATACGGCGGAACGGCCCGGCGGTGAGGACGAGTTCGTCACCGCGCCGGACCAGGTCGAGATCGTCGCGTATGGCGCCGGGCAGCGGGATGTGCCACACCAGCACCCCGTCGTCGGCGAGGCTGTCGGTGACGGGCCACTCGACCGTGGAGGCGGTGGGGTTGACGGGGACGTCCAGGGCCTCCAGGTCGTCGGCCCCGCGCGGGTCGTGTCCGAGGTGCGGGACGACCTGGACGTCGTACGACTCCCGCCACTCCTCCAGGGTCTTGCGCTGCTGGGCGACGACGCCGGCGGGCCAGTCCTCCGGTACGGCGCGGTTGGCGATCAGGACGTCGGGGCGCAGTCCGCGCAGGGCGAGGGCGAGGGTCGCGGCCCGTACGGCGTCGGCGCCGGCCGGGCCGGGCTCGGCGACGAGCCGGACGGCGGTGCGCTTGTCGGCGACGACGGCTTCGACGGCGGCCAGCTCGACGTCCCAGCGGGCGGCGGTCTCGTACAGCCACTCGGCGGGCATCGGGACCCCGGCCAGCCGCCCGAGCATGGGCCGCAGTGCCCGGGCGGCCTGCCGCTCCGGGGGCAGCAGCCGGCGCAGGTACCGGCGCAGTTCCTCGGGCAGGGCGAGCAGGGCGAGGGCGTGCGGGGTGGCCGGGAGATCGACGACGAGAAGGTCGTGCCGCTCGGAGAGGGCGGTGTCGCGCAGGGCCCGGAGCAGGGTCAGCTCCTCGGCGCCCGGAAGAGGGGTGACCTCCTCGGGGTCCAGCCGGGAGGCACCGAGGAGATCGAGGGCGGCGGTGGCGCGTTCCTGGAAGGCGGCGAGATCGTCCCGGAATCCGGCGGCGGCGTCGGGACAGCGGACGGTGAGATTCGGTTCGGCCTGCGTCCCGAGCACCGCGCCGACGGTGTCGGCCGGGTCACCGCTGAGCAGAAGGGTCCGGCTGCCCGCACGGGCGGCACGCAGCGCGGTGGCGGCGGCGACGGTCGTACGACCGCCACCGCCAGGGCCGGTGATCAGGATGGTGCGCATGAGGGTGAACGGTAACGGACACCCGGCTGCCCACCGGTTACTTGGATCCTGCCTCGACCCGCTTCTTCAGCCCGGCCAGCGCCCGGTCGATGATGACCTTCTCGGCCTTCCGCTTGATCATCCCGAGCATCGGGATCTTGACGTCGACCGTCAGCACGTACGTGACCTCGGTCGACCCCGCTCCGGCCGGCTTGAGGATGTACGACCCGTCCAGCGACCGCAGCATCTGGGACTTCACCAGGGTCCAGGACACCTCGTGCTCCCCGGTCCAGGTGTACGCCAGCACCTGGTCGTCCTTGATCGCACCCGCGTCCATCACGAGCCGCACCTGCTCGGCCCGCCCCTGGGGATCCGACTGAAGGACCTCCGCCTGCTTCACCTCGCCGGTCCAGTCCGGGTAGCGGGCGAAGTCGGCGATCACCTCCATGACGTCGGCCGGTGCCGCCTCGATCGTGATGCTCGAGCTGGTGTGTTCCGCCATCGCCGTGGCTCCTCCAGATGCGGTCCGGTAGGTCTTTCTCATGCGCACGTGCTCATGCGCACGTGTGTGCAGCGTGAAGGCTACCGCGCACCCGACCCGCCGAACTCCAGCGCCCACGGCTTCCCGCTCCCGGCGAAGTGCCCCACGTTCACGCACTCCGTGGAGCCGATCCGCATCCGGCGCACCAGCGGCTGATGGACATGGCCGAAGAGCGAGTACCGCGGCTTGGTGCGCCGGATCGCGGCGAGCAGCGCCTCGCTGCCCCGCTCGAAGCGGCGCGCGACCGTGTCGTAGACGAGTTCCGGCACCTCCGGGGGGATGTGGGTGCAGAGCACGTCCACCTCGCCGACCGCCTCGATCTTCGCCGCGTATTCCTCGTCGCTGATCTCGTACGGCGTGCGCATGGGCGTGCGCAGGCCGCCGCCGACGAAGCCGAAGGTCCAGCCGCCGATCTCCACCCGCTCCCCGTCGAGCACGGTGGTGCCCGGTCCCGCGTACTCGGGCCACAAAGGCGGCATGTCGACATTGCCGTACGTCGCGTACGTCGGCGTGGGAAACACCGCGAACATCTCGGCGTACTGCTTGCGTACCGCCTTCTCGATCACCGCGCCGCGGTCCGCGCCGATCCCGGCCCACAGCCGGGCGCCGAACTCGCGGGCCTCGTCGTAGCGGCGGGCGGTGCGCAGTTCGACGATGCGGTCGGCGTTCTCCGCGCCGAAGAGGTCCGGGAAGATGCCGCGGGAGTGGTCGGCGTAGTCGAGGAAGAGGACCAGGTCACCCAGGCAGATCAGGGCGTCCGCGCCGTCACCGGCGCCGGCCAGGTCCCGGACGTTGCCGTGTACGTCGCTGACCACGTGAACGCGTGTCCTGCTGCCGCCGGCTGGTGTGGATGCCATGGCGATCAAGCGTAAGCGTGTGCGGCATGCGTGAACAGTGGCGGCCGGACCTGCGGTTACTGGCTAGTCGTCAAACGCGTCGACTACTGTGCGCGCAGAACCACCCATTCATGCAGTACCGATCTGTGTGACGCAGCGAACATCTCGCCGGGCCCCCCTGTCGAAGAAGCCATACCGGCGGGTAACGTCCGGGCAGTCCAGTCGTGCTCAGGATTTCAACCACCGAGGTTCCTGAGTACCTGCCCGAGCCTTGGACCGGACCGTCGCATCACACAACGTCGTGGCGCCGGCGCCCTATGAGGAGCAGCAGTCTTGCGCGAGTTCAGCCTTCCGGCCATGTACGAGGTCCCTGCGGACGGCAATCTGACCGACATCGTCCGCAGAAACGCCGCGCAGCATCCCGACGTCGCCGTCATCGCCCGCAAGGTCGGCGGGGCGTGGCAGGACGTGACGGCCACCGCCTTCCTCGCCGAGGTGCGCGCGGCCGCGAAGGGGCTCATCGCGGCCGGAGTGCAGCCGGGCGACCGGATCGCCCTGATGTCGCGCACCCGCTACGAGTGGACCCTGCTGGACTTCGCGATCTGGTCCGCGGGCGCGGTCACCGTGCCGGTGTACGAGACCAGCTCCCCCGAGCAGGTGCAGTGGATCCTCGGCGACTCGGGCGCGACCGCGGTGCTGACCGAGCTGGACAACCACACGGCCGCCGTGGAGTCGGTGCGCGACCGGCTGCCCGCCCTCAAGCACGTCTGGCAGATCGAGGCCGGCGGTATCGAGGAGCTGGGCCGGCTCGGCCAGGACATCAGCGACAAGACGGTCGACGAGCGCAGCTCGCTGGCGAAGGCCGACGACGCGGCGACGATCGTCTACACCTCCGGCACGACCGGCCGCCCCAAGGGCTGTGTGCTCACCCACCGCAACTTCTTCGCCGAGTGCGGCAACATCGTCGAGCGGCTGCGCCCGCTGTTCCGTACCGGCGAGTGCTCGGTGCTGCTGTTCCTGCCGCTCGCGCACGTCTTCGGTCGTCTGGTGCAGATCGCCCCGATGATCGCGCCGATCAAACTGGGCTGTCTGCCCGACATCAAGAACCTCACCGACGAGCTGGCCGAGTTCCGGCCGACGCTGATCCTCGGTGTGCCGCGCGTCTTCGAGAAGGTCTACAACTCGGCGCGCGCCAAGGCGCAGGCGGACGGCAAGGGCAAGATCTTCGACAAGGCGGCGGACACGGCCATCGCCTACAGCAAGGCCCTGGACACCCCGTCCGGCCCGTCGGTGGGCCTGCGGATCAAGCACAAGGTCTTCGACAAGCTCGTCTTCGGCAAGCTGCGCGCGGTCCTCGGCGGCCGGGGCGAGTTCGCCATCTCCGGCGGCGCCCCGCTCGGCGAGCGCCTCGGTCACTTCTTCCGCGGCATCGGCTTCACGGTCCTGGAGGGCTACGGCCTGACCGAGACCTGCGCGGCCACCGCCTTCAACCCCTGGGACCGGCAGAAGATCGGCACGGTCGGCCAGCCGCTGCCCGGCTCGGTGGTGCGCATCGCCGACGACGGCGAGGTGCTGCTGCACGGCGAGCACATCTTCAAGGAGTACTGGAACAACCCGGGCGCAACCGAGGAGGCGCTGGCCGACGGCTGGTTCCACTCCGGTGACATCGGCACCCTCGACGAGGACGGCTACCTGAGGATCACCGGCCGCAAGAAGGAGATCATCGTCACCGCGGGCGGCAAGAACGTCGCCCCGGCCGTGATCGAGGACCGGATCCGGGCGCACGCGCTGGTCGCGGAGTGCATGGTGGTGGGCGACGGGCGGCCGTTCGTGGGCGCGCTGGTCACCATCGACGAGGAGTTCCTGGGTCGCTGGGCCGCCGAGCACGGCAAGCCCGCGGGTGCCACCGCGGCGTCGCTGCACGAGGACGCGGACCTGATGGCGGCCATCCAGTCGGCGATCGACGACGGCAACGCCGCGGTGTCCAAGGCGGAATCGGTGCGGAAGTTCCGCATTCTGTCCTCCCAGTTCACGGAGGAGTCGGGCCACCTGACGCCCTCGCTGAAGCTCAAGCGGAACGTGGTGGCGAAGGACTTCGCGCAGGAGATCGAGGCGATCTACGCGAAGTAGTCACGCCGTACGACGCTATGGCGCGGTGTCCTCCACGAGGACCCGCGCCATCGTGCGTTCGGCGAGCGCGGTGATCGTGACGAACGGGTTCACGCCGAGCGACCCGGGCACGAGCGAGCCGTCGGTGACGTACAGCTTCGAATACCCCTTCACCCGACCGTAGTTGTCGGTCGCCCGGCCGAGCACGCAGCCGCCCAGCGGGTGGTACGTGAAGTTGTCGGCGAAGGCCCGGCTGGGCGAGCCGAACAGGTCGTACCGGTAGATCGTGGCGTTGGCCCGGTTGATCCGGTCGAACAGCTTCTTGGCCATGGCGGACGAGACCGCGCTCTGTGCCGCCGTCCAGTTCAGCGCCAGCGAGCCGCCCGAGAGGGAGAACGACGCCCGTTCCTGGTTCTTGGTGATCGCCAGATAGAGGCTCACCCAGTTCTCCAGGCCGGTCGGCAGCGGGGCGATCTCGGCGAACACCGGGTTGGCGGTGTTCGCCCAGTCGTCGATGCCCATCACCGGCATCGTGGACTGGTTCACCCCGACCGTGTCCCACAGGTGGTTGGCCCGCCCGAGCATCACGTTGCCGTTGGTGCCCCAGCCGGTGCCGACGCTCGCGTCGAGCGCGGGCAGCGCGCCCGTCTCCCGCGCCCGCAGCAGCAGTTCGGTGGTGCCGAGGCTGCCGCCGCCGAGGAAGAGGTACGTGCAGTTGTACTCCTTGGTCCCGACGACCGCGCCGGTCTCGTCGATCCGCTGGGTGGTGAGCAGGTACGTCCCGTCCCCGGCCCGCCTGATCGAGGCCACCCGCTCCAGGGTGTGGATCGTGACGTTCCCGGTGCCGAGCGCGGCGGCCAGGTACGACTTGTCCAGGCTGCGTTTGCCCTGGTTGTTGCCGTACATCACCTCACCGGCGAGCGCCGACCTGGGCGCGGTGCCGGCCGCCTCGCGCTGCATGTGGCCGAAGTCGTAGACGTTCGGCACGAAGGTGGTCCGCAGTCCGGCGTTGGCGGCGTGCTTGCGGGAGATCCGGGTGTAGCGGTACCACTCGGTGGACTCGAACCAGGCCGGGTCGATGCTGTTGACCCCGAGCATGGAGCGGGCCCGGGGGTAGTAGGTGGCGTACATCTCGTTGGCGTCGACGGAGGGGAACTGCTCCTCGAAGTACGACTTGAGCGGGGTGACGGCCATGCCCCCGTTGACCAGGGAGCCGCCGCCGACGCCGCGGCCCACGAACACCGAGATGTTCGCGAAGTGCACGCGGTCCAGGACGCCGGGGTAGGGGCTGATGTCCTTGTTGACGACGTCCAGCCACAGGAAGGTGGCCAGCGGGGCCTCGGTGCGGGTGCGGAACCACATGGAGCGCTGGTCCGGGGCGGTGGTGGAGCAGAAGACCTTTCCGTCGGGGCCGGCCGTGTTCCACAGCCGGCCCATCTCGATCACGATCGTACGGATCCCCGCCTGGCCGAGGCGCAGGGCGGCGACGGAACTGCCGTACCCCGAACCGACGACGATGGCGGGGGCGTTGTCCACGGCGGCGGGTTCTGCGGCCGACGCCGACTGGAGACCGATGCGGGTGAGACCGGACGCGGCGGCGGTCTGCAGGGCCACCATGCCCAGGATGTGACGTCTCGTCAGCTGACGCTGCATCAGTTTTGCTGTCATGTCCGGAGAATGGGCGGATTATTGGCTTCCGCCTAGACCACGAGCATGCTTTACAGCAGCGTTTTCAACTTCTCCGCCAGCAGGTCCCAGCGCCACTTCTCCTCGACCCACTCCCGGCCCCGCTCCCCCATCCGGCGGCGCAGCTCGGGGTCGCCCAGGAGGGCGGTGATCCGGTCGGCCGCCTGCTCCGGCGAACCGCCCCGCACCACCCAGCCGGTCTCGCCGTCCAGGACCGCGTCGGGCGCGCCGCCCGAGTCGCCCGCGACGACCGGCAGACCCGTCGCCGAGGCCTCCAGGTAGACGATGCCGAGGCCCTCCACGTCCAGGCCGCGCCGCCGGGTGCGGCAGGGCATGGCGAAGACGTCGCCGGCGCCGTAGTGGGCGGGCAGCTCGGACCAGGGGACCGCGCCGGTGAAGTGCACCGAGTCGGCCACCCGGGTCTCGTGGGCCAGGCGCCGCAGCTCCTTCTCGTACGGCCCGCCGCCGACGATCAGCAGGACCGCGTCCGGCTCCTTCGCCAGGATCCGGGGCATGGCGAGGATCAGCGTGTCCTGGCCCTTGCGCGGGACCAGCCGGGAGACGCAGACGACCACCGGGCGGTCGGTCAGGCCGAGCCGGGCCCGCACCTCGGGGCCGCCGGAGCCGGGGTGGAAGGTCTTCTCGTCGACGCCCGGCGGCAGCTGAACCATCCGGGAGGCGGCCTCGGCCGACAGCGCGGTCGCGATCCGCGAGCGCGTGTACTCGCCGAGATAGGTGATCGTGTCCGTCGACTCCCCGATCCGGCGCAGCAGCTGCCGGGAGGCGGGCAGCTGGGCCCAGCCGGCCTCGTGCCCGTGGGTCGTGGCGACCAGCCGCTCGGCACCGGCCGCGCGCAGTGCGGGAGCCATGAGCCCGAGCGGGGCCGCCGCCCCGAACCACACCGAAGTACAGCCGTGCTCGCGCAGCAGTCCGACCGCCCGCCGGGTCGCCCCCGGCGTGGGCAGCAGCATCGTCGTGGAGTCGCGGACCACGGTGAAGGGCTGCTCGGCGTCGAAGGCCGCCGTGGCCTCGATGCCCTCCCGGCTCCGCTTCCAGGTGGAGGCGTAGACGACCAGCCGCTCCGGATCCAGCCGTAGCGCCATGTTGTGCAGGAAGGCCTGGATGCCGCCGGGGCGGGGCGGGAAGTCGTTGGTCACGATGAGCGTCTTGTGCATCGCGGCCGACCTTATCGGAGCACCGCCCACAGCACGTCACGGCCGTGCCGGTGGCCGACCCACAGCTTCCCGGGACATCATGTTCCCCTCAAGGCAGACACCGGGGCGCACACGAACGGCAGGGAACCAGTGGAGACGACGGGCACACGGCGGTCCCTGGCGGGCCTGCTCGGCATCTGGGCCCTGACCAGGGTGTTCCTGCTCCTCTTCGTGTTCAGGGTGTACGTCTTCCCCGGCCCGGACGTCACCACCGACGTGTCGGTGATCTACCAGGGCTGGTACGAGGTGCTGCGCACCGGAACGTTCCCGCAGGACGACGTCACCTGGCAGTACCCGCCCGCCGCGGCCCTCGCGATCCTCTCCCCCGCGCTGCTGTTCTACCTGGACTACGCCTCCGCCTTCTTCGTGCTGGCCTTCGCCGCCGACGTCGCCGTCCTCGCCCTGCTGGTCTACACGGGCCTGCGTCCTGGCCGGCGCCTGCGCGGGGCCTGGGTCTGGGCCGTGGGCGTACCGCTGCTCGGGCCGACCGTGTACGCCCGGTACGACGTGATGGTGACCGCGGTGGCGGTGGCCGCGCTGCTCGCGGGCGCCCGGCACCCCCGGGTGATGGGGGCGCTGACGGCGTTCGCCGCGCTGCTGAAGGTGTGGCCGGTGCTGCTGCTGGTGGCGGCCCGGCGCCGCTCGGCCTGGGCGTCGGCGGCGGTGACCGCGGGTCTGGTGGCGGCGCTGTTCTGGCTGGCGATGCCGGGGGCGTTCGCGTTCCTGACCTTCCAGCGGGACCGCGGCACGGAGGTGGAGTCGCTCGGCGCCCTGGTCTTCCACGTGGCCCGGCACTTCGGCTGGGACGGACAGGTGCTGCTGAACTACGGGTCGGTGGAGTTCCTCGGCCCGTACGTGGACGTCGTCAGCACGGCCGCGCTGGTGCTGACCGGGGTCGCCTTCGGCTGGCTGCTGCTGTGGCGGTTCAAGGCGAACCGATTCCTCCCGCACACCCTGGCGGACGCGGCCTTCGTGGCGGTGCTGATGTTCACGTCCACCAGCCGGGTGATCAGCCCGCAGTACATGGTGTGGCTGGTCGGCCTGGCGGCGGTGTGCTGGTGCTTCCGGGGGAGCCGGATGGGCGTGCCGGTCGTGCTGGTGCTGGCGGCTTCGCTGGTGACGGTGCTGGAGTTCCCGGTCTGGTTCGCGCACGTGGTGGCGAGCGACGGCCTGGGGATCACCCTGCTCGTCCTCCGCAACGGCCTGCTGGTCCTGGCCACGGTGCTGGCCGCCCGGGCCCTGTGGCGCTCCACGGTGACCGCCCCCGCCCCCGCTCCCGTCCCGTCTCAGCCCACCCGCGCCAGGGAGACCTCCCTCCCCTCCTGACGGACCCGGCGCAGCAGCAGGGCGCCCTGCAGCGCCATCGCGAGCCCCAGCGCCAGACACAGCCCCGGCAGCCCCAGCCCGGACAGCCCATGGGCCAACGGCAGCTGTACGGCCGTACCGACGAGGGTCACCCGCAGCAGCGCCGGCGCTCCCCCACCGCCCTCGAAGACCCCGCCGAGCGCGATGCAGCAGGCCATGAGCACGAGATAGGGCCCGACGCAGCGCAGGAAGAGCACGCCTTCGCCGGCGACCTCCGGCCCGGCACCGAAGGCGGCCATGACCCAGGGCGCGGTCACCGCGAGCAGCACGGCCGCCGCGAGCCCCACCGCCCCGGACACCAGCACCGCCTGCCGCCCGATGGCCCGCCGCTCGTCCCGCCCGGCACCGAGGCTGTGGGCGGTGTGGATGGCGGCGGCCTGGCGCACGGCGTAGAAGGCCATCGTGGCCAGGTACAGGACCTTGTAGGCGATCGAGTAGGCGGCCACCGCCGTCACCCCGAGCCGGGCCACGATCGCGACCAGGACCAGGGCACCGCCCTGGCGCACGGTGAAGTCGGCGGCCATGGGCAGCCCGATGGCGAGCGTCCGGCGCGGGGAGGCCCCGGTCCGGACGCGTGCGCCCGACCGCAGCAGCTCGTTGCGGCGCAGGGCGAGCAGTCCCACGCCCAGGGCCACCGCACGGCACAGGACCGTGGAGGCGGCGGCGCCCTGGACGCCGTGGACGTGGATCGCGAAGGGGTCCACGACGAGGATCAGGCCGTTGGCGAGCAGGGCGAGGCGCAGCGGGGTGCGGGTGTCGCCGGCGCCCTTGAGGATGCCGTCGAGCAGGGTCTGCGCGAAGAAGACGGCGATGCCGGGCAGGGAGATCGCGAAGTAGGCGGCGGCGAGCGGCACCGCCGGGCCTTCGCCGCCGAGGACCAGCCGGGCCAGGGGCTCCCGCAGCGGCAGACCGGCCAGGACGACGACGGGTGTGACCAGGGCGTACAGCGCCCAGCCGCCGCGTACGGCGGCCCGCAGCGCCACCGGGTCGCGGGCGCCCCTGGCGTGCGCGACCAGCACGGTCGTACCGGAGCCGAAGACCAGCGCGACGCCGAGCAGCACGTTCTCGGTGTTGGTCGCCACGGCCACGGCGGCGACGGCCGGGCCGCCCAGCCGGGAGACCCAGACGGTGTTGATGATCCCGGCGGCGACGGAGGCCAGGAGGGAGAAGTAGACGGGGTGGGCGAGCGCGATGAGCTGCCTGCGATGGGTGTTCACGGGTCCCCCTGAGCCTGCCGCGACTGACTACCTCGATTCGAGGTAGCTCGGTTAGAGGTAGCATGGCGCGCACGACACCCGCAAGGAGGAACCGGTGCTGGAGCTGTCGATCCTCGGTTTCCTGGCCGAACAGCCACTGCACGGCTACGAGTTGAAGGAGCGCATCACCGCGCTCAGCGGCCATGTCCGGCCGGTCAGCGACGGCGCCCTCTACCCGGCGATCACCCGGCTCACCAGGTCCGGCCTGCTCGACCAGCGCACCGAGCCCGGCGTGAGCGCCGCCCCTCGCCGGACGCTGTCGCTGACCGAGGAGGGCCGCGCCGACCTGCTGGAACGCCTGCGCCACCCCAAGCAGACGGAGATCACCGACCAGGTCCGCTTCAACACCCTGCTGGCGTTCCTGCGGCACCTGCCCGAGCCGGCCGAGCAGGCCGCCGTGCTCCGCCGCCGGCTGGATTTCCTGGAGACACCGTCGAGCTTCTTCTACCGCGAGGGCGAACCGGTGCGCGCGGAGGAGGCCGGCGATCTGTTCCGGCAGGGGATGCTGCGGGTGGCACGGGCGACGGGGGCGGCGGAGCGGGCGTGGCTGGCGGAGGCGATCGAGGTGCTGGAGGGGTCGAAGTGACCGCGCCGGGCGCCGCGCGCCGGCGCGGGCTCAGGCGGACCGCCCGCGTCGGGCGGCGCCACGCGCCGACGCGGGCTCAGGTGAACTGACCGCGCAGATAGTCCCGCCACTGCCAGGTGAAGTCCTCCACCGTCGTGCCGAGGACTTTTTCCATCGCGTCCTCGACCGCGCCCGGCCGTTTCTCGTGCGCGCCGACGGCCCGGTAGAACTCGCCGAGCCGTACCTCGCCCCAGCGGTCCGCGATCATCCGGCAGGCCATCCAGCCGCTCTCGTAGGCCTGCGCGAGCCCGGCCGCGGCGCCGGTGAACCCGAAGTCCTCGTCGGTCGGCAGCCCCGCCGGGACCCGGCCCTGGGTCACCGCCCGCCACAGTTCGGGCGCGGCTTCGGAGGGCGTGCGGCCCGAACCGAGGTAGCCGACCCAGTCGGCGTAGCCCTCGGAGAGCCACAGCGGGGTGGCGGCGCTGGTGTGGGCCCGGGTGGCGACGTGGGTGGCCTCGTGGGTGAGCACGACCTGCTTGCCGCTCTGCCCGAGGACGCCGTACGCGACCGGGTTGAGGATGATCCGGTCCGCGGGCGCCTCGGCGGGGGCGCCGGTCTCACCGGTGGTGACCGCCGCGATCCCGCGGTACGAGGAGGCGGGCGAGCCGAGCAGCCCGGCCATCCCCTCCAGCGACTCCGGTACGAGCACGACGATCCGGCGCGGCCACTCGGTGCCCCACGCCTGGGTCACCGAGGGCACCGCGCGGTCGGCCAGTTCGGCGAAGGAGCGCAGCCGGTCGGCGGGCTGTCCGACCCCGAGCACGAGGCTGCGCTCGCCCCGGACCGCGTCCACCCGGCCCTGGTCCCAGAGTTGCTCGGCCGCCTTCTTCGCGGGCCGCTCGGACTCGACGTACCACTCCCCCGCCGCGTCCAGACTGAGCTTCAGCGTGCGGGCGGCGGTGACCGGGGCCCGGTCGTGGCCCTTGACGCGGTACCGCAGTTCGGCCTCGGCGGTGGCGGTGTCCCCGGTGCGCCGGACGCCGGTGACACGGTAGGCCCACTCCTCGAAGGGCACCGCATGCAGATCGTCGAACCCGCGCCGCGCGCCCGTCCGTACGAAGGCCGACGCGTCGCGCTCGACGATCGCCTCGGCCCGCCGGTCGAGCACCCGCTGCACCGACTCCTGGACCCCGTCGACGGGAGGACGCCCGCCGCACGCGACGAGCGAGACGAGCAGCAGACACAGCGCCACCACCGCACCCGACCCGGACGCCCGCCGTCGACCAGCCATGCGGTGATCGTACGGCGATCAGCGCGCGAAGGTCAGACCCCGGTCGGCACCGGACGACCATCGGCCCCGGGCCGCGCCGACGGACCCCGGGCGACCGCCACTGCCGCACCACGGCCACCGGGACACAGCGCCACGCGACCCGTCCGGGCCGCGCGTCAGACCCTCGTGACCGTCGCCCCCGGCATCATCCCCACCGGGTCGTAGCGCACCGGCGCCCCCGGGTAGGGCGCGTGGATCACCTGGCCGTTGCCCACGTACATCCCGACGTGGGAGGCGTCGGAGCGGTAGGTGACCAGGTCGCCGGGCTGGGCCTGGGAGAGGGGTACCTGGCGTCCGGCGAAGCGCTGGCCCTGGGAGGTGCGCGGGAGGGCGACCCCGGCCTGCGCGTACGACCACTGCATCAGGCCCGAACAGTCGAAGCCGCTGGGGCCGTTCGCGCCCCAGACGTAGGGCTTGCCGAGGGCGGAGCGGGCGGCGGCCATCGCGGCGCCGGCGCGGCCCGAGGCCGGGGCGGCACCCCCGAGCTCGGGCATGTCGGAGCGGCCCGAGCGGGAGGCCCGGTCGTAGGCGGCCCGCTCGGCGGACGGCAGGGAGTTGAGCAGCTCCCGGGCCTTGGCGAGCTTGCCCTCCACCGTCCGCTTGTGGGCGGCGACGGCCTTGCGGCTCTTCTCCAGCTCACTGAGCTTGCGGGTGGCCTCGGCGCGCTCCTGGGCGAGTTCGCGCATCGCGTCCTGGAGGTCCTTCAGCTCGCCCGCCTGGTGCGCGGTGATCCGGTCGAGGGCGGCCGCCTTGTCGAGGTAGTCGTCCGGGTCGTCGGAGAACAGCAGCGCCAGGGACGGGTCGAGCCCGCCGGAGCGGTACTGCGCCCCGGCCAGCGAACCGAGCGTCTCCCGCAGGGAGTTGATGCGCTCCTGCTGCCGGGCGATCCGGTCCCGCGCGTCGCCCACCTGCTCGCGCAGGCCGTCGGCGCGCTCGTCGGCCTTGTTGTAGGCCTCGGTGGCCTGCTCGGCCTCCTCGTAGAGGCGGTCCACCTCGGCCCGGGTGTCGTCGTGCGGCGCGGCGGAGGCCGGTACGACCCCGAGGACGGCGGCCGCTGCTGACATGACACAGAGCGCTGCGCTCGCGCCCCGGTCGAACCCGGACGGTACAAGGCGACGATGAGACCCCACGAGAAGCCGCACCCCTTCCGCTGGCGGACAGGACTTTTCCCCGCGAGGGGGAAACGCGGCAGACAGTAACCACACGACGGGGCACCGACCAACGACCGCCGTGGCCACGCAACGTGACGCCCCGCCACAGACGCAGGTCATGGGCGGGGCGTGGGGTCAGTTCAGGTCGACGCGATTCGCCCGTTCGGGCGGCACGGTGTCGTGATCTTGAGGGTGATCAGATCCGGACGCCGAACTGGTACGGCATGTTGTTGATCGACTCGTAGCGGACGACCGCGCCGGTGCGCGGGGCGTGCAGCACCTGGCCGTTGCCCGCGTAGAAGCCGACGTGGTGCAGGTCGCCGTAGAAGATGACCAGGTCGCCGACCTTGAGGTCGGACTGGCTGTAGATGCGCGTGCCGTAGCTGGCCTGGGCCTGCGAGGTGCGCGGGATGCCGACGCCGGCCTGGGCGAACGCCCAGGAGGTCAGGCCCGAGCAGTCGAAGGAGGAGGGGCCGGAGGCGCCGTAGACGTAAGGCGAGCCGATCTTGCTCTGGGCGGCCTGGAAGGCGGCCATGGCCCGGCCGGAGCCCTGCGCGGCGTCGCCGAGGTCGACGCGGTCGGCGGAGGAGCGGCTGGCGCGGTCCTCCTCGGCGGCGAGGGCGGCCTTCTCGGCGGCGGTCAGGGAGTTCAGGAGCTTCTGCGCCTCGGCGAGCTTGTCCTGGACTTCCGTCTTCTTCTTGCCCAGTTCGGTCCGGGTGGAGGCGAGGTCCTTGAGCTTCTCGGTGGCCTCGGCGCGGTCCTGGGCGAGTTCGCGCTGCTTGTCCTGGATCTTCTTCAGCGACTCGACCTGCTGGCTGCTCAACTGGTCGAGCGTCGAGGCCTTGTCGAGGTAGTCGTCCGGGTCCGAGGAGAGGAACAGCTGGACCGAGGAGTCGATGGAGCCGGTGCGGTACTGGGCCGCGGCCGCCAGGCCTATGGAGTCGCGCATCTCGTTCAGGTCTTCCTGACCGCGCGCGACGTTGTCCTGGATCGTGGAGATCTCCTTCTGGAGCTTCTCCTGCTTCTCCTTGGCGCCGTTGTACTTCTCGGTGGCCTGCTCGGCCTCCTCGTAGAGCTTGTCGACCTTGGCCTTGACCTCGTCCTTGCTCGGCTTCTCACTGGGAGCGGCGTTGGCCGCCTGCGAGCTGATGGCCACGGCAGCAGCGGCGGCGGTGGTCAGCACGGTCACACGTGCGCGGCTCGGCTGCTTGGGTCGACGGTGGGACGCCACGGAGGCGAACTCCTTCTTCTCAGTGATCTTCCGATCGAAGGTTCGAAGGCAGACCCTAGTGACCTCGCTGTGATCAGTTCAAACCCAAGGGCGATTTATCCCGGTTACGGTCCGCATTCTTTACCATCAACCCACGTGCAGTGATGCCCACTTGACGCTACGTTGCGTGACGCTTCCGTCAATTCGGGCATTGCAACCGGAGGTTGACCTTCAGGACAGTCGCTTCAGAAGCACCGCAGATGCCACGGGCCGGGCGCCCGCCCTGGCGACCCCGTCGGCCACCTCGCGGTCGGTCGAGACGACGATGACCGGACGCCCCGGCGGCTCGGCGCGCACCAGCTGACGGATCAACTCGTCGGCGGTGACCCCGGCTTTGGAGAACAGCACCCGCACCCCGCGCGGCGGCGCCAGCAGCACCGGCGCGGCCAGCTCGGCCCCGTCGAAGACACAGGTCACCTCGGCGCCGGTCTGCGCGGCGAGCGTGGAGAGCTGCCCGAGGAGCCTGAGCCGCTGCTTCTCCAGCGGCATCTGGGGATAGCCGGTCTTGGTGACGTTGTAGCCGTCGACGACCAGATGCGCCTGCGGCAGCGCCAGCAACTGGTCGAGAATCGCCGGGTCGTTCTCGGACAGCGCCCGCGCGGCGATGTCCTTCGGTGTCATACGTCCCGGTTCGACCGCGTCCACGGTCTCGGCCGGACGCACCGACACCGGCGGCAGCGCCAGCTCCCGGCGCAGCCCCTGGGTGGCGTCGAGCAGGGTGTCCAGCAGCAGCCGTACCCGCATGTCCTCCACGCTGCGGCCCTCGCGCGCGGCCCTGCGGGTGGCCTCCAGGGCGGCCTCCGCCTCCCCGAGCCGGGACTTCAGCCGCCGGGTCTCGCTCTCGGCGGCGGACACCTGTCCGTGCGTCTCGGCCCGTACGGCCTCGATCTCAGCGTGCGCCTTGCGCAGCGCGGCCTCCCCGCGCTTGACGTCGCTGAGGGCGGCGCGCAGCTTGCGGTGAAGCGATTCGGCTTCCTTCTTGGCCGCGTCCAGCTCGGTGCGCAGCCGCTCGGTCTCGGCCCGGATCTGCTCCCTGGCCTGGGCGAGTTCGCCGCGCACCCGCTCCAGCTCGGCCCGGCTCTCCTCGTCGGCGCGCTCGGCGTCGGCCCGCTGGGCCTCCTCGCCGGCCGCGGTCACGAGCTTCACCCAGCCCGTGGGCCGCATCACATAGGCCGCGGCCGCCACATCGAGCGGATCCGCGGCCGGGGGCGGCGAGCCGGAGTCGAGGGCGCCGGCCAGTTCCGGCTGGGCCTCTCTCAGCTTCTCCCCGATCCGCTGGCGGAACAGCGGATCGGTCTCCAGCGCGGCGGCCATCGCGTTGCCCGCGAACTTGGCCCGCCGGTTCGGGGCGAAGCGGGCGTACTGCCTGAGCTGGGCGGGCAGTTCACCGACGGTCAGCCCGCCGAACCCGTCCGAGACGATCTGCACGACGCGTCTGCGCACTCCGTCGGGCAGCGGACGGTCGAGCACCTCGGCGGCGCCGTCGCCCGGCCCCCCGCCTGTGGTCTCCACCATCCGTCTTCACCCCAATGCCTGTGCGGGATCCCCCTGGCTGAGGGGATCGCCCCGGCGGGTCCCGCTCCGCTCAGGAGCCGGCGCCCGGCCTGTCCACGAGTTCCACCTGATCCACGGCGTTGCACCAGCGGCAGCGCACCGACTCGATCGTCTCACTGACCACCTCGCGCTCCTCGACCGTGGGCTCACCGGCGAGGTCGAGGTGGACGTACTCCACGACCTTCGACGAGCGGGTCACGTCGAACCGGGTGAGGTTGCCGCAGAGAGTGCAGCGCCACCGCGTGGTGGCGGTCGGCAGGGGAACCGTCATCGCGACCGTTCTTTCCTTCCAGTGTCGGTGACTCACCGGCATCCCCGGTGCGTGTGGCTCGTAACCCTACGGCCTGGCGGGTACCCACCGCTCGGCCGTCCGTCGCGGCGAGGCAGTCTGTTCCTGTACGCCCCCTTACGTCATGCTCTGTGTTCATGATCAGCAACTGGAACAGCACGGTCGTCAGAGCCCTCCGGATGCCCTCCGCGCCGGTGACATATGCCCTGATCGGCCTGTGCACGCTGATCTTCCTGATCGGCCCCGCTTCCGGGCTGAACCCCGGCTACGGCACCGGGGACGAGCTCATCGCGGCGCAGAGGGCGTATTTCCGCCGTTGGGGTGTGGTCCCGGCGGTGCTGTTCGAGGGCTCCGCGCGCGCCGCGCTCACCCCGGCCACCGCCCTGTTCGTGCACGGCAGCTGGGTGCATCTGCTGGGCAACATGCTCTTCCTCTACGTCTTCGGCGTCATGACCGAGGAACGCATGGGCCGCCTCCAGTTCACGCTCTTCTACCTGGGCTGCGGCTATCTCGCCCTGCTCGGCTACGCGGCCGCCAACTCCGACTCCGAGCAGTCCCTGGTCGGGGCCTCCGGCGCGATCTCGGCGGTCCTCGGCGCCTTCCTGGCCCTGTTCCCACGGGCCCGGGTGACCAGCCTGCTGCCCTTCCTGTTCTTCCTGCCGCTGCGCTTCCCGGCCTGGGTGGTGCTGCCGTTCTGGGCGACCCTGCAGTGGCTGGCGGCGGGGCAGGCGGACAGCGGGCCCGGGGTGGCGTATCTGGCCCATCTGGTGGGCTTCGGGCTGGGCTGCGGCTTCGCGTGGGTGCGGTTCGGCCGTACGACTAGAGTGAAGCCCACCCCAGCGACGCCGGCCCCCGAGGGAGAGAACCAGCCGTGATCACCGCGATCGTCCTCATCAAGACCAGCGTGGACCGGATCCCCGAGATCGCGGAGCAGATCGCTTCGCTGGACAGCGTCAGCGAGGTCTTCTCCGTCACCGGGACCTACGACCTGATCGCGATGGTCCGGGTCAAGGAGCACGAGGACCTCGCCGAGGTCATCCCCGGCCGCATCAGCAAGATCCCGGGCGTCGAGGGCACCGACACCCACGTGGCGTTCCGGACGTACTCCCAGCACGACCTGGAGGCCGCGTTCGCGATCGGCCTGGACGGCTAGGACCGGCCCTAGGACGTCAGGTCGACGGCCGCCACGCCCGCCTCGGAGGTGACGTAGAGGCGGTTGCCGCGGATCAGGGGGGCCGAGACCGGGTAGCCGGCCTCGAGCGGGAAGCGCCAGACCCGCTCGCCCCTGAGGTTCAGGGCGTGGATCTCCGTGGGGGTCTGGAGGAGGATCCGGTCGGCCAGGACCGCCGGTTCCGTCAGGTCGTCGCCCTCGGCCCGGTACGTCCAGGCGGGCCCCCCGTCCGCCGTGAACGCCTTCAGGACCTGGTTCTCCGTGACGAGCGCCAGCGAGCCGGCCGCGGTGACCGGCGCGTCCCACTCACCGTCGACCTCCTTGGTCCGCCACAGCCGCTCCCCGTCGAGGGTGTAGCCGTGCCAGGTCCACTCGCCCGCGGAGGCGGCGGCCAGGGCCCGGCCCCCCACCACCACGGGCCGCCGGAGCTCGGTGCCCACCTCGGCCTTCCACAGCTCCGTGCCGTCCTTGGCGGACAAGGCGACCAGCCAGCCGGTCCGGGTGCCCGCGTAGAGCACCCCGCCGTGCACCAGCGGTGCCTCGGTGAGAGCGCCCTCGAGGCCGCGCTGCCAGGGCATGCTCCCGTCCGCCGCGTAGGCCCGCAGCTCCCCGATCTCCTCGTCCCCGGTGCCCACCACGACCGTGTCCCCCGCGAGCACGGGTGCGGTGCCCTCCGGTCCGAGATCCCGGCTCCAGCGGCGCTTGCCCGCCGTGTCGTAGCGGTACAGCCGATGCCGCTGGGAGCCGTCCGCGCTGTCGCCCTCGACCACCGTGCAGCAGACGCCGTCCGCGGTCGCGAGGGGATCGAGACCGGCTCCCGGAAGCACGGTCTTCCAGAGGTCCTCGCCGGCGGCGGAGAGCGCGAAGAGGTCGTCGGTGGAGGACGCGACGTACAGGACGTCCCCCTTGGGCGAGAGCGCGCCGAGCCGCGGGGTCATGACCTGGTCCATCGAGAACTGCCAGCGCACGGCGGGCTTGCCCGTGGCCGACGCGGTGGGCGCCTTCTGCTTCTTCCCGCCGCCCGGCTCCTCCCGCAGCCACCACCAGCCGCCCACGCCTCCGGCGACGGCCACCGCGGCCGCTCCGCCGGTCACGGCCCGCAGGACCCGCCGCCGGGACGGCGGGACGGGTACCGGCTCCGGGGCGGGGGCAGGGGCGGGCGTCGCGACCGCGCCCTCCGCCGTCGCGGGCGCCACGTACTCGACGCCGCTCGCCCGCTCCCCGTCCTCTCCGGGCACCCACCGGGCACTGCCCTGGAACCAGCCCGGCCGGACCGCGGCCCGCAGGGACGCGTCGGTGTGGCCCACCGCCGCCGTGACGGCCTCCGGCCGGGGCCGCTCGGCCGGGTCCGGGCGCAGACAGGACTCCACCAGCGGGCGGAACTCCGCGGGCACCCGGGACAGATCGTGGTCGCCGTTCAGGATGCGCAGCAGGATCACCGAGTCATGCCCCTCGCCGTAGGGCCGGCGGCCCCCGGAGGCGTGGGCGAGGACCGCGCCGAGCGCGAACACATCGCTCGGCGGGCCCACGTCGGTGCTGTTGCGGATCTGCTCCGGGGAGACGTAGCCGACCGTGCCGACGATCGAGCCGGGGTTGGTCAGCGCGGTCGCCTCCAGCGCCCGGACGATCCCGAAGTCGATGACCCGCGGACCGTCCGCCGCGAGCAGGATGTTGGAGGGCTTGAGATCCCGGTGGACCAGGTCCCGGGCGTGGATCGCCGCCAGCGCCCGGCCGAGGGCCGCCGCGAGGATCCGTACGGCGGGACCGGGCAGCGGGCCCTCGTCGTGCACGGCGTGGGCGAGGGTCGGGCCCTCGACGAACTCGGTGGCCATCCAGGGCGGTTCGCCATCGGGGTCGGCGTCGACCACCCGGGCGGTGTACGTGCCGTCCCCGCCGACCTCGCGCGCGGCCCGCAGCTCCTGGCGGAACCGGGCGCGGAAGGTGCGGTCCCCGGCGTGCTCGGGCCGCACCACCTTGACGGCCAGCCGCAGCCCACCGCGCCCCTCGGCGAGATACACCTCGCCCATTCCCCCGGCGCCGAGCCGCCCGAGCACCTCGTACGGCCCGATCCGCCGAGGATCCGTCCCCCGCAGCGTCTGCACCCCGTGCCTCCCCCACCTGATCCCCAGGGGGAGCGTACGTCAGACGATCACACCGCGGGGACGCAACGCCCGTCCTGCGTGCGGTAGTTCCACTTCGCCCCGTCCCGGACCAGTTCGCGCACCGCGGTCACGAACCGCTCCACGTGCTCGTCCGGCGTGCCCGCGCCGAAGCTCACCCGGATCGCGTTCAGGGACTTCTCGCCGGGCGCCGCCTCGGGGGCGCCGCACTCGCCCTGGGTCTGCGGGTCGCTGCCGAGCAGGGTGCGGACCAGGGGGTGGGCGCAGAACAGTCCGTCGCGCACTCCGATGCCGTACTCGGCGGAGAGGGCGGCGGCGAAGTGGGAGCTGTTCCAGCCGTCGACGACGAAGGAGATGACGCCGACGCGGGGGGCGTCGTCGCCGAACAGGGAGAGGACGCGGACCTCGGGGACCTCGGCCAGGCCCGCGCGGACCTTCTCGATCAGGTACTGCTCACGGGCCACGAGGGTGTCGAACCCGGCCTCCGTGAGGGCCTTGCAGGCCGACGCGATGGAGTAGGCGCCGATGACGTTCGGCGACCCGGCCTCGTGCCGCGCCGCGCTGTCGTGCCACTCCACGTCCACTCCCCCGTCCGCGCGCCGGGCGACCTTGCGGCTGGCGCCACCGCCCGCGAGGTACGGCTCGGCGGCCCGCAGCCAGTCGGCGCGGCCGGCGAGGACGCCGGAGCCGAAGGGCGCGTAGAGCTTGTGGCCGGAGAAGGCGACCCAGTCCACGTCGAGGTCGCGCACGGAGACCGGGTGGTGCGGGGCGAGTTGGGCGGCGTCGAGGACGATCCGGGCGCCGTGCGCGTGGGCGGCGGCGGCCAGCTCCCGCACCGGCCACAGCTCACCGGTGACGTTCGAGGCGCCGGTGACACAGACCAGGGCGGGGCCCTGAGGGTCGCGGTCGGCGAGGGCGCGCTCCAGGGTCTCGACGGCCTGGCGCGGGGTGCGCGGGGCGTTGAGGCAGGTGACGCGGGCGTCCCGCCAGGGCAGCAGCGAGGCGTGGTGCTCGGTCTCGAAGACGAAGACCTGGCAGTCGGCGGGCAGCGCGGCGGCGAGCAGGTTCAGCGAGTCCGTGGTGGACCGGGTGAAGATCAGCTGGTCGTCGGCGCGGCAGTCCAGGAACTCGGCGACGGTCTCGCGGGCGTTCTCGAAGAGGTCCGTGGACAGCTGCGAGAGGTACCCGGCGCCCCGGTGCACGCTGCCGTAGTACGGCGCGTAGGCGGCCACGTCGTCCCACACGCGCTGCAGCGCGGGGGCGCTGGCGGCGTAGTCGAGCGCGGCGTAGGTGACCTCGCCGCCGGTGACCAGCGGGACGGTGACATCACGGCCCAGAACGGGCAGGGGGGAACAAACGGCCTGGGCGGAGACAGCGGTGGGGACAGACATGACGGGGCTCCCGTGAAGGCGTACGAGGAAAGGAGAAGAAGGGTGCGCGGAGGCGGGGCTCGGCGGCCCTATCGCATTCGCTTGCTCACGGGAGACTCCCTCGAATGACCAGGACCCCTGGTGTCGAGAGGGGTCCGCGCTTGCCGTAGACCTCGCTGCCTACGGCCTGGTCTTCACCCGGGGCACCCCGCCACGGACGGAGGGTTGCCGGACAGTCGGCCGGGGCCTCATGACTGTCACTCATGACCTGGTACGGGAACGTACGCGAAATGATCGATGTCCCGCAACCCGTGTCCGGATCGCGGGACATCCGTGCGGCGCCGTCAGCTGTTGCTGGCGGCCACCCACCGCTCCAGCGTCCGCTTGGCCGCGCCCGAGTCGATCGACTCCGCAGCCTTCGCCATGCCGGCCCGGATCTGCTCCGTCAGCGGGGCCTCGGTGAGGTGCAGGGCCACCAGCGCCGCCGCCGAGTTCAGGAGTACGGCGTCCCGGACGGGGCCGGTCTCGCCGTTCAGCAGGCGCAGGGCCACGTCCGCGTTGTACGACGCGTCGGCGCCCCGCAGGGCCTCCACCGGGACGAGGTCGATGCCGACGTCGCGGGGGTCGAAGGCCTCCTCGGTGACCTTGCCGTCGCGGACGATCCAGACCCGGGAGGTCGAGGTGGTGGTCAGCTCGTCCAGGCCGTCGTCACCGCGGAACACCAGCGAGGAGTTGCCGCGCTCGGCGAACACGCCCGCCACGATCGGCGCCATCCGCGGATCGGCGACCCCGACGGCCTGCGCCCGTACCCGGGCGGGGTTGGTGAGCGGGCCGAGGACGTTGAAGACGGTTCTGATCCCGAGCTGGCCGCGCGCCGCGCCCGCGTGCCGCATCGCCGGGTGGAACTTCGCCGCGAAGCAGAAGGTGATCCCGGCCTCCTCGACCACCTGCGGCACCCGCGCCACCGGCAGCTCCAGGTTGACCCCGAGCTTCTCCAGGACGTCGGAGGAGCCCGAGGCGGAGGACGCGGCCCGGTTGCCGTGCTTGACGACCTTGGCGCCCGCGCCGGCCACCACGATCGCGGACATCGTGGAGATGTTGACGGTCTTGGCGCCGTCACCGCCCGTGCCGACGATGTCGACGGTGTCGCCGGACACCTCGATCACGTTCGCGTGCTCGTACATCGTGCGGACGAAACCGGTGATCTCCTCGACCGTCTCGCCCTTGGCCCGCAGGGCCACCACGAACCCGGCGATCTGCGCGTCGGTCGCCTCCCCGCGCATGATCAGGTCCATCGCCCAGGCCGTGTCGTCGGCGCTGAGATCGCGCCCCTCCAGCAGGCCGTTCAGCAACAGGGGCCAGGAACGGCCCGCCGCGATGTCGCCTCCAGCGGGGGTCACAGCGCTCATAAGGCCGCTCCTGAGAGTCGTAGAAAGGTGTCCACCCCGACGCCATGGGGGGTGGGCTCGGTGTGCTCCCCACCCTATCCAGCCCGGGGCACGGCGAAGGGCCCCGTCCGAACACCGGACGGGGCCCTTCGGCTGGCGTGGCGTGCGCAGCGATCAGTGGTGGCCGTGGCCGCTCGTGATCTCCTTGTACTCCTCGACGGTCGGCTTCGGAATCTGGGACTCCTCGCCGTAGTACGCCTTGCTGAGCTTGACGCGCAGCTTCTCGGTGCCCTTCACCTTGCGCTCGACGCCGTTCTCGTCGACCACCGGGCCGAGCTCGGCCGGCTGGTACTGCTCGTGCGCGGTGAGGGTGTGCAGCACGTCCTGGCTGAGCGGCTCGTGCACCTCGATGAACTCACCGTGCGGCAGGCGCTTGATGATGCCCGACTCGCGGCCGTGCAGCACCTTGTCCTTGTCCCGGCGCTGGAGGCCGAGGCAGATCCGCTTGGTGATGACGAAGGCCAGGACCGGGGCGACGAAGAACCCGATGCGGACGAACCAGGTGATGGCGTTGATCGACAGGTGGAAGTGGGTGGCCCAGAGGTCGTTTCCACCACCGATCAGCAGGACCATGTACCAGGTGATCCAGGCGACACCGAAGGCCGTACGGGTCGGCGCGTTGCGCGGGCGGTCCAGGATGTGGTGCTCGCGCTTGTCGCCGGTGACCCAGGACTCGATGAACGGGTAGACCGCGATCGCGACCAGGACCAGCGGGAAGATCACCAGCGGGATGAACACACCCAGGACGAGCGTGTGACCCCAGAAGTTGATCTCCCAGCCCGGCATGACACGGATCAGGCCCTCGGAGAAGCCCATGTACCAGTCGGGCTGCGCGCCGGTGGACACCTGGTCCGGACGGTAGGGGCCCAGCGCCCAGATCGGGTTGATCGTGGCGATCGCCGAGATGGCCGCGATGACACCGAAGACCAGGAAGAAGAAGCCTCCGGCCTTGGCCATGTAGACCGGCAGCAGCGGCATGCCGACGACGTTCTTGTTCGTCTTGCCCGGACCCGCGTACTGCGTGTGCTTGTGGTAGACGACCAGGATCAGGTGGCCGACCACCAGACCGAGCATGATGCCCGGCAGCAGCAGGATGTGGACCGAGTAGAAGCGGGCCACGAAGTCGCCGCCCGGGAACTCCCCGCCGAAGAGGAAGAACGCCAGGTACGTGCCGACGATCGGCACGGACAGGATGGCGCCCTCCATGAAGCGCACACCGGTGCCGGAGAGCAGGTCGTCCGGGAGCGAGTAACCGGTGAAGCCGGTGAACATGCCGAGGACGAACAGCAGGAAGCCGAAGACCCAGTTGATCTCGCGCGGCTTGCGGAACGCGCCCGTGAAGAACACGCGCATCATGTGCACGAACATGCCGGCGAGGAAGATCAGCGCCGCCCAGTGGTGGATCTGCCGGATGAGCAGACCACCGCGGACGTCGAAGGAGATGTGCAGCGTGGAGCTGAACGCCTCCGACATCAGCTGACCCTGCAGCGGGACGTAACTGCCGTGGTACTCCACCTCGTTCATCGACGGGTGGAAGAACAGCGTCAGGTACACACCCGTGAGGATGATGATGATGAAGCTGTAGAGGCAGACCTCACCCAGCATGAACGACCAGTGGTCGGGGAAGATCTTGCGCATGTTGGCCTTGGCCAGGCCGTAGATGCCCAGTCGGCCGTCGGCCCAGTCGGCGACTCGCTCGCCGGCCGGGGCTTTCCCGCGTGCGCGGGACTCGGTGGTCTCGGTAGTGCTCATCCGCGCTCCCAGAATGCAGGACCGACGGGCTCATCGAAGTCGCCGAGCGCTTCGAGATAGCCCTCGTCGTTCACGCCGATGCGCAGCTGCGGCAGGGCGTGCCCGGCGGGGCCGAAGATCACTCGGGCGCCGTCGGAGAGGTCGAAGGTGGACTGGTGGCAGGGGCACAGCGCGTGGTGCGTCTGCTGCTCGTACAGGGAGATCGGGCAACCGACGTGGGTGCAGATCTTCGAGTACGCCACGATGCCCTCGTGCGACCACTCGAGCTCGCGCTTGTCCTTGATGTTGTCCGGCTGGATACGGACGATCATCAGGGCCGCCTTGGCGATCTCCTTCTGGAAGTCGTGGTCGTGCTCCTCCAGGCCCTCCGGCTTGCAGAAGGTGAGGGAGCCGACCACCACGTCCGAAGGACGCAGCGGCTCGTTGGTGTTCATGTTGACGAGCAGCTTGCCCTTGGACCACAGGGTGTGGCGGAGCTTGGTCCCGGGCAGCGGGCCGAGGTCACGCAGGAGGACGACGCCGGAGAGCGGGAACAGGGCCAGCGCACCGAACATCGTGTTCCGGATCAGCTTGCGACGGCCGATCGCGGACTCCCTGGCGCCGTCCGCGAAGTCGGCCAGGACCTTGGCCTTGACCTCCGGCGGCGAGGCGACGGCGTGCCGCTCCTCGGCGACCTCGACGTCCGACATCAGCGTGCGGGCCCAGTGGACCGCGCCCGCGCCGATGCAGAACAGCGAGACGCCCATCGTCATGCCCAGCGCGAAGTTCAGCGCGCTGATGTGGCCCAGCGGGAAGATGAAGACCGACTTGTCGACGGGGATCGCCACGTAGGAGGCGATGAAGCCGACGGTCGCCAGCATCGACACCGTGAACAGCATGGCCACCGCGCGCTCGGACCGCCTGGCGGCCCGCTCGTCGATGTCCTGGATCCGGTGCTCGTGGGGCGGCAGGCCGGGGTCCGCGAACGGGTCTTTCTCGTCCGCGACGCCCACCGCGCCGTGTGCGTCCTGCTCTGCGGGCAGGTTCTCTTCTGGAATGTCTTTGCTACTCATGACTTCTTGGCCTTTGCGGTCCGAGCGGCGACCCAGACGGCGACCGCGATCATCGCGCCGAGTCCGAAGACCCAGGCGAACAGGCCCTCGCTGACCGGACCGAGTCCGCCCAGCTCAAGACCACCGGGGCTCTCGGTGTCATCGCCGTTGACCGCGTCAAGGTAGGCGATGATGTCCTTCTTGTTCTGCGACGACAGCGTGGTGTCGGGGAAAGAGGGCATGTTCTGCGGGCCGGTCTGCATGGCCTCGTAGATGTGCTTCGGGCTCACGCCCTCGAGGGACGGCGCGTACTTGCCGTGGGTCAGCGCACCACCCTTGCCGGTGAAGTTGTGGCACTGCGCGCAGTTGGTGCGGAACAGCTCGCCACCCTTGGCGATGTCGGCGCCCTCGGGGCCGTACTCCGCCTCGGTCGGGATGTTCGGACCGGCGCCCAGCGAGGCGATGTACGCCGCGAGCTGGTCGATCTCGGCCTGCGAGTAGACGACCTTCTTCTTCGGCGCCTGGGCCATCTGCGAGGTCGCGGCCGGCATGCGGCCGGTGCCGACCTGGAAGTCCACGGCCGCGGCGCCGACGCCCACGAGGCTCGGACCGTCGGAGGTGCCCTGACCGCCGGTTCCGTGGCAGCTGGCGCAGCCGACGGCGTAGAGCTTCTTACCCTCGTCGATGGCGAGAGACTGGGCGGTTTCCTCTGCCTGCGCCTTGCCCGTGGGCGCGACAAAGGCGTACAGCCCCCCAGTGGCCGCCAGCGCGAGGAGTAGGACGACGACCGCCGCCAGCGGATGGCGTCGTCGTGCGGAGAGCTTTTTCACGGATTACCCCGGTGTCAGGATCTTCTGCGTCGATGCTTCTGGGATGTGCGCTTGCTTGCTCGTTGCTTGCAGCGCGCGGGAACGGGCCCGGCTACTTGATCATGTAGATCGTGGCGAAGAGGCCGATCCAGACGACATCGACGAAGTGCCAGTAGTAGGACACGACGATGGCGGCGGTCGCCTGCTCGTGAGTGAATCTCTTGGCCGCGTAGGTACGGCCGAGGACCAGCAGGAAGGCGATGAGGCCTCCCGTCACGTGCAGGCCGTGGAAGCCGGTGGTCAGGTAGAACACCGAGCCGTACGGGTCGGAGGAGAGCGAGAGCCCGTCCTTCTTCACCAGCTCGGTGTACTCGTAGACCTGGCCGCCGATGAAGATCGCACCCATCACGAAGGTGATCTGGAACCACATCCGGAGCTTCTTCACGTCACCGCGCTCGGCGGCGAACACGCCGAGCTGGCAGGTGAGGGAGGAGAGCACCAGGATCGTGGTGTTGGTCGCCGAGAAGGGGAAGTTCAGGAAGTCTGCCTTCTCCTTCCAGAACTCGGGACCGGTCACCGATCGCAGGGTGAAGTACATCGCGAAGAGGGCCGCGAAGAACATCAGCTCGGAACTCAGCCAGATGATGGTTCCGACGCTGGTGAGGTTCGGCCGGTTGACCGACGGGTGCGCGTGCCCGGTTTCTACTGTCGTTGCTGTCGCCACGACCGACATTATGTCGGTCGCTTATCCCGCCCTCACTCCGGGGGGTGCCGTTCGGAGTGTCTCCCTGCTCCATACCGGTGTTGACGTGGTGTTCAAGGGAGTAGCATCCGCCCCAACGGGCCTGTCCTTACGACGCTGACGTCACGGAGGAACAATGCAGCCGACCGCCACGGTGCTGGTCTACAGCGACGATTCCAACACCCGCGAACAGGTACGGCTCGCCACCGGCCGACGGCCGGCCCAGGACGTCCCCTTGGTGGAGTTCGTGGAGTGCGCGACCCCCGCCGCCGTGCTCAAGGAGCTGGACAAGGGCGGGATCGACGTCTGTGTGCTGGACGGCGAGGCCGTGCCCATGGGCGGCATGGGGATGTGCCGTCAGATCAAGGACGAGGTCTTCAACTGCCCGCCCGTACTGCTGCTGATCGGTCGGCCGCAGGACGCCTGGCTGGCCACCTGGAGCCGCGCCGAGGCGGCGGTGACGCTGCCGGTGGACCCGGTGGAGTTCGCCGCCGCGCTGGCCTCCCTGCTGCGCACCCAGCGGCTGCAGAGCGCCTGACAGGGCGTACGTCAGACGCTCTGCGGACGTAGCCGGGCCCTCTCCTCCGGGCGGGGGCTCTCCGGCGTGCCGCCCACCAGGGCGCTGCCCTTGCGCCACTTCTGCCAGTCGAGGTTCCAGTCGCCGAAGCCGTTGCCGAACGGCTCCATCGTGTGGCCGTTCGAGTTGATCACCTTGACGAGGTCGCCCTCGCGGACGTTCTCGAAGAACCAGGCGGCGTTGCCGGTGCTCATGCCGGTGCAGCCGTGGCTGACGTTGGCGGAGCCCTGGGAGCCCACGGACCAGGGGGCGGCGTGCACGTACTCGCCGCTCCAGGTGACCCGGGTCGCGTAGTAGACGGGCAGGTCGTACGACTCCGCCGAACCCTCCGCGATCCCGATGCTGGTTCCGCGCATCCGTACGAAGTACTCCTTGGCCAGTACGACCTTGACGCCGTTGCGCGTGTCGAAGCCGGGCTTGCCGGTGGTGACCGGCATGGATTTGATCTCCTCGCCGTTCTTGTAGACGGTCATCCGGTGGGACGAGGCGTCCGTCACGGCGATGACCTCGTCCCCCGTGGTGATCCTGAGCGGCTTGGCCCTGCCGCCCCACAGCCGGTCACTGATCTTGATGCCGTCCAGGTTGCTGCGGGCCCGCACGGTGGCGTGGGTGGGCCAGTACTCCTTGGGGCGGTAGTGGAGCTTCTTGTCGTCCACCCAGTGCCAGGCACCGTCCACGGCGGGCGTGGACTCGACCTTCAGGGCGCGCTCGACGACGGCCCGCTGGGCCTCGTCCCTGACCGGCTTGCTCAGTTCGGCGATGATGGGCTGGCCGACGCCGTACGTGCCCGCCTTGGGGCCGAAGGTGACGTCCAGGCGCTTCTTGCTGAGCGGCTTGCCGGTGTCGAAGGTCAGGACCCGGCGGCCGGGGGCGCCGTCCTCGTCCTCGGTGGACACACGGACCGTGTAGCGGGCGTTGGCGGCCAGCGGGGAGGTGCTGTGCCAACGGCTGCCGTCGGCGGAGAGTTCGCCGCTCACGTAGCGTCCTGTGGCGTCCACGGCCGTGACGTCCGTGATACGCCCGTCCGAGCCCTCGGCGGTGATCTCCAGGGGCTTGTCCGGGTCGGCCTTCTTCCCTTCCTTCGTGGGGCCGTTGAAGGCGATCTGGTCCGCCGCGTCGTACGGCGCGGCGGACAGCGGGTTGCCGTCTCCGCCGCATGCCGTGCCGCTCGCGCCGAGCGCGATCACCAGCAGCGTGCATCCGACGACGGTGCGGGTGCGCGGAGTTCTGTTCATGAGGACGACGCTAGGGAGCCTCGTCAAGGGCGGCGCGCCGAGTAACTCTTACGAGGGACATCCCGCGTGGCAAAAGGAGGAGCCCGGACCCTCCTGACGGAGTGTCCGGGCTCTTTCGCGCTCGGCGCGTGTTACTGGGTGCGGTTCTCACCGCGGTAGTACTCGAAGACCCAGCCCCAGATGCCGACCAGGATCAGCGGGGCCGAGAAGTACATCAGCCACCAGCCGATGGCGACCGAGAGGAACGCGAGCGCGCCACCGACGGCCAGCGCGAGCGGCTGCCAGCTGTGCGGGCTGAAGAACCCGACCTCGCCGGCGTCGTCGGCCACGTCCGCGTTCTTGTTGTCCTGTGCGCCCGCGTCCACCCGGCGGGCCGTGAAGCCCAGGTAGAAGCCGATCATGATGCACAGGCCGAACGCCAGGAAGAGGGCCGTCGTACCGGCCGGCTCCTTCGACCACACGCCGTAGACGACCGCCATGGCGAGGACGAAGACGCTCAGCCAGATGAACATCCTGCCTTGGATCTTCACTTGCCGGCCTCCTTGCCACCAGCCAGGGCCTTGTCACCGTGAGGGGCGTTCTCGAGCTGGTCGAGAGCGGCGATCTCAGGGTGGTGCAGGTCGAACGCCGGGGATTCGCTGCGGATCCGCGGCAGGGTGAGGAAGTTGTGCCGCGGCGGCGGGCAGGACGTCGCCCACTCGAGCGAACGGCCGTAGCCCCACGGGTCGTCGACCTCGATCTTCTTGCCGTACTTGGCGGTCTTCCACACGTTGTAGAAGAACGGCAGGATCGACAGACCGAGGACGAAGGAGCTGATCGTCGAGACCGTGTTCAGGGCCGTGAAGCCGTCGGCCGCGAGGTAGTCCGCGTAACGCCGCGGCATGCCCTCCGCGCCCAGCCAGTGCTGGACCAGGAAGGTGCCGTGGAAGCCGATGAACAGCGTCCAGAACGTGATCTTGCCGAGCCGCTCGTCGAGCATCTTGCCGGTGAACTTCGGCCACCAGAAGTGGAAGCCGGAGAACATCGCGAACACCACGGTGCCGAACACCACGTAGTGGAAGTGCGCCACGACGAAGTACGAGTCCGAGACGTGGAAGTCCATCGGCGGCGAGGCCAGGATGACACCGGTCAGACCACCGAAGGTGAAGGTGATGAGGAAGCCGGTCGCCCAGAGCATCGGTGTCTCGAAGGACAGCGAGCCCTTCCACATGGTGCCGATCCAGTTGAAGAACTTCACACCGGTCGGTACCGCGATCAGGAAGGTCAT